>DAIDHB010000475.1 GCA_027452145.1 Planctomycetales bacterium
CCGGTCCCGGGGGGCTGACGCCCCCCGGCTACGTCCGATCGCCCCCTGACGGGGGCTCGGAGCCCTGCCGGCACAGACTCCTGGCCGGCCCGGCCCCACCGTGAGCCATCCATCTGCAATGCGCTCTAACCGCGAAATCGCCAGGGGCCTGCCTGGCGCGGTGCTGAGGAAATTCGAAGAATCCGGACTTAACCGCGAAAAACGCGAAAAGGAAATGGGATGCAGATCCTGATCGTGGTCGGCACGCCGCGTCCGCGTCGGCTGCGATCGCGCGTAAGTTGGGCGCGGGCCTCATGAGCCCGCCGAACACCGAACAAACCGCGAGCCGGCGACGGGCGAAATCCTCATATGGTCTTATTGCCTGTCCTTTTCGCGTCTTTCGCGGTTTTCGCGGTTAAGTCCGCGGACTCCGATCCTGCTCAGCCCGGGCGGACGTTGATCTTGAAGGGGTTGAGCGACTCGCCGCTGCCGGCGTCGACCAGCGCGGCGACGTCGGCGACGATCGTGGCGATGCTTGAAGCCGAACCGCCGAGGGCCTGGTCGAATGCGGGTGCGTCGTTCGCCAGGCGATCGACCCACGCGACGCGCGACGGCGTGGCGGCCGGGCCGAGGACCGTCACCAGGCTCGTGCCTAGCTGGGCGACGGCCGTTGGCGAGGGCGGGCCCTGCGCGAACGCCGCGACGTAGGTGGCGCCGAAGGTCTCGTTCGTGGTACTGGGGATCGCGGCGCCGATCTTCTGGAGGATCCCCACGTCGCGCGTCACGACGACCGCACCCGCCGGGCTCGTAACCGCCTGGCTCTGGGCGGCGTGGAGGTCGCGGTCGAGCTGGCCGCGCGCCTGGACCTTCTGCACGCCCCAGCCGCGGAAGAACCCGCGCAGGTGCTGGGTGTAGAACAGGCTCGGGTCCTCGAAGTGATAGCCCGAGCTGGACGGCAGCGATTGCTCGGCGTTGCGCAGCGACGTGAAGTCGTTCGTCACCGCGGCGTAGTCGAAGGGCCCGACGTTCGCCGATGTCGCCAGGGTTCTCATGTCGGCGACCGTTTGCGCGATCAGCGTCGAGGGGACGTTCAGGCCCGAGAGATCCGAGGTCAACCGCGCGTTGATCCCGGCCCAGCCCGAGTTCCCCAGCCAGCCATACAGCGGCGCCCGATCCAGTTCCAGCGACGTCTCGACGGCCTTGTACTGGACGGCCTGGCGCGACAGGCCCGGGTCGGGCGTCGCGGTGTTCGAGATCGCGCGGGCGTCGTCTCGCAGCGCCAGGTATTCGGCCGGCGTCGCCTGCGAGGCCAGCTCGATCCGCTTCACCTCGCTAACGAACTGGTCGTACTGATGGCGGACGATCTGGGCCTGGTAGTAGGTCTGGTTATAGTAGGAGTTGTACGAGCCGTAGTAGCTCAGCAGCCGACGATCCTCGAGGGTCTCGACGGCGGCGGGAAACCTCCGGCGGGAGCGGGCCTTCCGGTCCGCCTGGTCGTGCTCGCGGCGGTCCATGGTTTGTGTCCTTCCGTGGTCCCAGTCCCGTGCGGGGACGTCGTTTCTCCCATTCTGGCCGCTCGTCTGGGCGATCGGCCGGGATGATAGACGTCGATACGACGAGAATTGGCGGCGAGTTCGCCAATTTGCGTCCCGGGCGTGTGGGGAAGGACTGCTCGGAGGCAGTTTGTGGTGATTTTGCAGGTGGGATGAGACGACCCGGCGACGTCAGTTGCCGGGTCCTCTGCCGCCGGTCGTCGGGTCCGCGGAAGTGAGGGGCCCGGCGACTCACGTCGCCGGTTCGCCTGGAGTTACCTGGCCGCGGGCGGATCGAGCACCCCGGCGACCGTGGACTTCAGCTTTTCACCCCGGAGCCCGGCCGCGAGGATCCGGCCATCCGGCCCGATGAGGAACGTCGCCGGGATCGCCGTCGCGCCATACGCGGCGACGACCGGCGAATCGGGCCCGACGTGGCCCTGGGTCCAGCCGTACTCCTGGGCCTTGATGAAGCTCGCAGCGTCGGCCGGTTTGTCATCCAGGCTGAGCGACACAACCGCGAATCGGCGGTCGGCGCCGTGGGCCTTGTGGATCGCGTCGATCGTTGGCATCTCGGCGATGCAGGGGGCGCACCAGGTGGCCCAGAAGTCGAGCAGCACATACCGGCCCCGGAACTGCGAGAGCTTCAGCTCCTGACCATCGAGCGTCTTGACGGCGAAATCGGGCGCGAGGTCGCCGGGTGCGAGCGGTTTTCCGCCAATCTCGGCGGGCTGGACATCGCCCAGGTCGAGCGGGCCTTCGTCTGGACCGCCCGAGACGTGGATCTCATGCCGATAGGCGGCGACCAGCCGGCCCCAACCGCACGAACTGTCGGGCGGCGGCTCGTGGAGCGCGACGTTCATCACGTAATCGCCAGGCGGCAGGTCGAGGGCCCGGAATCGGCCGTCGTTGGTGATGTGAACTCCGATCGATGGGTGTTTCGGATTGCCGGATGATATTGGCTCAATCGATGCCTTGCGGACCATCCAGGCCGATGATGTGGGGATCTGGAACCGGCCGACGACGGTGCGGCCGCTCTCGCCGATTTTGAGCTGCACGGTGCGGCCGCCCTGGGCGTCGACCGTGGCCAGATCAACGGGCCAGAACCGAAACTCGAGGTTGTTGGGCACTCGCTGGCGGATGACGCGGCGCCCGGACAGGACGCGCGGCATCACGAAATGGCCGGCGTCGTCAGTCTTCGCCAGGAGATAGTCCTGGACGTGGAGCCGACCGTCGTACGGCGGATAATCGTCGTCGAACGAGTGCAGCTCCACGCCCGCCATGGGCACGCCGCCTAGCTTGTAAGTCCCCTCAATCCGCGCCCAGGGCTGGAGACGGATCGCCCCGCCTTCTCGGACGTCGCCGCGAGGGAAGATGGCGTATCCCGCATCACTGACGGCGACGAGCAGGTAATCATCCTTCTGCGGCGGCAGGGCGAAATGGCCGTCGCGGTCGGTCGTCGCGCGGAGCCGCTTCTCGCCGCGGTAGAAGTCGCCGTTGTCCAGCCGGAGCTGGCCCTCGCCGGTCTCGAGATAGACGAAGGCGCCCTGGGCCGGCGAGCCATCGGGCTTCTGGAGCGTGCCCCGGATCGGGCCGGCGGGAACCAGGCGGAAGGCGTGGGTTTGCGTCTTCCCGCCCGCGGCCGCGATGGGGAAATCCTCCGGCAAATAGCCCTCGGCCTCGGCGCGGAGCAGGACCCGGTCGCCGATCTCCTCGCGTGTGTCGAATTCGAACCGGCCGGGGCCTTTCACGGCCTCCGCGTCGACCGGATACCAGGCCGGGAGATGCCGCCCCGTCCAGACCGAGCCGCGCCTGAGCGTGAACCGAGGAACTGGCCGGCCGGTGCGGGCGTCGGTGACGGTGCCCTCGATCCGGGTCTTGCGTTCGGGGCCCAGGGCGACATCGATCGACTGCCCCGGCTGAATCGTAATGTTCGATTCTCCTCGATGGCCCTCGGCTCCGACCGAGATCCGCACCTCGTCCGGCGGCGCGTCGTTCCAGGTGAATCGACCATTTCCTTCGGGCTGGAAGTCGGCGTCCAGGCTTTCCGACCCATGCCAGGAGCGGACGCTGACCGCCGCGTTCGGCAGGGGCTTGCCGTTACGGTCCACCACCCGGACGCTCATCCTGCGCGGGGCGGGAAGCCGGAGCGTGACGCGCTTCGGATCGTCCGCGATACGAATCCGCTCCATCGCCGGCCCGAAGCCGACATGGCGAGCGAACAGGGTCGTGGCGATGCCCGGCTTGAAGCCGAGCGTGAACCGGCCCTGGGCGTCGGCCTTGATGGGCGGGATCAAGTTGCCGACGCGGCGATTGTCGCCGATGATGATCTCGGCGTCGGTGACGGGTCGGCCGTCGGGCCCGACCACGGTGCCCTCGACGAGCGTGCCGCGGCGGAGGCGCAGGGTCGCCGAGCCGTCGCGAAGGGCCGAGACTGGTTGAAATTCCTCCGGGACGAACCAGGTGTATTCGGTCAAGCACAGGTAATGATAGGCTGTGACCTTGATGGCATCGGGCTTCGGTGGGATGCACGAGAAGGACCAGCGGCCGTCGGGGTCGGTCACGGTCGAGCGGAACATCAGCTCGACCTTCTGCGAGGTGCCGGGGTAGGCGCGGTCGACGTCGATGACGACCGTGGCGCCAGCGAGCGGCAGATTGTTCTGGTCGACGACCTTCCCGCTGATCGTGATGGCTTTCTCCATCGCAAAGCGGAACTGCTGCGGCATGGGCTCCGCTCCATCCAGCGGCCCCCAGCGGATGAACGCGGGAACGAATCCCTCGCGCTCGGCGTGCAGAACCAGATAGCGGCAGTCGGCCGCGACCTGGAACCGGGCGATGCCCGACGCATCGGTCGAGGCGGTCGTGCGTTTGTCGGGGTTCCACGTGCGAAGCGTGACACGGACACCGGCCATGCCGGTGCCGTTTGTCAGCTCGCCCGTCGAGACGACGAGCGTCACCTTGCGAGCGGGCTCCGCGTCATCTGTCCTGGGCCCGTCGGCGACCCTCGGAGCCTTCGGCGGATCGGGCCGACCGGCGAGCGCTGCCGAGATCCCCGAAGCGACGAGCGCGGCCGTTGCCAGGACACCCACGGCGACGAACTTCAATCGGGTCATGAGCAGGCTCCGCAAAAGGGTGTGGGCCAGCGTGGCCGCCGAGGCGGGGACGGGCCCGCCGGTCGCCGCCGCGAGGGCCGATGCGGTCCACGACGCCGGCACCGGCGCCGCGTGGGCGAGATTGCGCGACGACTCGACCAGCCCGCCCGCCGCGGCCGCGGTGATCCCGCGCCGCATTAGTCGCCCGCGGAGCCGCTTGCGGCCGGCGGCCAGGCGGTGATACAGAGCCGGTACGGTCCAACCGAGTCGGTCGGCGGCCTGCTCGTAAGTCTGGCCCTGGAGGTCGCACAGCACCACAGGAAGACGCTCGCGATCGGGCAGGCGGTCGACTTCTTCGTGCAGGATCGCCAGCTCGTCGGGATCGAGCGGGGACCGGGAGCGATTCTCGGGAACGTCCATCGCGAGGGCCTCCGACTCAACTCGACGCCTGCGCCGGATCTCGATGCTCCGCTGCACGGCCGCGCGGCGTGCGACGCGGTGCAGCCAGCCGGCCAGCGCGTCGCCGGCGCGGATCGACCCGGCCCGGCGCGCCAGCACCAGGAACGTCGCCTGGAAGGCGTCCTCGGCGTCGTGCGCGTCGCGGAGCACGGCGCGGCAGGTCGCCGCGACCATCGGGCCGTGCCGCGCGAGGAGCGCGGCGAATGCCGAGGCATCGCGAGCCGCGGCATAGCGCCGCAGCAGCTCGCCATCGCCCAGGCCGACGGCCGTCCCGCCGCCGAAGAGGTCGCCCAGATGCTTCAGGCCCGCGGCCGTTGTTCCGCCGGTCATGGTTGTGATTGCTCGGCTCCTGGAGTCGCCCCTTACCACACTCCCTCAGTGTAAGAGGGTCGTGCCGCCGGGCGCGCACGCATTTTCTTCGAAATCCCGGACGAACCGTGCGCTCGCCGGCCGGCCGAACATCAACGTCACGGCCAGATTCCCACTTGCATGCGGTCTGATCGTCGCTGACAATCGTCGGGCGGATTGGCCGGCGTCCGGGCTCGCGTCGAACGTCGGCGCGGGCGGGCGCACCCGGCCGATGCATCTCGGGAGCACCAGGAGACGGACAATGAGGGACCGAGGGGCAACACGACCCTCCGCCGGCTCGACCGGCCGGAGAGTCATCGGCTGGCTGCTGGGCGTCGTCGTGCTATCGGGCGGCTCGTGGGGGATCGCGAAGGCCCAGGAGGCGAAGCCGGGCGATAGCCTGGCGCGGTACGTGCCCCGGCAGAAGCTGGCCATGTACCTGGAATATGAGGGACTCGACGCCCATCCCGACGCCTGGCACGCGACCGCGGCGTACAAAATCCTGACCGAGACGAAGACCGGCGCATTGCTGGAAGACCTCGCCCGCCAGGGGCTCGAGATGGCCTATGCCTCGGCCGATGAGCGGCCGCCGATCAAGGCGGAAGAGACGATCGCCCTGGCGAAGATGGTGGCGAGCAAGGGGGGCGTGATCGGCGCGTGGGGCGAGGCACCCCAGACTCCCAAGGTCGTGATCGTCGTCCGGGGCGGCGACCAGCCGGTCATCCGCCGGGTGATCGACCAGGCCGTGGAGCACAGCCGAAAGGAGCGCGGCCAGGCCGGCCCGGCGCCGGCACCCGTCCAGAAGGCGGGCCGGACGATTCACGCCGCCAGCGGCGACATGACCTGGTGGTTCGAGAAGGGCGACCTGGTCTTCTCCACCGACCCGGATACGGTGCTCGCCGTGCTCGACGGCAAGGCACCCAACGCGATCGACCATCCGATCCGGACGGGGCTGGCGAAGAGCCGGGACGGGTTCCAGCCGGCGAATGTGGGCTTCATCGACCTGACCGCGTTTCCGCCCATGCCGCCCGACGCGGTGAAGCTCGGCCTCGACGGGGTCAAGCGGCTCGAGATGGTCTGGGGCTTCCAGGACGACGCGATCCGCTCGGAGATCCGAGCCGTCGTGCCGTCGCCCCGGCGGGGCATCCTGGCGCTGTTCGACCAGCCGTCGTTCACAATTGACTCGCTGCCGCCGATCCCGGCCGACCTGACCGGGTTTACCGTGGTCTCGATCGACATGGCGAAGACCTACGACAGGGTCCTCGACATCATGAAGACCCAGAAGCCCGAGATGGCCGACCAGATCCCCGCGATGGAGGGGGCGATCGAGCAGCAACTTGGGGTGAACCTGCGCAACGACATCCTGGCGCGGATCGGCCCGAAGGCGAGCTTCTTCATGGAGATGCCGGCCGGCGCGATGGCCAACCCGATGGTGGCGATGTTCAGCCTGTTCAACGGCGTCACGCTGACCTTCGAGGTGCGCGACGAGGCCGCGCTGGCGAAGTCGCTCGACACGCTGATCGCCCGCGTCAACGACCTGATCCGCCAGCAGCAGGCCGCGCGGGGCGGCAACGCGCCGGCGATCGAGTTCACCAGGGCCGCGGGCCAGCAGAACGGCTACGTGCTGAACTTCCCCCCCGGCACGCTGCCGCCCGGCCCGCTGGCGGCGCTCCAGCCGACCATCCTGCTTGGCCCCGACCGATTGGCGATCGGCGCCACGACGCCCGCCGCGAACAAGGCCATGCAGCCGAAGGCCCCCGACGGCGTCTGGAAGCCCACGGGCGCGTTTGCCCCGGTGGCGCGCCGCCTGCCGCGCGGCATGATCCTCCTGACCGTGAGCGATCCGCGCGACAGCATCCCGGGGGTCGTCGCCATGATCCCAACGTTCGTCCCGCAGATCAACGCGGCGATCGCCGCGGATCGCCGCAAGGCGGGCAAGCCGGCGGGTCCCATGCTGCAGATCGCCCCCGACCAGGTTCCCACCGCCGACGAGCTGACGAGCCGGCTCTTCCCCACCACGCTCGCCCTGGCCGTCGACGACCAGGGGATCAGCCTGATTGGTCGCGAGTCGGTTCCCGGGGTCAGCTCGCCGGCGAGCAGCGCCGTGGTCATCGCCCTGCTGCTGCCGGCCGTGCAGTCGGCCCGCGAGGCCGCGCGGCGGGCCCAGTGCACCAACAACCTCAAGCAGATCGGCCTGGCGATGCACAACTACGCCAGCGCCTTCGACAACTTCCCCAAGCCGGCGATCACCGACAAGGACGGCAAGCCGCTGTTGAGCTGGCGGGTGGCGATCCTGCCCTACATCGAGTGTCAGTCACTCTACAACAAGTTCAAGCTGGATGAGCCGTGGGACAGCCCCCACAACAAGGCGCTCATCAAAGAAATGCCCCAGACCTATCTCTGCCCGAGCTGGAAGCCGACCGGGCCGGGGATGACCACGTACCAGGTCTTCCGAGGTCCGGGCGCGATGTTCGAGGCGGGCAAGGGAACGCAGATCGCCCAGGTCACCGACGGCACGAGTAACACGATCCTGGTCGTCGAGGCGAAGGACGCCGTGATCTGGACCAAGCCCGACGACATCGAGTTCGACCAGGCCGCCGCCGGCGATCGGCAGACGCTCTTCGGCGCCTTCTCGAACCACCCCGGCGGGTTCAACGCCCTGTTCGCCGACGGGTCGGTCCACTTCATCAAGAGGACGATCAGCCTTCCGACGCTCAAGGCGCTGATCACCCGGGCGGCCGGCGAGGTCATCTCGAGCGATCAGTACTGAGAAGCTGTCCCAGGAGCCCACGAAGTGGGCGTCAGGACGTAGCCGGGGGGCGTCAGCCCCCCGGGCCGCCAGGCGAACCCTCATCTCCCCGACATCGTGTCACCCTCGCGGCCGCGAGGGTCCGTCGAGAGGATTGGGTGTGTGAGGCGGCGGTCTGACCCGGGGGGCTGACGCCCCCCGGCTACGTCCGATCGCCCCCTGACGGGGGCTCGGAACCTCGGTGTGTGTGGCTGCGGTCCGAGCCCGG
>DAIDHB010000476.1 GCA_027452145.1 Planctomycetales bacterium
ACTGGGGCGCGCTGGTGATGCGCGACGCGAACCGGCCGGTGGCCGAGCGTCTGGCCACGGCCGCCGCCATCTGGAGGAAGCTGCTGGAGACGAAGCCCGACGACACCGTGACGATCGCCCAGGTCGCCGATCTGCTTCGGCAGATCGACATGGTCGACGATGCGCTAGCGCTCTACCGCAGGGCCATCGAGAAAGCACCCGGCAATCCCCAGTATCGCGAATACATCGGCGAATACCTGCATCAGCTCAAGCGGTCCGCCGAGGCGATGGCCGAGTGGTCGAAGATGGCGGAGGGCTCGAACCGGACTTCCCGCAACCTGGGCCGGCTGGCCGAGGTGCTCTCGGGCTTCGGCTACACGAAGGAAGCCATCCCGCCGATGGAGGAGGCGGTCAAGCTGGAGAAGGACGACTTCGACCTGCGGATGAAGCTGGCCGAGCTGCTCCATCGACTGGAGCGGTTCGACGAGGCCGACGTGCACCTGGTCGCGGCGGCGAGCCTCGCCACCAGGGATGAGGAGAAGGCGGCCGCCCTCGACGCCCGCGTCAAGAACGACCAGGCCGCCGGCCGGGTCGCGGCCCGGATCGCCGAGATGCAGCGGGACCTCCACGCGAGCAAGGCCAGCGAGGCGTCGGCCGCCGCCTGGATGCGTCTGGCCCGCTACCTGGAGGCCGACGGGCGGCTCCCAGATGCCGTCCGCGCGGCGGATCGCGCGGTCGGGGCCGAGCCGAGATCCGTGCCCGCCTGGGCGCTGTCGGCCCGACTGCGCGAGGTGGCGGGCAACCTGGGCGATGCCGCCGACGCGTTGCGCCGGCTCGCGGAGGTCGATCGCAAGAACCGCGCCGAGTATCTCACCGGCATCGCCCGGCTCGAGGCGCGGCTGGGCCGCGTCGACGCGGCCATCAAGGCGGGGCGCGACCTGCTCGCCGCGGCGCCCGGAAACCCCGAGCACTACGAATTCTTCTCGCAGCTCTGCTTCCAGCTCGGCCGGACTGACGAGGGGCTCGATGCCCTCCGCCGCGCCGTGCGGGTGAACGCGAACGACCCGAAGATCATCCTCACCCTGGCCGAGAACCTCGCCGGCATGTACCGGACCGACGAGGCCATCGAGATGTACTGGCGGGCCTTCGACAAGGCCGAGGACCTCGACGCGAAGCTCGGCGTCGTCAGCCGGATGACCGAGTTGTATCTCCAGCGCAACCAGTTCGACCGGCTGTTGGCGCGGCTCCAGCACCAGGACCGTGACGCCCGGCCTGACGCCGGCGGCGCGCGGCAGCGCGACGTGGCCCTTTGCACCGCGCAGGCCTACGCCTCCTCGGGCGACCTGGGCTCGGCGCGCGCACAGATCGAGCCGCTGCTGGCGAGTAACGCCCGCGACACGCAACTCCTCTCGCAGCTCTCGAAGCTCGCCGAGGAGGAGGGCGACCTCGAGGCCGCTGCACGCTATCAGAAGCAGCTCAACGAGCTGGCGGCGACCGACGAGGGGACGTCACGCCTGGCGGGGCTTTATGCCCGCTACGGCGAGCTCGAGGAAGCCCAGGCGGTCTGGTCGAAGATGGCCGCCGACAAGGGCGAGTCGCAGCACCGGGTCCTCCAGGCGATCGATAGTCTGCTCGGACACCACAAGCCCGGCCCGGTCGCCGAGATCACCGCGACGATGGTCCGCAAGGAGCCCGAGGACTGGGAAGCCCTGTATCGCCACGGGACCTCACTGGCGGCGCTGGACCGGACGGACGAGGCCGCGGCAGCGTTCCGCAAGGTCCTGGATCTTCGGATCTCCGATGACGAGAAGAGCGCGATCATCAAGGCGAGGACCCGCGATCCGAAGCTCCAGGGTCAGGGCGCGCGGGCCTCGTCGATCAGCCGAAAGGCGACGATGCCGCTGGAGGACCGCCTGGGCGCGGCGCTCGAGATCCGCTCGGCCAGCGGCCTGACCATCGGCTACTACGCGACGCTGAGCAACCCCGGCGCCGGCGCCTGGGCGCCCCAGGACTTTGGCCAGGCCCGGATGGCCGCGCTCGGCTGGCTGGTCAGCCTCGCCGACAGGAAAGGCACCGGCGGGTCGAAGGACGTCATTGCGGCGTTCCGCAAGGCGGCCGGGCGGAAGCCTGCCGACGTGCACGCGCTCTGGAACTGGTTTTACCTCTGCGCCATGCGATTCGACAACGCGGCGGCCTTCGCCGCGGCACGTGACCTGGTCCGCTCCTCGCCCACGGATCCGCTGGCGCACTGGGCGTATCTCTATACCCTCGGCGGCCGGCACCTCGGGCTGGGGATGCGGTACTACAACTACTCGGGCCGCAACGAACTCAACAGCGCGCCGCCGCTGGAAAAAGAGGAACTCGACCGCGTTCTCGCCAGCTACCACGCCCTGCGCACCCGTCGTCCCGAGCTGGCCCAGGCGCAGATCCTCCAGAACGTCTCCGACGAGCTGAAGCGCGCGAAGCGTACGGCGGACGAGGAAGCGTTCTACCGGGATGCGCTGGCGGGCTCGCAGCAGTTCGCGCAGGTCGCCGGAGCCTTCACGCTGGCCGCACGCCGCGGCGATGCCGACGGGTTGTGCCAGCTCGTCGACCGATACGAACGGCTCCAGGCAGGGCGACACACCTCGTATTACTACACGGGCTCGTACTACTTCGCCGGGCCCGGACCGTCCCTGTCGCAGGGCATGGGCGTCTGCGCCGATCGGAAGGCGTACGACGAGGTACTGCGGATCCTCGACCACGAGCTGGCCACGATCCGACGCCGGTTCGAGCATCAGAGCCCCGGTGCCGCGGCGCGGGCCAACCGGGCGATGCTGGCCTCGAACGGCCCCGGATACGTCCCCCAGTACCAGGTCTGGGTGGGCAAGACGACGCGATATGTCCGCGTGCCGTGCCCATTGCCCAACGAATATGTGGACGAGACGGCGATCGAGGTGCTGCGATCGGCGTTCGAGATCTACAAGCAGAACGACGTGGTGAGCGACCTGGCCGACCACTTCCGCCGCCAGGCGGAATCGGCCTCGACGCCGGCCGACGCGGCCTATCCCCGTCTCTGCGCCAGCTACGTCCTTCTCTGGAACGACGACAAGCACGAGGCGATCGCCGAGTTCACGAAGGTCGCGCAGGCATCCCGGCCCGAGTCGAGCCTGCGGATCGAGCTGGCCGAGCTTCTGGAGCAGCAGGGCGAGCCGGACGACGCGCTCGCGGCCGCCGACGCAGTCCAGCCGATGGACAACGCCACGATGCGGCGGCGCGAGGAGCTGGCGCTGCGGGTTGCCGCGCTGACCGGCAACCTCGACCGGGCCCGCAAGGCCGCCGAACGGCTGTTCGGCCTGCGGCTCGACACGGATACTCAGGTCCAGCTCTCGAGCCAGATGCATCAGCTCGGCCTGCACGAGCTGGCCGAGGCGATGCTCGGCCGCGCCCGCCGCCGCTCCGGCAACAAGGCGGCGGCCCTCGTCAGCCTGATGCTCCAGTACCAGCGCCAGGAGAAGCTCGAGGTCGCGGTCCAGGTCGCCATGCAGATCCTGCACTCGACCACCGGCGCCCGACAGTCCAATCCCAACGTCTACAACCCCGACAACCCGGACGCCGCCCGCCTCGCCGCCATCGGCGTGCTCTCGCGCTCGGGCCGGCTCGAGCAGCTCATCGACAAGGCGAAAGAGCAGCTCGGGAAGACGCCCAACTCGGTCCAGCTCCACCAGACCCTGGCCGACTATTACAAGGCCGCCAACCGCCGCGATGACGCCCGCGCCGAGCTCGCCGCGATCGTGAAGCTCCGGCCGGACGACCTCACGATGAGGTTGCAGGTCGCCGAGCAGCTCGTGCAGGACGGCCAGGCCGCAGCCGCGATCGAGCACTACAAGGCGATCCTCAAGAAGGACCCCTCGGTCGTCTCGCGGACGTTTTACCGAATCCCGGGCGCGTTCAAGCAGGCAGGCAAATCCGAGGACCTGCTCGCCCTGTTCGAGACGCTCGACCTTCGCCAGCTCGGCCATCCCTATTACATCATCGACGCCGTGCAGGAGTTCCTGGCCGACGACAAGTTCCGCGACCGAGCGATGCCGCTCCTGGCCAGGATCTGGGACAGTTTCCCCGACTACCGCCAGTACGTCTTCAGCTACATCCGCGGCGATGCGATCTGGAAGTACCCCGAGGTCTATCGCTACGCGCTCGAATCGATCGTGCCCCGGCCCGAAGACTTCACGCCGGGCAGGCAGTGGGAGGCGTTCGACCAGGTCCTGTCCTATTCGTCCGACGGCCGGCTGAAGACCGTGATGTCGAAGCTCCTCGACCTGGCGGCCTCACAGGGTCGGCTCGACGAGCTCTCGGCTCAGGTCGACACGGCACAGAAGGCGATGCCCCACTGGAAGGCCGGTCGAGTCGTCCGGGCGCTCGTGGACGGCCGGCTCGGCCGATTCGACCGGACAAAGGAACTGATCACCGGCTTCCTGGACGAGACCCGCGACGAGGCGCTGACGACCACCGTCTACGGCACCATCGCCGCGGAGCTGGAGGACCACGCCGCCACCCGCGACCTGGCCATGCAGGTTTATGAGTGCGGAGTCTATCGACCCTGCACCGACACCTACAACCGCCTCGACCTCGACAGCAACTGCGCCAGGCGACTGGTGACGATCTACATTCGCGAGGACCGTCCGGAAGACGCGCGGCGAATCCTGGTGGACATGGTCAGAAATGTCGACGACATGCAGGGCTACAACGTCGAATACCTCCAGCAGATGTACCTGATGGGCTGGTCGCAGGTCGCGAACAAGCTGGCCGAGCTGGGGTTCGCCGCCGACGCCGTCGCGGCGTACAGCGAGGCGCTGGCGATCGCCCGCGAGATCCCGTCCTCGGCCAGCAACTACATTGGCGACCGCGAGCAGATCGCCCGCCGCTGCCGCGAGGGGATCAGCCGGACCCTCGACGGCCTCAAGGATGACGAGCTCAAGGCCACGCTCGATCGGTTGGTCGCGACGGGCAGGTCGGGCGCGACGCGTTCTGGACCGGGTGCGAACCAGGGTCCGACGACCGCCGCGGCCGGGCAAAGCAAGCCGAAGAAGCCGGCGCACGCCGTGGACTTGATGGTGCTGGTGCATCCCCGGCTGCTCGACCGGGCAAGGGTCCGCAGCCTCGTGGCCGAGGCGATCGGCGTGCCGGGCAAGGAGGCCGTAGCGCCCGAACGACTCCGTCAGCTCGAAACCACCGCGAAGACCCTCGAGTCGTTGCGGAAGGATCACGCCGATGACCTCTCGCTGGCGATCGCCGAGGCGCTCGTGGCGCTGGGGCTGCAGGATTCGTCCCGGATCGACCCAGCCCTTCACCGGCTGGAGGCGGTCGTTGAGAAGACCCCGCTGGAGCCGCTGCCGACGGGGGCGCGGGCGAACTCGCGCCAGCGTGCCCAGGCGGCGCGGCAGATTCCCCTCTGGCTGGTCGCCCGGGCCTGCCGCCAGCGCGATCCGTCGTCGAAGTCGCTGCGAGAATCCGCCGACCGGCTCGAGGCCCGCGCCTTCGAGGCCGCCCGCCGGCAGGCCGACAACATCACGCTGATGGCGATGTACCGCGAGCAGGGTGAACGAGCCCTGATCTCCGGCGACCGTCGCGAGGCCGAGGCCATCTGGACGAGGATGCTCGAAACCGTCGTTTCGCCGCCGAAGCGACGCCCAACGAAGCCGGATGACGCGACCCCGGCGGCCCTCGCGCCCGGCGCGATCCGACGGTCCGGCGTCCCGGTCCGCGCGGCGGCGACCGGCACCGTTCGGGCGGTACGGCAAGTGGCGTACCAGGCCGCGACGAAGGCCCAGGCCGCCACGCCGAAGGCCCGGGCCGCGGCGGCCAACCGCGCGCGGGCCGGCGCGGCGAGCGGACTGCCGATCCTCACCCTCGACCGCTTCGAACAGGCCATGCAGATCGCCCGGCTGGCGGCCGAGCGCGACCTGACCGAGCTGAACCTCCGCGCCGTGCGGGAATCGCTCCAGGCCGGACCACCGGTCATACCGACCAGCACCGCGGCGGAGGCCCGCGCCCTCCGCCTCGCCCAGCGCGGCATCGATGAGGGCTCGACCGATCCGGTCGCGCCGAAGGTCCTATCCAACCTCGTGGAGCTCGAGCGGCTCTGGGAGGAGCACCACGCGGCGCCCCAAGGGGTCTACGAGGCCCTGAAGATCGCCGTGCTGCCGCCGGGCCGCCCAACCGAGATCTTCCTGCATGCCCCGCCGCCCAACCCCCGCGCCCTCCGCCGGATGCGCAGCGCCGGCGCGATGCTCGCGGCCTGGGCGGTCCGTGCCGGTAAGGTGGATGAGCTGAAGAAGGCGATCGACGCCCGCAAGGGCCAGCCGCTCGCCGAACTGCCGGCGACGATCCTGAGCGTCCAGCTCGCGCTGGCCGCGAACGACGACGCGGGCGCGACCGCCACGCTCCGAACGCTGGCCGAGCGGTTGAAGAAGGACTCGCTGCGCACGACCGCCGAGCTGGCGTGCCACGCGGCATTGCCGGCCCTCGACCGCCCGCGGCCCGAGGTCTCGAAGGAGGCCCTCGCCGTTCTCGACGGCTGCACGAAGGGGTTCGAGACGAACTACCAGCCCGAGCCGCTGGGCTCGCTGCTGATCCTTCTGGCTCGCCAGCAATCGAAGCTGGGCGACGCCGCCGGCGTGCGCAAGCGGCTCGACGCCTACACCGAGGCGATGGAGAAGAACGCGAGCCGGTACAGCGGCGACTACTCGCTCTACGTCCGCAGGCAGTACCTCCAGCGGGTGGCCTCGGAATTCGCGCGCGAATCCCTCTGGTCCGACGCTCTGACGGCCCTGGGGCGCTATGCCGATGCCCCCGCGTATTCGGGCGGAGACCCGCCGGTCACCGATGCCCTGGCGCGCCTGACCCGCCGGTTCGCCGCCGGCACTCCCGCCGCCGAGCGGTACAGAGCCCTTCATGACTGGACCATGCCGTCGAAGGATCGCCGGTCCGTCCGGATCCTCGCGGCCCTCGGAGTCCGGGACCTCGCGCCCGACGCCTTCACCCACGCCGGGGAGAAGGATCGCAAGGGGAACGGCCCTCCCTCCGCCGAGGACTCGATCCTCAGCACGGCCGCGATCCTGATCGACGCCGCCCGGCAGGCCGGCACGCTCGATCAACTGGCCGACGAGGCCCGCGCATCAGCCGAGCAGAAGATCGAGAACGCCGAGACGCTCCACATCCTGGTCGAGCTCGCCCGGGGCCGGGGAACGGCTGTCGTCCCGCGGCTCGAGGCTCGTCTGGCCGAGCTGCTCAAGCAGAACCGCGAGCGCGAACGCGACCGGGTGAAGGCCGGCAACGCGACCGGATCGACGGCGTCCAACGCGCAAAACCTTGTCAAGTTCCCCTGGAACGACGCCCTCGCGGCCCGCGCGGCGCTCGCCTCGAGCGACATGGCCGTCGCCGGGCTGGGCCGCCGGCTGACACTCGCGCTGATCGACCGGGCCGAGAAGACGAGTGACTATCCCGTTCTCGCCGCTCTCCGGGCCGACCTGGCGGCGTTCGCCGCGCGGCGGTCAGGCGGCTCGGGACTCGCTGCCGCGCCCCTGGCCTCGGCGTGGCACGCGGCCGACGTCCGTCCCGGCAGCGAGCTGGCTACCGACGGCGTGCCCGCCGTCTGGGCAGCCGGCGAGCGGTACATCGCCCACCCCGCCGGCTCGGCCGCCGACCTGCTCACCTTCGACGTCCCACTCACAGGGACTTACGAACTCTCGGTCGATGCCTACACCGATGCCGGCGCCAGCTCGGCGGTCGTCCACGGCGGACTAAGCTTCCTGCCGGCCCAGGCCGGTCCTGGAGGCAAAGTCTCCACGATCGGCCAGGGCGAGACGATCGACGTCCCGTGGAAGCTCTCCCGCGCCGAGGGTTTCAACCGCCTGACGATCCAGGCGGCGCCCGGCAAGGTCCGCTACCTGGTCAACGGGCACCTCATCTACGAGGACGACGACCCCAGCCCCACGAGCCCCTGGCTCGGACTGGCGACGCATCTCACGCGGACCTCCGCCTGGCGGAACCTTACACTTTCCGGCAGCCCGATCATCCCGCGCGAGGTGCACCTCACCCACGGCGATCGCCTGGAAGGCTGGGTCTCGAGCTTCTACGGCGAGTCGCAGCCGTCCCGACGGACGGAGCAGGTGGTCGATGCATACGGCAACATCACCCTCGCCGCGGGCGCCCCGCGCCGCCGGCCGCGCGGCTCGAACCGGGCGAAGCGGCCGCGGCCCACTGTGAACGTCGACGAGTATGACTGGGCGGCGAAGGACGGCATCATTCACGGCCGCCGCAAGCTGCCCGACCCGACGGCCGTGAATTACTACGACGCCAGCTCGCTGAGCGGAGTGGCCGAGGCCGAGCAGAGCCGGCTCTATTACCACCGGCCGCTCGGGGATGGCGACGCCGTCACGTACGAGTTCCTCTACGAGCCCGGCCAGGTGATGGTCCACCCCGCGGTCGATCGTGTGGCGTTCCTGATCGAACCCGGCGGCGTCCGGATGCACTGGATGACCACCGGTGGCACCGACCTCTCGGGCCTGCCGGCCGACAACGCGATCGACGACCCGGCGAGCCGGCGCGGTCCCGCCGTACCTCCGCTGAAGGCGGGCGAGTGGAACGCGGTGAAGCTCGCGATCTCGGGCGGCAAGGTAGCGATCGAGCTCAACGGGCAGACGGTCTTCGAGCGCACACTCGAGCCGACCCTCGGCCGGCAGTTCGGCCTGTTCCACTACCGCGATCAGACCTCAGCCCGGGTGCGCAACGTGGTGCTCCAGGGCAACTGGCCGGCGTCGGTGCCCGAGCGGCTACGTTCCGACCTGGCTGCCGTCGAGCCGGGTCCGGCCGTGGGCGAATCCGCCCGCCGCGCCGCCCACGCGATCATCGGCGAGCGCCTGCTGGCCCTCCAGGCCGGCGAGGTGGTCGATCAGGCCCGTAAACTGGAACCGGCGAAGCGGTATGACGCTCTGGCCGCCTGGGTGCTGCCGGGCCCCGATCACCCGCTCGTGCGCCTGGAAGGGGACTTCACGCCCACGTTCCCGGCCTCGGCCGGCGGCCTCGGCGGCGAGCCGCGCAGCCCGGCGATCGAGCTGGTCAGGACCGCGAAGGAGCTGGGCCGGCTCGACGACCTGGCGAGGTCGGTGAGCGACATCAAGACCGACGGAGACGACCCGATGGCGGCCGCCAGGCGCGGACGGCTGGCGATGCTGGCCCTCGTTGCAACGGCGCGGGGTGACGACGCGACGGTCGGCGAGTCCATCGACACGCTCCACAACACCCTGAAGGAACTCCCGCCCGACATGGAGGAATGGGCGCGCTGGCCCGAGCTCGCCGCGGCCGGCGCGGCGATCGGGCGCGATTCGCTGAAAGCAAAGGCCCTCCACCTGGCGGACCTGGCCGCCGATCGGACCCGAAAGCCGGAGGACGATGCGGCGACGACACGCGAGCCGCGGGTCTGGGCGGCCCAGGTCAGGCACCTGCGCGACCGCCTGGCCGGGCCGGGTGGCGCGATCATCGGGATGAAGCCGGCGGACAGCTTCCTGGCCCAGCCGGGCGGCATGCCCTGGCGGCCGGTCACGCAGACGACCGCCCGATCGCGCGGCGAGGGCTCGCCGCTACCGGGCTGGACCTGGAAGGATGATACCGTCCGGCACCTCCCGGGCCATGCCGACGACATGCTCTATCTGCCCGTCCCACTGCGCGGCAAGTTCGAGGTCCATTGCGAGCTGACCGCTCCGGCGGGCCGGGAGATCCGGCTCGTCTACGGCGGGCAGGTGTTCGGATTGAAGCCCGATGGCAAGAATCTCGAGCGGGGCCAGATCGGCCGGCCGATGCCGAATGCCGGCATCAATCCGCCGCTGGAGAAGCTGGGCGAGTGGTACGCGATCCGGCTGGCGGTGGACGCCAATCGGCTCCGCGTCGCGATCAATGGCCGGCAGGTACACGACGCGCCCCTCCCGGCCGAGTGCGACCCGTGGCTGGCGATCCTGTGCTCAGCCGACCAGTCGGGTGAGGCTCGGAAGATCACCATCACAGGGAAGCCGCTAATCCCCGAGCGCCTGAGCCTCACCGCGCTGCCCGACCTGTCTGGCTGGCGGACCGACGAGTACGGCGAAACCACAAGCGGCGACAACACCGACTGGGAGAAGCGAGGCGACGAGGTCTTCGGCCGGCTCGCCGAGGACATCCCCGGCGCCCGGCAGGAGAGCGTCCTGCGCTACCACCGGCCGATGCTCGAGGACGGACGCATCAGTTACGAGTTCTACTACGAACCCGGCAAGGCGATGGTCCACCCGTCGCTCGACCGGCTCGCGTTCCTGGTCGAGCCCGAGGGCGTGCGCATCCATCGGCTGACGGACGGCGCCTACGAGCGATCCGGCCTGGCGGCCGACAACATCGCCGACGAACCCGCCAACCGCCGCGGACCGGCCTCGCCGCCGCTCAAGCCGAAGGCGTGGAACCGGATGGTCGTGCAGATGAAGGGTGACCGCGTCCTCCTCGAGCTGAACGGGCAGCTCATCTTCGAGCGGACGCTCGAGCCGAGCAATCGCCGGGCCTTCGGCCTGTTCCACCACGCCGATGCCACACAGGCCCGGGCCCGGAACGTTACGTACGTGGGCGAGTGGCCCCGCTCACTTCCCGCCGGACCTGGCCTTTGAGGGAGAAAACCGTCACTACCCTTCGGTCCGCGCGGGCGAGTTATGATTCTTCTTGCTATCAACAGGCGATTCTCAACCCCTGAGGGCTCCGACGATGGCAAGAACAGGACGGAAGCGTGCTCAAGGACCTTACTTGTTCGGCATGGCGGGGCCCCTGCTCGTCCTGATGTCGGCCGTGGCGCCCGGGGCCCCGTTCCAGCGAGTCGCCATCGACCAGCAGCCGGACGGCTCGCCCGGGAATGAGGCGACGGCGCTCGCGGGCCGGCGTGCGGACGATGAGGCGCTGGTCGTCAGGGGCCGTGTTATCGATCCGGACGGAAAGCCGGTCGCCGGTGCGCAGCTCTTGTTGAATATTCCCTCGGAGGATCTGGGTGAGCGTCGGCGGCTGGGCCGAAGCGGCCAGGACGGGCAGTTCACGGTTTCCATCTCGCGGACGGCCTTTGAACCCGCAATCTTCGGAATCCAGACATTCGTACACATTGCCGCGACCGCTCGGGGGTTCGGGCCGGCCTGGAACGCGATTGATCCGACCAAGCCGATTGGGCCGATCACCCTTCAGCTTCGTCGCGATGATGTGGCAATCGCGGGCCGCATCACCGACCCCGAACAAAAACCGATCCCCGGAGTGACCGTCGAGATCTCGGACATCGCCGACGTGGGCCCTGATGAGGTCAAGGCGTTGCGCGGGAAGGCCGGCCAGATGAAAGCCGAGGACGTGGCCGGGACGGGTCCGGCGATAACCTTTGCCACCGGCCGGGATCCATTCCTTGCGGTGAAGACCGATCAGGACGGCCGGTTCCGTTTGACGGGTGTCGGTCGTGATCGGGTGGTCACGGCAATCGTCCGCGGGGGCGGCGTTGAAGTGGATTCAATCACGCTGACCACAATCGCCGCGCGCGACGAACCCGTCGCCGAATCCCGAGACGATCGCGCCACGGACGCGCCCGAGACAAGCTCGCACTCACTGGTCCTCCGGCACGGACACGTCTACGAAGGGACCGTCCGCGATCACGACACGGGGCGACCCATCGCCGGCACCGAGGTGGCCGCCCTCTTCGGAAGTCAGGTCGCGACCGCCACCTCGGATGCCGAGGGTCGGTATCGCCTCGAAGGGGTGCCCGGCGGACGTCAGATCCTGGTGACGATCAGCGTGGAGGGCCTCCCGTACATCAGCCGTTTCGCACTCATTGAGGCAATGTCGGGTCGGAAACCCGAGCAGATGGACATCGCGCTCAAGCGCGGAGTCTGGGTCAAGGGTAGGATCACGAACGCAACGACCGGGAAACCGGTGAAGGCCACCGTCTGGTACTACTCCGCCCGAGGGAATCCCAACCTCAAGGAGTGCGCAGATGCGCCCTTCGTTCAGGCTCGCCGCCCGCCCAGCCTCGTGACGGAAACCGCCAGGGACGGCCGCTTCCGGACCGCCGTCATTCCGGGCAAGGGTCTGCTCGTCGTCCAGGCTCACGCGGCCGACTACGCGATCGTCGACCCGATCGATCCGAAGCTGGGCGAGCAGTACCTCTACCTGCTGAATTCGCCTTCGACGCTGGTCGCCCACGCCCTCCTACCCTTCGAAGCCCCCGCGGACAAGGACGTGGTCCTCCCGGACACGCGGCTGGAACCGGGTGTCGTTCAGCGCATCCGGCTGCTTGACACCGACGGCAACGCGGTCGTTGGGGCCATTGTGGCCACCCTGAATCTCCACTGGTCCAACGCGGTTGAACAACCCTTTCCGTCCGACGAGGTCACATACAGGAGCAGCACTCCCGGGAAAACCGAGACGCTTCTCTTCATCCACGAGGAGCGCCGGATCGGCGGCGCGGTGGTGCTCACGGGCGATGAGCCCGACGCCGTCAAGGTCGTCCTGCGACCGACCGGCACCGTGACCGGACGGCTCGTCGACCAGCAGGGCAAACCGCGTGCAGGTGTGATGATCCGCACGGATGCCAACGTCATCAGTCGCGGACGCCCCGGGTCGCTGTATCGATTCGACTCGGTGAAGACGGGTGTGGACGGGCGGTTCCGCCTCCAGCACCTGGTCGGGGGCGTCAGCTACACCAGCGACGTGCTGGTGGAGGACAACGCGACCGGCCATCTGGTTTCCGAGGGCGACCTGAAGGAGCCCGAATGGACTCTCAAGGTGGGAGAAACCCGGGACTGGGGTGACGTCCAGGTGACGAAGCCCTGAGGGCTCATCCAACCAGGGCCGAACGATGGAGCCGTTTTCGACAAATCCGGGAATCAACGGACCCGCTCGAGGAACTCTCTGTTGTCGAGGGAAGAGATCCGCCTCGACCTTGACGGAGGATTCCGAGAATGTTGAGAGTACGAACGAGCGGTATGGCATCTGGAGACCTCGCATCGCTTTACAGCCTGGGCGCGGCCGGTGCGTTGAGCGACGGGCAACTCCTGGAGCGGTTCCTCGCGCGGGACGAACCGGCAGCGTCGGAGGCAGCCTTCGCGGCCCTGCTGAGCCGGCACGGATCGTTGGTCCTGGCCGTCTGCCGGCGCGAGCTGGCCGACGAGGACGAGGCCCACGACGCGTTCCAGGCGACGTTCCTGGTCCTGGCGAGCAAGGCCCGGACGATCCGGAAGCGCGAGTCGGTCGGATCCTGGCTGCTTGGAATTGCGCGGCGGGTTGCGGCCCGGGCCCGCGTCGAATCCGCCCGGCGGCGGAGGCTGCTGGAACGCTTCGCCGCGACCCGGCCGGCGGAAGCGGCCAACGAATCCCCGGCGGCGACCATCGCCGACACGCTCGATCATGCCGTGCTGCTGGCCGAGGTCGACCGCCTGCCCGAGCGGTTCCGCGAGCCGGTCGTGCTGCATTACTTCGAGGGCCTGAGCGCCGAGGCCGCCGCACAGCGGCTGGGCGTCGCCCGCGGCACGGTCCTCTCGCGGCTAGCCCGGGCGCGGGTGCGGATCAAGGAGCGACTGGAACAACGCGGCGTGTCGTATCCCGCGCTCCTGCCGGCGGCCGGGTCGTCGGCGCGCTGGCTGACACTGGATCCCGTCCCGGTCTCGCTGGCCCAGGAGACGACCCGCGCCGTCGGTTCGTTGGGACTCGCGGGAGCGGCCGTCGAGGGCGTGGTGCCAGCCTCGGCGGCGAGGCTGTCGCGGGCGGTCGCGCGTCGGCTGGTCGTGGCCCGTGCGGGTGTGTCGGTCGCGCTCCTGGCCGTCACCTTCGCCGGGTTCTCGATCGGCCTGGCAGCGACCGCGGCATTTGGGCCGCACGACGAGCCGCAGGCCGGGCAGGCAATGAGACGCCCCGGCGCCAGCGAAGGCCGGCCCACGACCCCTGCCGAGTCTCCCAACATCGATGGCGTCGTCGCGGTGCACGGTCAGGTCCTGGAGCCCGATGGCAAGCCGGCGGCCGGTGCCTCGATCTTGCTTGAGGACCGCGACCCCAGGGCGGCGCAAGTCATGGGAGCACGACGGGTGACCGCCGCGGGGCCGGATGGGCGCTTCCAGGTCAGGGTCCGTCGGTCGAGCCTCGTGGCGACGACCGGCATCCCCTTCCGATGGGTGCTGGCGGCCTCGGCGCCTGGGCGCGGGGCCGATTGGGTTGGCCTGGATTTGGCGGCGATCGAGAAGCCATTTACGTTGCGGCTCCGGCGCGATGACGTGCCGATCGACGGGCGGATCGTCAGCCTCGAGGGCCGACCGCTCGCGGGGGTCAACGTCAAGGTCAAGACCCTCCTTGAGGTTCCGCCCTCCGTGCTGGCGACGATTCGCGCCAACGGCGACCGCCTGAGGGGCGAGCAGTGGGGACAGATGCGCAATGGTCTTTATCCGCCGACGGATGGCGCTTTCGTGCCGGTGCGCACCGGGCCTGATGGCCGATTCCGCCTGACCGGACTCGGCCGGGACCGGCTCATCGCACTCGAAATCGACGGTGGAACGGTCGAGTGGACCTCGGTCCTGGTCTTCACGGCCAGCGACCCCGGCTATCGGCCGATCATTTTGCCCAACTCGGGGATCGTGAAGGCGCAAATTGAAGGTCCGCGATTCGAGCGAGCCGTTGCGCCGGGACGGGTCGTCGAGGGGACCGTCCGCGATCGCGACACCGGCCGGCCGATCAACGGGGCCCGCCTCCATAATGGAAGGGGCCAGGTCCAGACGACCGACGCACAGGGCCGATTCCGCTTCGAGGGCATGCCAGCAACCGGCCGTGTTCACATTAAGTCCAGCGTCGAGGATCAGCCCTACGTCGCTTCCTCGGCCAGCTTCGACGAGGCCCAACCGATGGCACCGATCCGCGCCGATATCACGCTGAAGCGGGGAACCTGGGTCGAGGGACAGGTGACCGACCGCGCCAGGGGAAATGGCGTCCCCGCGATTGTCGGCTACTACGCGAGAACGGACAACCCGCATCTGAAGGACTTCCCCGATGCCCAGTTCTTCAACCGGGTCATCCCGCACCAGCCCGAGGTCTTGACGGAAGACGACGGGCGGTATCGGATCGCGGTCCCGCCAGGCGGTGGCATGCTGACGGTCAAGGCGTTCGGCGGCGGCTACGCGGCTGCCGCGGTACCGGAGGACGCGTATCACGCCCTGTTCGTGAATCCGGGCGGATTCCAGTACCACGCCTGTCTGCCGATCGACGTCCCGACGGACCGGACGCTCGTGGCTCCCACCGTTACGCTGGAACGGACGCGGGCCCAGCGCCTTGCTGTGGTCGACGGCGAAGGCCGGCCGGTGGCGGGGACCTGGATCTACTCCCTCCACAACGGTGGCTCGATCGGTGAACCGCTCGCCGCGGACGAACTGGTGATCCACCACGATAAGCCCGGCACGGCCGAGACCGTGATGTTCGTCCACGAGGGCCGCTCGCTGGGGGGATACGTGGACGTCAAGGGCGATGAGCCCGACCCGATCCGGGCCGTCCTGAAGCCGACGGGCAAGGTCTCGGGTCGGCTGGTCGACGAGGACGGCCGGCCGCGGGCGGGTGCCGGCCTCACCGTGAGCTACCAGATCCGCCGCCTGGGCCAGCCGATCATGTGCCTGCGGGGCGAAATGATGTCCACCGGCGACGATGGGCGGTTTCGAATCACCCATATCGTGCCGGGGGTGATCTACACAATCCAGGTGAGCAGGCCGGACCCGCAGCGCAGCACCGAAGGCTACCTGCGGGCACCCGAGTGGACCGTCAAACCCGGCGAATCGCAGGACTGGGGCGACGTGCGCGTCCAGGCGTATGAAGGGCCCGCGGGTGGTTTCTGAACGGTCGGCACACCTCGGCCGAACCTCCCAGGGGTCAGACCCACGCCGATCAATCACCGAAAACCGAAAACCGAAAACCGGAATCATCGCCCGTCGTCGAGGCATTCCTTGTTGGTGTTCGGCGAGAATCCCCGAGAACCTGGCGAAGGACTCCCACGATGGCGGGCGAACGATCGGGCGGAACGACAGGCGGGCGGCTGGGGTCGCTCTATGCCCTGGGCGCGGCGGGCGATTTGACGGATGGCCAGCTCCTGGAACGGTTTCTGACGCGGGATGATCCGATCGCCTCGGAGGCGGCGTTCGCCGAGCTGGTGGATCGCCACGGCTCGCTGGTGCAGGCGATCTGCCGGCGCGAGCTGGGCGATCCGAACGACGCCAGCGACGCGTTCCAGGCGACGTTCCTCGTGCTGGTCAGCAAGGCCCGGGCGCTGAGGGACTGGGAGACCGTCGGCGGCTGGCTGGTCGG
Source organism: Planctomycetales bacterium (assembly GCA_027452145.1). Classification (GTDB taxonomy): domain Bacteria; phylum Planctomycetota; class Planctomycetia; order Isosphaerales; family Isosphaeraceae; genus JAKAUH01. Next base: position 16,330 of record DAIDHB010000476.1, read on the forward strand.
AATCGCGCGGCGGGTCTCGGCGCGGGCGAGGGTGGAATCCGCCCGAAGGCGAAAGCACCTGGAGCGGCTCGGTGTCGAGAGGGCTCAGTCGGGAAATCTCGGTTCGACATCACCCATCATCGCCGACGAGCCCGATCACGGCCCGCTGATCGCCGAGGTCGCCCGGCTGCCGGAGCGGTTCCGGGCGCCCGTGGTGTTGCACTACTTCGAGGGGCTCAGCACCGAGGCGACCGCGCAGCGGCTGGGCTGTGCCCGGGGGACGGTTCTCTCGAGGCTATCTCGGGCTCGCTCGCGGTTGAAGCAGCGGCTCGAGGACCGGGGCGCCGCGCCGGGCCTGCTCGTGGCAATTGGCGATGCGGTACCGCGATGGCTGCCGATCGAGCCGGTCCCTTCGAGCCTGGCACAGGCAACGGTCCGGTCGGCGGGCGCCCTGGGTCTCGCGGGGGCTTCGGTCGAGAGCGCCGTGCCGACGGCGGTGGCACGGCTGTCGCGACGGGTGGCGCGCACGCTGTCGCTCGCCCGGGCCGCGGCACTGGCCTCGATCGTGGTCGTCGCTGCCGCCGGTGTCTCCATCGGACTGGCCGCGGGCCTGCAAACCGCCGGCGCACCCCAGCGCGGCGAGATGATGAAGAAGGCCCGCGAGGGCGGCGTGAAGGCCCCCGCTTCGAGTGGCAAGAACGACGCAAAGCCGGGCGAGACGGTCGCCGTTCGCGGCCGGGTGCTCGATCCCGACGGTAAGCCGCTGGGCGGAGCCCAGGTCTTCCTGAGCGAGCCGGAGGTCGGCCTGACCGGCGAGCCGCAACGGCTGGGAACGACCGGCCCGGATGGCGGGTTCGACGTCCGCATCCCCAAGAGTGCACTCTCGCCGCGGCTCGATCGTCCCGAGGGTCCGAACGTCCTCGCGACGGTCGTCGCGTTCTCGCCGGGCCTGGGACCTGACTGGGCGCAGGTCGACGCGAAGCGCGTGAGCCAGCCCATCACACTCCGCCTGCGGCCCGATGACGTGCCGGTCGAGGGTCGAATCATCAATCTCGAGGGCCGTCCTGCCGAGGGTGTCTCCGCGCGGGTCGCGGCCGTCGCCGAGTTCCCGGCCGAGCTGCTGGAACGGCTGCGGAAGAACGCGGGCGCCCAGAACCCCTCGCTCTGGACCGACATGCGCAACGTGTGCAGCCCCGGCGATAAGGGCCTGATCCCGCCCGCGACGACCGGCGCCGACGGTCGGTTCCGCCTCTCGGGCATCGGCCGGGACCGCGTGGTCTTCCTGATCCTCGAGGGCCCGGCGATCGAGCAGACGATCGCCTTCGCGGCCACATCGAACGATCGGAACTTCCAGCCGGTGCCGCTGCCCTCCGATGGGCCGATGCGGATCACGCTCCAGCCTGCACGCTTCGAGACGTCCGTGGCGCCGGGGAGCACGATCCGCGGCACCATCCGCGACCGCGACACCGGCCAGCCGGTCGCCGGGGCGCGGGTCATCACCTGGTCGGAGGGAAGCCAGCCGATCACCTCGGACGCCCGCGGACAATTCCGGCTCACGAGCCAGCCGCGCGGGCGCGAGAACTACCTGACCATCACCGTCGAGGATCGGCCGTATATCAAGGTTGTCAAGACGATCACAAACGCCGATGGGAAGGCCCCGGTGGACGTCACGCTCAGGCGGGGCGTCTGGATCGAGGGGAAGGTCGTGAACAAATCAACCGGCAAGCCGGTCAAGGCCGTGGTCACCTACTACCCCTTCCGCGATAACCCCCACGTCAAGGAATGCCCCGATGCCTCCTTTCTGAACAACCACCTCGGCGATGAGGTCGAATTCCGCACCGATGCGCAGGGCCGCTTTCGCGCCGTCGGTTTGCCGGGCGGCGGAATCCTGGCCGTTCAGGTCAAGGAGCCGGGCTATCTCACGGCGAAGCCGCTCGACGACAGGACGGCCGGAAACGTCCTGCACGCGGCGAACTTCCAGTACTACATGACCCCCTATCACGCCCTGGTCACGCTCGACGTGCCCAACGGCAAGGCCACCTCGATCCCCGATATCGCGCTCACCGCGGGCCGCGAGCAGCACATCCAGATCGTCGACCCGGAAGCGAAGCCCGTCACTGGCGCGCGGATCCTCTGTCTCCAGGTCGGGTTGCTGAGAGAGTCGCTGACGGGCGAGATCATCGCAGGCGACGAGTGGTCGTTCACCAACTCCCATCCCGGCAAGGCCGAGTCGATCATCATCTCCCACGCGGGGCGCTCGCTGGGCGCGATGATCGAGCTGAAGGGAGACGAGCCCGATCCCGTTCGCGTGGTGTTGCAGCCCTGCGGCACCGTCACCGGCCGGCTCGTGGACGAGGAAGGCAAACCCCGGCCGGGGATGCGGCTGCGCCTCGGCCAGCGGTTCCGCTCGGCCGGCCAGTGGACGGGGACCGACCGTCAAGACGGGCTGGCCACCGATCGCGACGGCCGGTTCCGCATCACCACGCTCGTGCCGGGGCTGCGCTACGACCTCGTGGTCCTCAAGAAGCAGTTCGTGCAGAACTACTCGGACCAGGCCGAGGGCGGCCTCTGGAAGAACGAGTGGACGGTCAAGCCGGGTGAGACGATCGAACTGGGCGACGTTCAGGTAAAGGGGGCTCCGCAGTAGGATGGCCCGCAACACGCTCAGGGCCTCGCGGAGTGAGCGTGGCCCACCCCGCGAACAGCACGACTTGCCGCCCTGCCCACCAGATTCCCCAGAAAGTTGAGAGAAAACCCGGACTCGGCCCCTCTTAACTGGTAGACGGACGACGCTCGGCGCAATCGCAGTCAACAGCAGAGAAATCCCAGAATCTCAGTAGTCCCCTTGCCTTCTACGGGAAGAACAGTACGATGAAGCCAGTTGGTACGGTTCTTCCCGTAGGAGGAGGTGGACTGATGGCGGACGTGGTGCCGACGGGTCGCGAGCTGGAGGCGCTCAAGGTGCTCTGGTCGCGGGGAAAGGCGACGGTTCGGGAGATCTACGGCGCGATGCGGCCGAGGGACGGCGAGGGCGAGCTGGCCTACACGACGGTCCTGAGCCTGATGCAGACCATGGAGCAGAAGGGCCTGGTGGGGCACGAGACGGCCGGGAAGGCGTACACCTACTTCGCCCGCGTCCAGCGCGAAAGCACGTTCCGCCGGCTGGCGGGCGGGTTCCTGGAACAGGTGTTCGACGGGGCACTCGGAGAATACGTCGCGCGGGCGCTCCAGTCGCGGCCGCACTCGGTCCAGGAGCTTGAGGAGCTCGAGCGGATGATCGTCGCGGCCAAGAAGGACGCCCGCCGGGGCGCCGAGGGAGGTGAGCGATGAGTTTCGACATCTCCCCGGAATTCCTGTCGCGATGGGTCGTGGATGTGTACGCACTGGGAACGCTGCTGCTGGCGGCCTGGGCCGTCGCGTGCTGGCCGGTGAGGCAGCCGTCGCGGCGGCTGGCGATCGCCCGCGCGACCGCGTTTGGCCTGATTCTGTTCATGGTGCTGGGCACGTTGCCGGGCTGGCCGCGAGCCTCGTGGCGGGAAACGACGGCCGAGGCAGGCATACCTCGAACGGACATCCGATCGGCGGACTTCCCCGCGCCTGGACCGCAGCCGTGGGCCGATGCGGCGGTGATCGAGCCGGTGCAACTGGCCGCGCACGAACAGACGATCGCAGCACGAGCGAACGAGCCAACGCGGGCCCCTGCCCCGGTTCGGGCAGCCAGTACGTTGGCCTGGCCCGACGTTTCGATTCTCACATCCTGGGCGATCCGGGCCTACCTGACGGGCGCGATCGCCGCAGTCCTCTGGCTCGCGATCGGGGCCATCCAGGCCGGCCGGTTGCTGCGGGCGAGCCGGCCGGCTCCCGAGGGATTACGGCGGTGGCTCTGCGGAGCAGTCGGCCGATTGCGAATCTCCGCGCGGATCGGTCAGCCGATGGCCGTCGGGCTGTTCCGACCGGCGATCGTGCTGCCCGAAGCATGGGCGACGAACGAGTCCGAAGACGAGACGCTGGCCGCGGCGATCCGCCACGAGGAGGCGCACGTCCGCAACGGCGACCTGCTCCAGCTCGCCATCCTGCGGCTGCTGCTGCCGGTGTTCTATCTCCATCCGCTGTACTGGCGGCTCCGGCGCCGGGTGCGGCTCGACCAGGAGCTGCTGGCCGACGCCGCGGCGATCGGAGGTGACCGCACCGCGTACGCCGGCACCCTGCTGGCCTGGGCACGCTCGGGCTTCGGCTCCGCGAGCGGCGAGCGATTTGCCGGGGCTCTCGCGCTGGCCGAGCGGCCGTCGGAGTTGTACCAACGGATCGCGGCGCTGCTCGATCCGAAATGGAACGTCGATGTGAGGTGTCCGGGCGCGTGGCGAGCCGGGGCCTGGAGCGTGGTGCTCCTCGCCGCGCTGGGGCTCTCGTTCGGCACGTTGCGTCCGGCCGCGGCCGGGGCGAAGGCCGAGGCTACCGCTCCGACGACAGCCGAGCCCGCGCCGGACCCCACAACCGACAACGCGATCGTCTTCCGCGGGCGGGTCGTGGACCCGGATGGCCGGCCGTTCGCGGGGGCCAGCCTTTACCTCAGCGTCTTCCACCTATCGGGCCATGATCGCAACGCGACTCAGCCGGTGCGCGGAAGAAGCGGACCGGACGGACAGTTCCGGTTCGCCGTCCCGATCGAGGAATTCGGCGAGCCCGAGATGGAGGTCCATCGCGGGGTGCGCGTCCTGGCGATGGCTGACGGATATGCGACGGGCGCATCCGACTCGCTCGAACCCGACGCCGATCACGAGCTGACCGTCCGCCTGGCCCGCGACGATGTGCCGGTCGCGGGGACGCTCGTCGACCTGGAAGGCCGTCCCGTGGCCGGTGCGACCGTGCATGTCCAGTCGATCGACGGTACGCCCGGTGGCGACCTTTCGCAATGGCTGACCGAGGCCGTTGGTCGGCGGTCGGGCAACTACGAATTGAGAAGCCGGCACCTGCGCCGTGTCCGATACCCCGGATACGACGGCATGCCCGCGATCGCCGACGCGACGACCGCCTCCGACGGGAGGTTCACGCTCCGTGGAGTCGGCCGCGAGCGAATCGCGTCGATTCGGGTCGAGGGACCGTCGATCCGCACCATGGAAGCCCTGGTGATGACCCACCGGGGCGAGCCCCTCCGCATCGGAATGTTCGCCAGCCGCAAGAACGACCGGATCGTGGTCTATCACCCGGCTCGGTTCGAGCTGACGGCCCCGCCGAGCCGACCGGTCGAGGGGATCGTCCGCGACCGCGACACCGGCACCCCGATCGCCGGGGCAACGATCCATAGCTTCCGCCTGGCCGACGACGAGCTGGGCAATAACCAGATCGTTCGCACGAAGACCGAACGGGACGGGCGATTCCGGCTCACCGGTTTACCGCTCGGCAAGGGAAATGAGATCTACATCTTCTCGCCCGAGGATCAGCCGTACCTGCCCTCGGTGCGGAAGCTCGACGAGCTGACGGCCGCGGCCCCCCTACGGGTCGAGTTGGTGCTCAAGCGCGGCGTGTGGCTGACTGGTCGGGTGACGGAGAGAGGGACAGGACACGCCGCTCAGGCCTATATCCGCTATGCCGCCGCGAAGGACAACCCGCACCTGGCCGAGGCGCCCGGGTTCGCCGACATCATCGGCAACGGCGATTACTCGACCGCACGCGAGACCGAGGGCAGCAACTACCGCATCGCGGTACTGCCGGGCCGGGGCCTCGTCGCCGCGTGGGCGAATGGCGCGACTTACCCGGCCGTCGATCCGGAGGAGGCGGGATTTCCGAGACTCGACAACTATCTGCCCGCTCTTTACTGGGGAAACGCGTTCGCCGAGATCAATGCTCGGACCGAAGGACCCGCGCCGAAGGCCGACCTGGTCCTCGACCCGGGCCGGACCGTCGAGGTGCGAGTCGTCGATCCCGAGGGCAAGCCGCTCGCCGGGGCTCGCGTCAACGGACGCTGGCCGGTCCGGGGCTGGGACGGCAAGCTCCAGTCGGATCGGTTCACCGTCCACGGCCTGGTGCCGCCGAAACCTCTGGGACTGGGAGGTCTGATGCGAGCGGGCAATATCGACCAGATGGCCGAGATGATCCGCTTCCATCGCCCGCGGCTGGTGGTCGTCCAGCACGAGGCGCGGCGGCTGGCCGGCTGGGCCGAGGTCTCCGCCGACGCAAAAGGCCCGGTGGCGATTCGGCTGCGGCCGTGGGGCGTGGTCTCGGGCCGGCTGGTCGACACTGGCGGCGAGCCCCGTGCCCGTATCACGTTCCGGCCCGAGGTGATCGATGTCCTCAAGGTCGGCGTGGGCCTGGGCGATCACTGGCCGGCCCGCTGCACGACCGACGCCTCGGGGCACTTCCGTGTCGAGGGCCTGGCGCCCGGCCTGCGGTATCGCCTCTCGCTGGAAACCGCCGTCGGAGCGGTCAATTCGCTGCGAGGGCCCGAGGTCGCGCCGCTGGCCGCCGGGGAGCATCGTGAGTTGGGGAACGTGGTCGCGACCCTACCGGGCGAGTCGGGATGAGTCGTCTTTCGACGTGAGGCAAGAAAGGGGGCGGGGATGACGAGGACCGACAGGTCGGCGACGGACGCCTGGAAACGCTATGAGCCCTCGTCCGAGGCTCCCTGGGACCTGCGCCGGGTGGTGCACCTGCACCGACGCGCGGGCCTGGGCGCCAGCCGCGGCGAGATCGAGCGCGACCTCAAATGCGGGCCCGAGGCGGCCGTGACCCGGCTGCTCGAGGGGAAATCCCCGCCCCCGGGTGCGCCGGCGCCCGAGGACTTCGAGCGGACCGCCGCCGTCCTCGGCGAGGCCGCCACGGCGTCGAGTGACACCGGCCGGCTGAAGGCCTGGTGGTTCTACCGCTTGCTGTTTACGCCCGATCCGCTGGGCGAGCGTCTTACGCTGATGTGGCACAACCACTTCGCCACCAGCGTGCAAAAGGTCGGCGATACGGCGCTCATGCGCCGGCAGAACGACACGATGCGCAAGCACGCGAGAAAACCCTTCGGCGAGATGCTCGCGGCGATGATGCGCGACCCGGCGCTCCTGGTCTGGCTCGACGCCCCTGCGAATCGCAAGGGGCACCCCAACGAGAACCTCGCCCGCGAGCTGATGGAGCTCTTCTCGCTGGGAATCGGCCACTACACCGAGGACGACGTCAAGGAGACCGCCCGCGCCCTCACCGGCTGGACCGTGATCGACGGCGAGTTCCGCGAGGTCGCCTCGCGGCACGACGACGGCGAGAAGACCATCCTCGGGCAAAAAGGCCGCTGGGGCGGCAACGATGTCGTGCGGATCCTGCTCGACCAGAAGGCCGCCGCGAACCGGCTCGCCTGGCGGCTCTGCGACCAGTTCATGGGCGAGGGCGCGGTGAGCAAGGCCGAAATCGCCGCACTGGCCGACGGGCTCCGGGCGCACAAGCTGGACGTTGGTTGGGCCGTCGAGACGATCCTGCGCTCGCGGGCGTTCTTCGCCGACGCGAACATCCGGCGGCGAGTGATGGCGCCGGTCGACTTCGTCGTCGACGCCGTGCGCTCGCTCGAGCTGCTGGACCCGCCGCCGAGCACGCTGGTCCTCGCCGACTGGTCGGCACGGCTGGGTCAGGACGTCTTCAACCCGCCGAACGTCGGCGGCTGGCCGGGCGGCCGGACGTGGCTGTCGGCCCGGTCGCTGATCGGCCGATCGAATTTCGCCGCGGCCCTCGTCGAGGGGCACGGCGTCGGCCGCGATGCCGCGCTCGACCCGTTCGCCCTGGCCAATCGGTATGGCAAGGGCCAGGATTGCGGCTCAGCCGTGCGCTTCTGCGCCGAGACGCTGCTCGGCCAGGCGGGTGCTTCGATGGAAAGCTCGGGCCAGAATCCGGCGGGGCGTCGTCCGTCCGCGAGCGGCGCAGGCGAAGGTGTCGCGGCCGCCCGCGAGGCGGTGGCCCGACTGCTGGCCGCACCCGAGTCGCAGCTCGGTTGATCGATTCAATCTCGTGCCATCGTCGGTATCATTTCCGGAGAAAGTCTCATGTTCACGCGACGCGATCTGTTCAGGCGGACCCTCGACGGCGCGGCGCTCGTCGCGCTGGCACCGACGGTCCCGGTGTTCCTGGCGAACACGGCCCGCGCGGCGGGAACGAAGCCCGACAGCCGGGTGCTGGTCGTCATTCAGCTCGACGGCGGCAACGACGCGATCAACACGCTCGTCCCGTTCCGCGACGAGGGCTACGCGAAGAACCGGCAGAGCCTGCGCCTCAACGAGAAGGACCTGATCAGGGTCAACGGCGAACTCGGCCTGCACCCCGGCCTGCGCGAGATGGGCAAGCTCCTCGAGCGGGGTCAGCTCGCGCTGGTGCCGGGCGTCGGGTATCCCAACCCGAACCGGTCGCACTTCGAGAGCATGGCCATCTGGCACTCGGCCCGGCTCGACCCCGAGGAGCACGGCGGACCCGGCTGGATCGGCCGCGGTCTGGATACCCGGTACGAAGGGGGCAAGGAAACACCGGCCGGTGCCTCGTCGCTGTTCGTCGGCGAGGGCACGCCGCCGGCCACCCTTCGGGCCCGGCGCGCGGCCGTCACCTCGCTCGACCGGCTGGATGACCTGGTCCTGCCCGAGGGGTGGGCAGGCAAGGATCGCAAGTCGCGCGGGGCGGGCCTGCCCGGCGGCGACGACCTCGACGCCTTCGTTCGCCGGAGCACCCTGGACGCCTACGCCGCCTCGGAGCGCGTGACAGAGCTAACGAGCCGGCGCGCCGAGTCGGACGCCCGCTATCCTGGCACGGCCCTGGGCGGCCGGCTCCAGACGATCGCCCGGCTGCTCAAGGCCGACCTCGGCGCGCGGGTGTTTTACACCGTGCAGGGCGGCTACGACACCCATGCCGGCCAGTCGAACACGCACTTTGGCCTGATGTCCGAGCTGGGCGGAGCCGTCAGGGCGTTCCTGGACGACCTGACCGCGGCGAAGCTGGCGGACCGCGTCATCGTGATGGGCTTTAGCGAATTCGGCCGCCGCGTGGCCGAGAACAGCTCGGCCGGCACCGACCACGGCACCGCCGGGCTGGTCTTCCTCGCCGGCGAGGGCGTCAAGGGCGGCGTGCAGGGCAAGGTCCCGAGCCTGACCGACCTGGTCGACGGCGACCCCAGGATCACCACCGACTTCCGCCGCGTCTACGCCTCGGTCCTGGACGATTGGCTCGGCCTGCCGAGCCGCCAGGCGCTGGGCCCGGGCTTCGAGCCACTGGCCGTCTTTCGCGCGGCGGGAAAGGCGTGAGCCTGCCGGGAATATCCGGGACCGCGTCACCGCGCCGGATGGCGCGCGTCCCGGTCGTGCCTGGCATCGAAGGAGTCGGCCACCGGGCCGAGCGAGAAAACGCCGAGAGTTCCCGGCTCTCGCGCCGTTCAGGCAGGGCTGTCCGTCACCTCATCCAGACCAACGACCCGGCCCTCATCGACGGCCTTGCGGGCGAGCAGGCCGATGAGCGTCGCCGCGCGGGCGTCGGCGAGACCGACGGGAGGCGGCGCCGATCCCGGCGACCGCACGGCAGCCAGGAAGGCGTCGAGAGCCAGCCTCGAATCGGGCTGGGCACCGCCGTGGATCGTCTGACGAGGCACTGACCGGTCCCGGAACGTCATCGCGCCCGTCGAAAAGTCGAATCCGCCCTGCTCTCCGAGGACTCGCAGCGTCGAGCCGGTGAACCCGTCGTCGGCCGGGGCGATCCAGCTCTGAACGAACGAGGCGCGAAAGCCGTCGGCCCACTCGAGATCGACGGCATAGTGGTCGGTGACGTTGCGCCGAGGATCGATCCGGGCGAACAGCCCGCGCCGGCCCCAGCCGCTCGCGCGGACCGGCAGCTCGCCCTTGATCCAGTGCAGCACGTCCCAGACGTGGACCGCCTGCTCGACCATCCAGTCGCCCGAGTGCTCGCGACGGCCGAGCCACCCGCCCTGCCCGGTCATCGGCCCGTTGCTGCTGGTCCACGAGGCCCGCGCCTCGACGAGCGTCCCCAGCTCGCCACCACGGATCTTCTCGATCGCGTCGCGATAGCGCGGGTTCGAGCGCCGCTGAAGGCCGACATGCACCACCAGCCCGGGCGCACCGGCGGCGAGCGCGGCCAGCCGGTCGCACGCGGCAAGGTCGAGCGCCAGTGGCTTCTCGGCGTACAGGTGCTTGCCAGCGGCGATCGCGTCGCCATAAATTGGCTCGTGCAGGTCGCACGGCAGGGCAATCACGACGGCGTCGACGTCCTTGCGATCGAGCAACCGCCGCGGATCCTCGCAGGCGTCGGGCCGCTGACCCCGTGCTTTTTCGACGATCCCCTGACCCCGGAGCCGATTCTTCGGCTCGGCGTCGCACACGGCCGCAATCGACGCGGCCGGCAGCTCCAGCAAGCCCCGCAGCAAGGCCGTGCCGCGATTGCCCACCCCGATGATGCCCAGGCGTATCGGCGCCGTCGCGTCGCCCACCCCGGCCGCCTCCGCCAGGTTGCCCTGGGTCAGTGCCAGGCTGGCCGCTGCCGAACAGCCCAGGAACCTCCGGCGGTTCACACTGATCGGGGGCATCGGTCGGGACTCCCTGGGGATCATCGATAACAGCGACTCCGGCTATCGAACCAGGCACGCCGGTCATCTACGGCTCCATTGTAACCCTCGGCTCGTCGATCGAACCATCCCGCAACCCCGAACAACCGCAAAAGCGCCGCGAATACCAGGCTTACGCGTTGTATCGATTCGACCGCTGTCAACCATCGGCAGGCTTACGAAATTCCGGAACCCTCGCGCCAGAAAGCGCCGGATTCGTGCAATACCTCTGTAGTTCGAGCGCATTGCGATTGCATGGCGCACGGGCGAGAGATGGAGGTTCGAGTCGGTGCCGGAAGCCCACGAAGTGGGCGTCAGGACGTAGCGGGGGGGCGTCAGCCCCCCGGACCGCCACGCGATCCCTGATCTCCCCGCTATTGTGTCACCCTCCCGGCCGCGACCCCGCGAGGCGGGGTCGCGGCCGGGAGGGTCCCTCGAGAGGATTCGGTGTGTGGCGCCGCGGTCCGATCCCGGGGGGCTGACGCCCCCCGGCTACGTCCGATCGCCCCCTGACGGGGGCTCGGAACCTCGGTGTGTGTGGCTGCGGTCCGAGCCCGATCCCGGGGGGCTGACGCCCCCCGGCTACGTCCGATCGCCCCCTGACGGGGGCTCGGAGCCCTGCCGGCACAGACTCCTGGCCGGCCCGGCCCCACCGTGAGCCACCCAACTGCAATGCGCTCTAGGGTCTCTTGCCGCCCTGAGTTCGACACGTCCGGACCACCAGGGCCGCCGCCAACGCCGTCACGAGCCCCAGCCCACGAGTCCACGCCGGAGTGACCGTCATGGCCGGACCACGCAAACAAAAGGGTCGCAAGTCCATCCGTCGCGCCGGCCCCCGCAGGCCCGGACGACCGATCGTGGAAACGCTCGAGGAACGACGCCTGCTGACGGCCATCCAGTGGATCTCCACGTCGTCCGGAGACTGGAACGTCGGGAGCAACTGGAGCACCGGGCAGGTCCCGGGAGCGGGCGACGACGTGACGATCGACGTCGCCGGCGCCAGCCCGACCGTGACGATCAGCTCGGGCAGCCAGTCGGTCCATTCGCTGACGGCCGCCGACCCGCTGGTGCTCTCCGGCGGCAGCCTGGCTCTGGCGTCCTCCTCGACCATCAGCGGCGCGTTCACCCTGGGCGGCGGGACGTTGAACCTCAACGGCCCCAACGGCCCGTTGACGCTCGCCGGCAGCACCACATGGACAGCCGGCCAGATCAACAATCAAGACCAGACCGTGACCAACACCGGCTCCATCACCCTCAACGACTCGCTGCAAGTCAATTTCGGATCCGGCAGCTATTCCAGCGGCGGGACTCTGCTCAACCAGGGAACCATCTTCCAGACCGGCGCCGGCGGACTCTCGCTCAGCAACAACGCGGCGATCGACAACGCGGCGGGCGGCACCTACTACCTCGCCTCCGACAGCGGGATCGCCCTGGGCGGCTTCGGCGGGTCGTTCGCCAACGAAGGTACGGTGGAGAAGACGGCCGGGACGGGAACCTCGACCATCGCCGTCCCTTTCAACAACCAGGGAGGCACCGTCGCGGCCGACTCGGGCACCCTCAGCCTCGCAGGCGGCGGCACCAGCACCGGCGGCACCTATAACGCCTCGTCTGGTGCCACCATCGACCTGGCCGACCACACCCAGTCCACCCTCACCGGCACCTACACCGGCTCGGGCGCCGGGGCCGTCAACGTCGGCAACAACGCCATCAACATCGGCCAGGCCGGCGCCACCTTCGACTTCCCCTCCGGGCTGTTCCAGTGGAGCAGCGGCAACATCAACTGCAACTCAGGCGACACCCTCACCAACACCGGCTCGATCACCGTCAAGGGCTCCACCCTGGTCCAGTTCGGCACCGGCAGCGACTATGTCGGCGGCGGGACGCTGGTCAACAAGGGGCTGATCCTCGAGACAGGCCCGGCCGGGCTGGAGGTCGGCAACGGCGCGACGGTCGACAACGCCGCGGGCGGGACATTCGAGCTCCCCGGCGATCTTGGGATCTCCGCGGGCTTCAACGGTGGCTCGCTCACCAATGCCGGGACGCTGGAGAAAACGGCCGGCACGGGAACCTCGACCATCGCAATCTCCTTCTCCAATCACGGAGGCGCGGTGCTCGTCCAGTCGGGAACGCTGAGTCTGACCGCAACCAACAGCACGTCCACGGGCGGATCGGTGACGGTCGCCGCGGGCAGCCTCAGCATCGCCGCCTCGAGCAGCTCATTCGCCGGCGTCCGTTTCACCGTCGCCGCGGGTAGCCTGAGTCTCGACGCGTCGAACTGCACGTTCACCGGCGACACGTTCACCGTCGCCGCCGGCGCGACGATGGATCCGACCGGGGGCAACAGCGACACTCTCGCCGGATGTACCTTCACCGGCGGCGGGACCGTGGCGTTCAGCGGCGGCTCAATCGCGATCGGCATCGGCGGAATAACGACCAACGTCGGCAATTTCGACTGGAGCGGCGGCAGTATCAACAGTGCTCTGGGCGACCTCACCAACCTCGGAACGATGACGATCTCCGGGACCGCCGAGCACGAGTTCTTCAACGACGGCACGATCGACGACAGGGGGACGATCGTCCAGACCGGCACCGGTAATCTCGGGCTGCACAGCGACAACCAGTTTCCCACGACCCTCCTGATCGAGCCGGGCGCTTCCTACCTGATCGAGGCCGACTCGGGAGTGGATAACCCGGTCGGCGGTCAGATGGCCGTCATCAACAACGGGACCATCGAGAAGGCCGGCGGCACCGGCGTTTCGACGCTCCTGGGCAATGGCACGCTCACCAATGGAGGGACCATCGAGGTGGCGACCGGGACCCTGCAACTCGCTACTGGGACGGTCGCGAGCACGGGGGGCAGGTTCACCGTCGCGCAGGGGGCGCGCCTCGACCTGACCGGCGGCAGCACCGTGCTCTACTCCGGCGCTTTCACGGGCTCGGGCACCGGCCTGGTCGTGCTCGATTCCGGCCAGATCAGACCCGGCAGTGCCGGGGCCACCTTCGACTTTCCCGCCGGGCTGTTCCTGTGGACCGGCGGGAACATCGACCTGCTGGGCAACACGCTGACCAACGCCGGCGCCATGACGCTCGACGCCCCCGCCGGGCAAAACGACCTGGTATTCTCCTTCCCACCCAGTGATTCGGGCGGGACCTTCATCAACGCCGGCACCATCACCCTCCAGGGGGCCGGCGCGCTGTTTATTCAGGACGAAGTCGCGCTGGAGAACCGATCCAGCGGCCTCCTCGACTTCGCCGGCGACGGCGGGATCGGCAGCGGCTTCAACCCCGGCCCCATCCTCAACGCGGGCACCGTCGAGAAGACCGGCGGGACGGGCACATCGACCATCGGAATCCCCTTCAGCAATACCGGGACGGTGGAAGCCGGCTCCGGGACGCTCGCCTTCACCAGCAGCGTGACGCAACTCGCCAGTAACGCGCTCACCGGCGGGACGTGGAACGCCCTCAACGGCGCGACCCTGGCGCTGCCGTCCGGCACGACCATCGCCACGAACCAGGCCACGGTCACCCTCCAGGGCACGGGAGCGACGATGACCGGCCTTGGGTCACTGGCTGCCAACAGCGGCAGCCTGAGCCTGCTCGCCGGTGCCGGCCTGACCACCCCGGGGCCGTTGAGCAACAGCGGGAGCCTCACGCTCGGACCCGGCAGCACGCTGACGGTCGCCGGCGATTTCACCCAGGGGTCCTCGGGCTCGCTTCAGTTCCAGATCGGCGGCACGCCGGCCAGCGGCGGGTTTGGGCAGGTCAGCGTCACCGGCTCGGCCGCACTCGCCGGCACCATCGACGATGCCCTGGTCGGCAAGTTCGGCCCGGCGGCCGGCACGACCTATCAGGTCATGACCTTCGCCAGCCAGACAGGACAGTTCGCCACCGTGGATAGCCCGCAGTTCCACGGCGGCGCCTTCCTCCAGGTCCAGACCAACCCGGGCAACGTCACCCTGAGCACCTCGACGGCCGTCGCCGACCTGGCCTTGACGAGCGCCACCCTCCAGACGAGCACCGCCCAGCCGGGCCAGGCGGTGACCGTCAACTACCAGGTAACAGACCAGGCCAGCACCACTCCGGTCAGTTCCTGGGTCGATTCCATCTTTCTGACCAGCGGTACGACCATCGACTCGTCGGCGTTGCTGCTGGGGCGGGTCACGCACACCGGCGCAGTGGCCGCCGGCGGGCAGTACTCGGGGACGCTCACCGCGCCGCTGCCGCCGATCTTGCCCGGCACTTACAACGTGCTCGTCGAGGTCGACAGCCGCGGACTGGTCCCCGACGCCAACCGGGCCAACAACCTGTCGGCCGCGACCACGACCCTCCAGACCACCCTCCCGGTGTTGAACGTCGCCGCACCCGGCACAACGCCCACCCCGTCTACCGGGACGATCGCCAACGGCGAGGAGATCGTCTTCCAGGCGACGCTGACGGCCGGCGAGGTCGTGCAGGTCGCGGCGAGTACCGGCGCGGCCAGCGGCGTCGAGGTGCTGGCTTCCTTCGACTCGATCCCGACCGAGGCCAACGCCACGGCCCACGCCTTCGCGCCCGGGCAGACGCAGCAACAACTCAGCTTGACCGCGACTCAGTCCGGAACCTATGACATCGTCCTGGTCGGCCAGCCAGGCGCCGGCAACGGCACGAGCTTCAGTCTGACCGGGCAGCAGCTTCCGTTCCTTCTCAAATCGGCGTCGCCGTCGAACGTGGGCAACACCGGTTCGGCGACGCTGACAATCACGGGCGGCGAGCTGGCGGCGACGGATACCTTTACGCTGCTCGCGCCTGGAGGCTCGGCGATCCCCGCCACCTCCGTGCAGGAGCAGGACGGATCGACGATCTATGCGACCTTCGACCTCACGGGCGCGGCGCTGGGGACCTACGCCCTCAGCGCCACCTCGCCGACCGGCCAGGTCGTGTCGCTGCCGGGCGCCGTGACGGTGCAGCCGGGACAGGCCGCGGTCCTCAAGGCGCAGGCCCAGGTACCGAGCGCCCAGCGAATCGGCCGCCCGGTCAACGCCGGCCTCTTCTTCCAGAACACGGGCAACGTCGACATGCCGGCGCCTTTGTTCATCATCAGCAACGGCAACAACGATAATCTCCAACTGTCGTTCTCGGGCGCCACGGGCCTCTCGACCGAACCGCAGTTCCTGATGGGGATCAGCCCCAACGGCCCGGCCGGCATCCTTCAGCCCGGTGCAAAACTCCGGATTCCGTTCTTTGAGGAATCCCTGGTCGAGTCGGGCGAATCCGGCTCGGACGGCGACGCCGACGACGCGACCGGAGGAGGAGGCGGCGCCCCACAACAGATTCAGGTCCAGTTCGAGACCGCGACCTCGACGGACCCGGTCGACTATGCCGCGCTGAGCCAGTCGCTCGGCCTGGCGCCGACCGACCCGGTCATGCGCGTGATCGAGAACAAGGCGGGCCCGACCTGGGGTGGACTGGTCACGCTGCTGGACCAGACGGCGACCGACATGAAGCAGGCGGGGGGAAACGCTCAGTCGGCCGGCGCCGTGCTATCCGACCTGGTCGAGAACGCCGCTTTTCAGGCCGATGGGGGCGTGTCCGGGCAGGTCGTACTCGCCGGCTCGAGCCAGGCTACCGCAGTCGCCGGTACCAGCGTCGAGCTGACAACGTCTGATGGAACCCAGACCTTCGGCGGAGTGACCGCGGCCGACGGCAGCTTCCAGATCACCAGCGTGCCTGCCGGTACTTACACGCTCACGGTGTCCGGCTACGTCCCCACCGGCTCCTCGACCGTGACGGTTCCGGCGAACGGGCGGCTCAGCGGACTCCAGATCGCGGTGCAGCCAGGCGGGCAGATCGGCGGATCCATCTTCAACCCGGCCGGCGGCCGGCTCGCGGCGGTGACCATTACCGCGGCCGCGGAGGACGGCTCGAACCTGGCCGCGGTCACCACGGGGCCTTCCGGCACTTATAACCTGTCGGGGCTTTCCCCGGGCACCTACGATCTCACTGTAACCGGAAGCGGCCTGGGGACGCAGTATCTCAAGGGCCTGGTGGTCGGCGCGGGTACGAGCCTGGTCCAGAACATCACGTTGGCCGCCGCGGCCAGCGTCGCGGGAACCGTGTTCGCCAACGGAGTCTCCCTGGCGGGGGCGCAGGCGATCCTGACCGACGCCCAGGGTGATGCCGTCGGTGCCGTCACCGACGCCAACGGCAATTACTCGCTCACCGGCCTCGGGGCCGGGACCTATACCCTGGAAGTCTCGGGCCAGGGCTTTGCTCCGACCGACACCACCCTGACCCTGACCGCCGGGCAGACCTCGCAGGCGCCCGGGATTGGGCTGATCCAGGGCGCTTCGCTGTCCTTGACGGTCACCGATCCCTCCGCCAATCCGATCACCAATGGCTCCGTCGAGGTGGACAATGCCAGCGGGATCGTCGCCCTGCTGGCCACCGACGCGAATGGGCAAGCCTCGCTCGCCGGCCTCGCCGCCGGGACCTACTTCGTGCACAGTTTCGCCTCGGGCTTCCTCGACACGGTGGACACAATCACGCTGGCGGCCGGCGCGACGGTCTCCCATACAGAGATCCTCCAGCCCGCCGGCATCATCGGCGGTGTGGTGACCGACCCCACTGGCTCGCCGATCGCCAACGAGCAGGTCACCCTGTTCGGCAAGGACACATTGGGACGGGAGTTCTCCTTCGGCGCGACCACCGCGAGTGATGGCTCCTACAAGTTCACCGACCTCCCACTCGGTTCCTACGGCCTTACTGTTGGGAACAACGAAGGAATCCTGCGGCAGGACGCGACCATCACCGCCGCCGCGCTCCAGGCAACCGTGAATCTCGCCCTCGCCGGCTCGGTCATCCAGGGAACGGCGTTCCTGGCCGACGGCACCACGCCGTTGCAACAGGGCGAGATCCTGCTGCTGGAAGGCGGCGCCGTCGTTGCGACGGCCACCAGCGGAGCCGATGGCGGATATCTCTTCTCGGGCGTGGCGCCGGGCAGCTATCGCCTCGCGGCAGCCGACGCCCAGGGAGTCAGTGCGGCCGCGAATCTCACCGTAACCGCCGGCGCCACCGCGACGGCCGGCGCCCTCGCTCTCGGCAACCTGTCGCTGGGCGGCACAGTCGAGGACGGCCAGGGGCACCCGGTGGCCGGCGCCCTGGTTACGATGGTGCCCGCCCTCGGCACGGGATCGGACGTCTCGTTCTCGGCCACAACCGCCGCGGACGGCACCTTCACCTTCCCCGGTCTCGCCCCCGGATCCTACCGGGTGGACGTGGAGTCGGACGCCTTCGCCTCCTCCTCCCAGACAATCTCCCTCTCGGCCTCGACCAACCAGGTTTTTACGGTCCAGACCGGTTTCACCGCCACGGGCCAAATCACGTTCAATGGCGACGGCGTTTCGCAAGCCGCCATCGCGTTCATCGCACCGACAACCGGGCAGGTCGTCGGGGCGGCAACCACGGACACGAACGGCGACTTCACGATCGCAAATCTGCCGGCCGGAACCTACGATGTCCTCGTCTCGGCGAGCGGTTACCAGATCCAGGATACCACCGCCACGGTGACGAGTTCCGGCCTGACCCTGAACATCGTCCTGCAACAGCCCTCGACCTTCCTGAACGGAGTCGTCACCGACAGCTCCGGGGCACCGATCACGGACGCCCAGGTGGCGCTGATCAATGGCCAGGGCGAGGTTGTCCAGTTGCTCCAGACGGCGTTCGACGGCTCGTGGCAGACGTCCCAACTGGCGCCGGGAACGTATTCCGTGCAGGTCACCCGCCTCGGCTACACACCCGCTCAGCCGAGCAACGTGGTCATCACCACAGGCTCGGCGATCACGGTCAACGCCGCCCTGGCGACCGCCGCGACCGACAATAACCCTTTCTCGCAGCCATTGATCACGATCGATGTCTCGGGCATTACCGAACTCTTTGGGGCCGGTATCAGCTTTTTCCTGCAATCCGCGAACCCGACCGCCACACGATCCTCGCTCGATCCCAACAACCTGAATGCGCCACCACTGCCTCAGGCGAATTGCAGCGACACACAGAGCCTGCGCAACCAGGCCGTGAAAGACATGCTGCTGGTGCAGGATGCCTTCGCAAAGTGGCAGTTCGCCAACAGGGCGTTCAATCAATCGGCCGGCGCCGGGAGCGCACTCGCGATCACGCAACTCTTGCAAGTCGCTGCCGAAGTCGTCCAGCTCGTCGCGGCGCCGGAGTTCGACGTGGCCATCGAGAAAGCCCAGGAGGCCAAGAGCGCACTGACCGCCACGGAAAACGCCTACCAGACCGAGAAGGATCTCGCGACCGTCATCACCACGGCGCAGAGCATTCGTTCCGTCGTGGGCGACGCCATCGACCTGGCGAACTCGGGCGTGTCGAACACGCCCGCAGCAAAGGCCGCGGCCGTGTTCGGAATCCTCGGCGATCTGTTCTCGTCATCCGGGATTGGAGCCTCACTTCTCGAGAATGCCAAGGCCATATCTTCGAGCATTGGTGGCCCGTTGGGCGTGCTCGGAGACGCGTTCGGTCTACTCTCGCAGGCTTTCACATCCTACCAGGCCGCCTCCGACGCCAGCAAAGCCGTCCTGCTCGCGCAGAATCTTTACCTAAAAGCTTTAAACAGATTTACGCATGATCAAAATGCTTTCATGTCGGCCAACGCCAACTGCCCGCCGCCTCCGACTCCTCCTCCTCCGCCGAATCCCCAATCGGGCAGCCCCGGGAGCACCGACTCCGATCCACCCAGAGACCCAAACGACATCACCGGTCCGGCCGGCTTCGGCACCCCGGGCTTCATCGCGGCCGCGACTCCGCTCCCCTACCAGGTCGACTTCCAGAACGTCCCCACCGCCGCCGGGGCCGCCGCCGTGGTCACGGTGACCCAGCAGCTCAGCACCAATCTCGACTGGAATACCTTCCAGCTCGGCTCGATGGGCTTCGGCAGCCAGGTGATCGACGTCCCCGCCGGGCGGATGTCGTATAGCACGGTGGTCAATCTCCCGGCCGGCAGCCCGGGAGCCGGGTCGAATGGGCTGGAGGTCCAGGTCCAGGCCGCCTTCAACCCGCAGACCGGGCTCGCCACCTGGACGTTTACCAGCATCGACCCGACGACGGGAGACGTCCCCATCGACCCCAGCGTCGGCTTCCTGCCGCCCGACGACGCCGCCGGCGACGGTGAGGGGTTCGTCAGTTACTCGATCCAGCCGGCCGCTGGCGATGTCACCGGGACCCCGATCAACGCCCAGGCCACGGTTGTCTTCGACACCAACGCGCCGCTCAACACGGCCTCGATCGTCAACACCATCGATACCAGTATCCCGACCAGCTCGGTCGCCTCGTTGCCGGCGACCACCACCAGCCCCAGCTTCACCGTCTCCTGGTCCGGCAACGACGGCTCCGGCTCGGGCATCGCCACCTACGACATCTTCGTCTCCGACAACGGCGGGGCCTTCCAGCCCTTCCTCACCGGCACCACCGCGACCTCGGCAGCCTTCACGGGCCAGGTCGGCCACACCTACAGCTTTTTCAGCGTGGCGACCAGCAACGTCGGCCTGGTGCAGTCCACCCCCGCGGCCGCACAGGCGACGACGACGGTCGTCACCTCGTCCCCGTCCCCGTCCCCGACTCCCACGCCGACGCCATCGCCATCGCCAGCGCCCAGTCCGACGCCCACGCCGACTCCCAGCCCTGCTCCCGCGCCCGTGACCGTGACCGGCGCCGTCGAGACCTTCAACAAGAAGCACCAGCTCAACGGCATCACGGTCGACTTCAGCGGCGCGCTCGACGCCGCCCTCGCCGACCTCACCGGGATCTACTCCCTCATCGTCGCCGGCAAGAAGCACTCCTTTACGGCCCGCAATGCGAAGCACCTCGCCTTCCAGTCGGCTGCCTACGACAACTCTCACCATACCGTCACGCTCGTCCCGCGCAAGCCGGTCCCGGTGAAGAAGCCGCTCGAACTGACCATCAACGGCACCGCCCCATCGGGGCTGCGCGATGGCCTCGGCCGCCTCATCGACGGCAGCGGAATCGGACAGCCGGGAACGAATGCCGATATTCTCATCGGCCGCGGCGGCGCCCGGGTCGTTCGGGTGGCCGAATCCGACCAGCCCGCATTCACGCACCGGCCCTTCCCCGCCTTCGGCGGCCGGACCGCCCGCGCAGCGAGGCCCTGATCGCAACCCTGCGTGCCACAAACAGTTAGCCGCCACTCCCGCGAGCCGCCGCGGGCTCCGCTCGTCCCACGAATCGGCCCGGCCTCGCGGGCCGCCTCGCCAGTTCGTGTTGCCGAATTCGCCCTCAGGACCGACCATGGTATACTACGACCGGAGCGGCAGCGTACGGATGAACACAAGCGGGGCGGTGGGACGATGGCCAAGCATATCTTCGTGACCGGCGGGGTGGTCAGCTCGCTCGGTAAGGGACTGACCTGCGCGTCGATCGGCATGCTACTGGAGCAGCGCGGGCTTCGGGTGCGGCTCCAGAAGTTCGACCCGTATATCAACGTCGACCCGGGCACGATGAGCCCGTATCAGCACGGCGAGGTCTATGTCCTCGACGACGGCGCCGAGACCGACCTCGACCTGGGACATTACGAGCGGTTCACTCACGTCCCGCTGACGCGCGACTGCAACTACACCACGGGCAAGATCTACCTCTCGGTGATCCAGAAGGAGCGCGAGGGGCGGTATTACGAGGGAAAGACCGTGCAGGTCATCCCTCATGTCACCGACGAGATCAAGGACGCCATCCACCGCCTGGCCACCGACGACGTGGACGTGGTGATCACCGAGATCGGCGGCACCGTCGGCGACATCGAGGGCCTTCCGTTCCTCGAGGCGATCCGCCAGTTCGCCATCGATGTCGGCCGCGAGAACTGCCTGTACATCCACCTGACGCTCGTCCCCTACCTCAAGGCGGCGGCCGAGCTGAAGACCAAGCCCACCCAGCACTCCGTCGGGGCCCTGCGCCAGATCGGCATCCAGCCCGACGTGCTGATCTGCCGCACGGAGCACCCGATTCCGGCCGACGAGAAAGACAAGATCGCGCTGTTCTGCAACGTCGACCGCAAGGCCGTGATCGAGGAGCGCGACCGGCAGTTCAGCATCTACGAGGTCCCGCTCAGCCTGGTGAACCACGGGCTCGACGAGATCCTGGTCAAGCGACTCCACCTCAAGGCCGACCCGCTCGAGCTGACCGAATGGCGCGACATGGTCGAGCGAATCAAGAACCCCAAGCATGAGCTGCGCATCGCGGTCGTCGGCAAGTACATGAAGCACCGCGACGCTTACAAGTCGGTGTACGAGGCCCTCGACCACGCCGGGATCTCCAACCACGCGCGCGTCCTCGTGGTCCGGGTCGAGGCCGAGGAGGTCGAGAGTCGCGGCGCCGAGGCCATGCTCGGCGGTATGGACGGCATCCTCGTGCCCGGCGGCTTCGGCATGCGCGGGATCGGGGGGAAAATCGAGGCAATCCGCTTCGCCCGGACCCACAATATCCCGTATTTCGGCATCTGCCTGGGGATGCAATGCGCCGTCATCGAGTTCGCCCGGGACGTGCTGGGGCTCGAGGACGCCAACAGCACCGAGTTCGACCAGACGACCGAGCACCCCGTCATCTGGCTCATGCCCGCCCAGCAGTCGGTTCGCGAGCGCGGGGGCACGATGCGGCTGGGCGCCTGGCCCTGCGTCCTCGCGACCGAGGGCTTCGCGCGGTCGGCCTACGGGGTGGACCAGATCAACGAACGCCACCGCCATCGCTACGAGTTCAACAACGCCTACCGCCGCGACTTCGAGGACAACGGCCTCATCGCCACGGGCACCAGCCCCGACGGCGAGATCGTGGAGATCGTCGAGCTGAACGACCATCCCTGGTTCGTCGCCGTCCAGTTCCATCCCGAGTTCCAGTCGAAGCCGACGAAAGCCCACCCGCTCTTCCGCGAGTTCGTCGCCGCCTCGCTCCGTCATCGGACCGACGGCCGGCCCGGTACGGGAGTCGAGCTCGAGGCCCGCTCCGTCGCGTCGCAGGGCTGATCGCCGGACCCGGTCGAGGCCGATCCATGAAGCTCATCGCGCGTCACTACCTGGACGGGCGACCGACCGAGATCGAGCTGGCCGACGGCCGGATCGCCTCGGTCGCGACGGCCGAGGGAGGACCGGACGTCGATCTCGCCGGCCCATGGATCGCGCCGGCGTTCTGGGACATTCAACTCAACGGCCGGTGGGGCCGCTCATTTTCCAGTCCCGACCTGACCGTCGACCAGGTGGCCGAGATCGTCCGCGCGCAGGCGCCGCTCGGAACCGCGCGGCTCTGCCCGACTCTCATCACGGCGCCCGTGCCGGACATGCTCCACGGCCTTGGCACCATCGCCTCGGCCTGCGAGCGCTTCTCCGATGTCGCCGCGAGGATACTCGGCATCCACCTGGAAGGCCCGTTCCTCTCGGCACTCGACGGCTACCGCGGGGCCCATCCGGCGAGTGCCATGCGCGACCCCGACTGGGAACTTTTCCAGAAGTTCCAGGCGGCGGCCGGCGGCCGAATCGCCCTGGTCACGATGGCACCGGAACGAGACGGCGCCATCGAGTTCATCGCCAGGGCCAGCCGCGAGGGAATCGCCATCGCCCTGGGCCACACCGCGGCCGGCGGCGACGTGATCCGGAGTGCCGCCCACGCCGGGGCACGGCTGTCGACGCACCTGGGCAACGGGATCGAGTCCACGCTCCCCCGGCACCCGAACCCCATCTGGGAGCAGGCGGCGTGCGACGACCTGGCCGCGTCGTTCATCGCAGACGGCCATCACCTCGATGCCTCGACGCTCCGCGTGCTGGCCCGCGCCAAGGGCCCGGCGCGAACGATCCTCGTCACCGACGCCAGTCCGCTGGCGGGGCTGCCTCCCGGGCATCATGGAGAGTGGTCCGTCGAGCCTTCCGGCAGGATCGTCGTCTCGGGCACGCCCTATCTGGCCGGCTCCAACGTGACGCTTCCCGAATCCCTCCGGCGCCTGCTCGCGGCAACCGCCTGGAGCCTTCCGGAGGCGATCGGTACCGTCACGGCCAATACCGCCCGGATTCTCGGCCGCCCATCGCCGCGAATCGAGCCGGGCGAACCGGCCAACCTCGTCCTGTTCCGGTTCACGGGCCCGGATCACTTCGAGCTGACCCGCGTCTGTGTGGACGGCCAGTGGTACGACAGTGGCTGCGAGACGACGACTCCCCAATAAAAACGAACCGCCCCGCGCCGGAGCTCCGGCGCGGGGCGGGTCGAATCGATCGCGATGACGCGGGCGATCGGATCAGGCCGAGGCGGCCGGATCCTTCCCGTCGACCCAGTCACCCTCGAGCTGCTGGTAGCCGGGCAGGTGCAGGAGCGAGCCCTCCTCGCCGGCCTTCCAGCCGATGACCTGGTTGGGCTTGCCGCGAAGGTGGCTGCGCTCCTCCCAGCGGGCGGCCCAGGCGCCATCGGCCTCGCAGACCTCGCCGGTGCCCTTGTCGAAGTAGTAGGCCTTCCCCTCGCGGTACGAGCGGACGCCCAGGTTGACCGTGGTGATCGCCGCGTAGCCGAGGTCGGCCGGGCACAGCGTCTCGGGGTTGCGCGAGCGGCAGCAGCCAAGGAAATGATCCCACAGCGCGTAGGTGTCCTCGCGCGGCTGATCGGGATTGAACGCGTCGCCGCCCTCGCCGCGGTTGGCACCCGGAGGGGCCGGACGACCCTCCAGCTTCTGCTGAACGACCCGGAAGCCGTCCTTCGGCTGGGCGCCGAACATGATGGTCGCGGTGTGGCCGCGAATCACCTCGGGGAGCTGGACGTCGTTGCACATCGTGGCCGAGATCAGGACCTGGCATCCCTCGTCGTAGTCGGCGACGACCGTGGCCATGTCGGGCACGTCGCGACCGTCATACTCGAGGTACAGGCCGCCGGCACCGACCACCCGGCGCGGGAACCGCACGCCCATCGCGGTGATCAGGTGGGTGAGCTGGTGGACGAACAGGTCCGTGTACATGCCGCCGCCGAAGTCCCAGTAGCAGCGCCACTGGGCGTACTTGGCCCGGTTGAACGGCATCTCGGGCGCCAGACCGAAGTCGGTGCCCAGGAACATCTTCCAGTCGACCGTCTTCGGAGTCATGTCCTTGGACAGCTTGTAGTACCGCCACTGGCCGCCGTCGCTGTTGCGGTAGTAGCTGGTCTGACCCTGCATCACGTGGCCGATCTTGCCCTCCGTGATCATCTGGTTGGCCATCTTCCAGCGAGGGTCGGCGGTCGACTGCACGCCCACGGTGAAGACCTGTCGGGTCCTCCTGGCGGTCTCCGAGACCCGGCGGGCCTCGTCGATCGTGTGGGTCATCGGCTTCTCGCAGTAGACGTCCTTGCCCGCCTCCATGGCGTCGATGGACATCTTGGCGTGCCAGTGGTCGGGCGTCGCGATCAGGACGACGTCGACGTCCTTGCAGTCCAGCAGGCGCCGGTAGTCCTTGGTGACCCGATCCTTGTCCTTGCCCTCCGCGTCCAGCTCGACCTTCTTGGCCGAGTAGTACAGGCCGCGCCCGACGTCATCGTTGCCGTCCCAGACGTCGCAGATGCCGATGAGGTCGACCGGCTTGTTCTCGCGCTTCTTCATGTTCCGGTGCAGGATGCGCAGGTGCTCCTGCGCACGACCGCCGGAACCAAGTACGGCGACATTGATCTTCTCGTTCGCCCCCTTGACGGCGCCGATCGCCGGGTGGGCGAAGTTGCCGGCGGCCACGGCCGCCCCGGTCGCGGCCCCCGCCGTCCCCAGGAAACCGCGGCGGCTCACCATGCCATTGTCTTTCATCGGTATCGACTCCAGGAGCCCGGGAGCGAAGCGGCGATCGGACGGCCCGCGGCCGAGAGGATCGTGCCCCACCCCTTCCCTCGACCCGCCGCGCCGGCCGCGGCATCCGCCCGCCTCGATAGGAGAATAGCCAGGCCTGTTCAGGGACCGCCCGCACCACGGATGCTTGAGGTCCGGCGCGTTGCACGTCCGCATCACAGGCCGAAGTCTCTGAACACGTTAACTCGGCGCCCCACCGCGGTCAAGCAGACGCCCGCCGTCGCGCCGCGTGAGCCGGAAGTCACGTCCAGCACCGCCCGATCGTCCCCTTCCTCTTTCGCAGCAACGGCAAAACTTTCGACTACCGTCACGAGACCTCCGGTGGCCTCGTTGGATCCGGGAGACTCCTCTGCCTTTCTGACACCAGGGAGCATCGATGAATGTCCCGCGCCGCCGCCGGCTTCCTCGCCCGAACGTGGTAGGTTCTGCCCAGGCGTCCAGGTTTCCCGGAAATCTGACTGCGGAAACCGACCGAGCTTCGTATTATGATAGGGAGGTCGGTCGGCCCTCCCTCGCCGGCCCATCAGGCGATGAGCCGGTTCGCGATCGACGCGGCATTCGAGCCTTCTCGGCCGACGAGAAATCCAGATCGACGATCATGCCCCGGACTATCCAGTGCAAGAGCTGTGGCGCCACTCTCAACCTGCCCGATAAGGTGGCTGCTGGGAAGCGATTGCGCTGCCCAAAGTGCGCGCTCCGCTTCGTCGTCACGGTCGCCGACGCCAGTTCCGAGTCGACTCTGGCCGCACCCCTCGACGCCGACCCATCGATCTCCGGATACGACTTCGACCGGCCGAAGACTCCGCCCGACGACCTGCCGCTGCCGGCCGCCTCCCGCGACCTGCGCGACACCTTCGACCTGCCGCTCATGAGCGCGCGCGACGCCGAGCGGGGCGCCGCCTCTCCGCGCATGTCGGACGCGGAAAGCCTGTTCAACGAGCGGCCGAGTCCCAGGCGCCGCCTGACCGCCGCCGACGCCCGCGCCAGGGCCCGCCGATGCTCGAGCTGCGGCGGCCACGTCCCCCAGGGGATGTCCATCTGCATGTCCTGCGGCCTCGACCAGGAAACCGGGATGCGCACCGGGTTCGAGGACGATCTGGCACCCCCTCCGCCCCCGCCGCCGCAGGGACCTCCGTTCCACGTCGCCATCGTCGGCGGCCTGCTTGGCGTCGGGTCCCTTATCTCGCTGATCCTCGCCCTCGCCAACTCGGTCAAGGGTAGCGAGGGATGGCAGGGCTACGGGTGGTTCGGACTGGCCATCGTCTCCGGGTTCGGCATCTTCGCCTGCATCCAGTTCGTCCGGCTGAAGTCCGCCAAGCTCCTTCTGGCCGCGCTCACCATGGCCGTGGTCGTCGACCTCCTCTCCCTCGTCGCCGCACCGCTGTTCACAGCGTACACCACCGCCGATCGCGAGCAGGTGAACGCCCCCGAGATCGACGAGAACCCCGAGGACCCGGGCTTCCGCATCAAGGGCGTCGAGGACCTGCTCGACACTCGCAGCATGACGCTCGGGCTCGGCTTCCTGGTGATCTACGCGTTCCTCTCCGTCTATCTGATGTCGCCCGCCGTCAAGAAGCCCCTCCACCGAGCCAGCCTGAGCGCCGACAACTGGTGATGCAATCGCGCGGATCCGACCCGACAACTGACTCCGCCTTCATGCTCAGGCGAGGATTGTCCCAATAACGCGTCCATGCACGTCGGTGATCCGCCGGTCGATCCCGTTGTGGCGGAATGTCAGGCGAGTGTGGTCGATCCCCATCAGGTGCAGGATGGTGGCGTGAAGGTCGTAGCAGAACGTCTGGTCGGCCTCGGCCTTCCACGACCAGGGATCGCTTTGCCCGTGCGCGACGCCTCCCCTGATCCCGGCGCCCGCCAGCCAGGCGACGGCCGTTCCCCCGTTGTGATCTCGGCCCGTCGCGCCCTGGGTGAACGGCATCCGGCCGAACTCGGTGCTCCAGACGACCAGCGTGTCGGCCAGCAGGCCACGTGACTTCAGATCGCGCAGGAGGCCGGCGATCGGCCGGTCGACCGTCCGCGCGATCGTCGGCAGCTCGCGCGCGATGTCGTTGTGGTTGTCCCAGTTGTTCGTCGGCCCACCCGCCCCGCTCCAGACCTGCACGAACCGGACCCCCCGCTCCAGCAGCCGGCGGCCCAGCAGGCAGCGCCGGCCGAAGTCGGCCGTGACCGGATCGTCCAGCC
>DAIDHB010000477.1 GCA_027452145.1 Planctomycetales bacterium
CGCCCCCCGGCTACGTCCGGTCGCCCCCTGACGGGGGCTCGGAGCCCTGCCGGGACAGTCTCTCACTTCGCCGGCGAGGCGGGCGCGGATTCGGTGGCCTTGATCGTCCCCTTGATCTTCAGCGGCTTCTTGCGGCCGATCGAGATGGAGAACGTCCAGGTCTTCGTGGATGCGGGAGCCGGTGCGGCGGCGGCTTTTGTCACTTCCGCGGGCTTCGGCTGCTCGGCCTTCATCGACGCCGTGACGACCTGGCTGTCGGGTTTGGCCGCGGCGAGATCGTGCTTCGCGGGCTTTGCGGGCTGGGCGTTAGCCGGGTTCGGGTTCGGATGCGAGAGGTCGGCCACGATGATGTTCTTGCGCTCCAGCAGTGTGCCCTTCGCTTCCTCAAGCGCGGCGAGGGAGATGTTGTAGGTCGTCTTGTACTGCGACTCGGTCGCGACCGCGGTGGCGTACTGCGTGATCGCGTCGAGGAAGCGGTCGGTCGTGATCCGGCCTTCCTCGTAATAGGCGCGCTGGGCGTCCAGGCGTTGCGCGGCCGCCTGGCGGAGACGCTCCGCCGCCTGGAACTGCTTGTAATTGGCGTCGATCTCGAGGAAGAACCGGGCGAGCGAGTGCGTTGTCTGGTGCTCGACCTGCTGGAGGTAGGCGCGGGAACGGAGCAGGATGTACTGGGCCTGGCGGGTGGTGGCGTAGGGATACCGGGTCCCCATCGGGAACTGGAGCGTGAGGCCGGTCCCCCAGGTGTTCCATTCCTTATTGGCCCCGACGGCCTGGAAGGATGCCACGGCATTTTCGGGGTTGGCGATCCACGGTTCCAGCGCCCGAAGCATGGCCCCCACATACATCCTTTGGATGGAATCCATCGGCAGGCCCAGGTCCCTGAGCTGGTGCAGGGAGTCCATGCCGAGCACCGGGAGCAACTGATGTCGCAAGATAAGGAGCTGCATCTCGGCCAGGCGAACCACGGCCTTCTGCTGAAGGATATCCGGCTGCGAGCTGCGCATTTCGGCCAGGCACGAGTCCCAGTCGGGCTCGATGCGGGCCTCGGTGACGGCGGTTGTGGGGACGATCCGGCGCCCGTCGCCCGGGGCCAGGCCGAGCAGGTTGCGGAGCTGCCGCTCGGTGGTGATCAGGTCCGAGGTCCGCGTGATCAGGTCGAGCCGGAACTGCTCGAGCCGCTGCTCGGCCTCGGCGATGTCGGCGATCGTGCCGCGGCCAGCCGCCAGCCTGGCCCGCTCGCGTTGGAGCACTTCCTGGCAGAGCTTGAGGGCGCGGTCGGCGCACCAGAGCTGCACGTGGGCCTGGGCGAGGTTCCAGTACTGCTGCTCGACCGAGCGCACCATCGCCATCACCTCGGACTTGAACCGCCAGGTGCCGGCCTCGCTGTTGCGCCGGGCGATCACGATGGGAGCGTTGGGGGTGCCGTTCTGGTCATTTCCCCCGGTCTTCAGCGCGGTCGGCTCGGAGCAGCATGCGGTTTTGCACTTCTCGCCCGAGCTGACCATCTCGACGATCTCGCAGTTCTTCAGTGCGATCCGGATGGCCTCGGGAAGCGTCAGATTCCAGGTTTCCCGCGGTTCCGGGTCGTTCGTCGTCCGGGGCTTCGTGACCCTGGGCATCGTGGGCTGCGGCTTCGCCAGCCGGGCCCTGACGTCGTCCCACATGGAGCCGGCCTTCTGGACGCCGGCCGATTGCGCGGCCGCCTCGCAGGCCGCGAGCATCGACGCGTCGACGGCGCCGGTCTGGTGGAGGGTGGCGCGGATCTCTTCGACCCATGGGCAGGCATCGCCGGGTTTCTCGCACCGCATCATGACCGGGACTGGCGATCCGGGGATGATGGGCTGTTTGGGATTCTGAGGCTCGTCGGACCCCATCAGCACCAGTGCCGCGATCCACGAAGAGAGAGTCATGAGACACCGTCCTCCCTGCCGAAGAATGGATTTGCATCCGTGCCGGACGACTACAAGGGGACCGCGGATTTGACGAACTTCCCGGCTCGATCGCGGAAATTCCGTATGGCACGACCCCGGCGCGCGACGGCCCGGGCCGCATCATGGCCGAATGCGGGAATCGTGGGAAGGCGAATGCGTCATCGACGCGTCGACTTCGGCTGATCCCAGAGGCGATAGGGATCGTCCAGTCGCTCCATCTCGCGGAGGAGCAAGACCTCGAGCTCGCGGCGGTGCTCGGCGTACTTCGGGTTATCCGCCAGGTTTGTCTCGAGCGAGCCCGAGCGATGGTGCTCGGGCAGGAACTCGTTCGGGTTTCCGGCGAGGTTGAAAAGCTGCGTCCGCCGCACCGAGCCATCAAGGACGTCATACTTGATCAGCTTCCAGTCCCCCTTCTTGACGCAGCGCATGCCGGGCTTCGTGCCGCCGCAGTACGCGCCGAACAGCACGTCGCGGACCGTGCGCGTCTTCCCTTCCAGCACAGGCCGGAAGCTGATTCCCTCAACGGTGGCCGGCGAGGCGATGCCGGCGAGGTCGCAGAGCGTCGGCAGGACATCGAGCAGGTAGATGTTCCCGGGCGCCCGTGTGCCGGGCTGAATCCCGGGTCCCTTCACGATGAACGGGACGCGCCAGGTGTGCTCGTAGAGGTTCTGCTTCCCCTGGAGGCCGTGCCGGCCGATCGCGATCCCATGGTCGGACGTGTAGATGATATACGTGTTGGCAAGTTGGCCCATGGAATCGAGTTTTGCCAGAACCCGGCCGATCTGGAGGTCGATGTTCTCGGAGCAGGCGAGCTCGCGGCCGATCTCGTTGCGGATGGTGCGTGGGTCGCGGCGGTCCCAGACGCCGCTGACGGCGACCTCGTCGCGAAGGTCGGGATGACCGTGCGGGAAGGGATGCGCGGGGAGGTAGTTCGCCGGCAGGGGTGGTTGGTTTTCATTCGACGGGGGCAGGGTCGAGCGATCGGAGTGGTTCACGGCCCCGTAATGGGCGAGGAGTTCGGGCTTGCCGTCGCGGGTGTCGTGCGGGTGGGAGAAGCCGAGGTAGATCAGGAACGGTGCGGCGTTGTTGCGCCGCTGGCGATCGGAGAGGTACTCGAGCACCTGGTCGGCGTGCCAGGCGCTGCCGGTCGCGTCGGTGCCGCCGCGTCTGGTGGCGTCCTTGCGGACGGCGAATTGCCGGTTGGCGGCCTCGTAGCTATTGCCGATCTTGCAGGTGCGCATCGTCTCGTACCCGGCGCGGCGGAAGACGGCGGCCAGTGTGTTCTCGGCGAGGTCCGGCGGCACGAGTCGGGGATCGCGGGTGTTCGGGTTGTCGAGAGCCCGCCTCGACTGGTCGGGGATGTGCCAGACGGTCCGGCCGGTCATGATCATGGTGAGCGAGGGCGTGCACACGGCGCCGTTCCAGGCGCCCATGTGGTGGGCGCCGTCCAGGACCATGCCCTCGCGCGCCAGGCGGTCGATGTTCGGCGACATCAGGCGAGAGCCGGGGTTGTACACCTTCAGGTCGAACGGCGACTGGTCGTCGACGACGATGAACAGGAAGTTGGGGCGGGCGTCGGCGGCGGATGCGGTCGAGCCAGGCAACAGGCAGGCCAGCGCGATCAGCAGGCGGTTCATGGGTGGGGGATCTCCGGGCCGGGGAGTCACCGGGAGCAGCCCCTATCCTATCGACCCGCCGATCGCTGTTGTAGCTGGGACGGCGCGGGACGGGGCCGGCCGAGGCTGAGAACTCGGCTCGCCGGGAGGCTCGCCCTCCCGTTTCGATTCCGACGCCCTGTTGACGGATGCTCAATCGGTCTCAATGGTCAGAAACCGCTGCCCCTGATCCGGTGTGGGTCCGTCGGTCTCCTCGTATTTGGCGGCCCACTCGAGGCACTGCTTGCGTTTCGCGGCATCGCTGGGGAGCTTCACCCCGAACGCGGCCGTGACGACGGCGCTCGCCACCGGCTCCGGTTCGAGGACGTAGACCTTCTCGGCACCGCGCTGGTAGAAGCCGGCGACCATCTCGCGCGCGTTATCGAGGGACATTTCCATGACCTGGTGATTCGGATATCTGGCGGTGTCGAGCCAGTCGCGGGCCTCGGCCGACGACTTGTCGGCGATCCTTTGCTCGGTCTGCTGGTCCAGGGCCGCCAGGATCTTCTTCGGGTCGAAATCCTCCATGGTCGCGACCTGCGCGTCGTCCGCGCGGGCCGCGCGCTCGAAGCGGTGGACGACCCGGTAGATCCGCCAGCCGACCAGGGCGAACGCGATCACGGCCCCGAAGGAGACGCCGACGGTCGCGTTGCTGGGCTTCAACCGGTCGGCCTTGGCGGCGCGCCTGGCGATCTTCTTCTTCTTCGCCTCGGATATCGGCGCGTAGTCCAGCCGCTTCGGAGGCGGCATGGAACTCTCGTCGCCGGACGCGGCCGACGCCGAGGCGCCGGCGGGCATTGCGGGCGAATGCATGGGTGCGTCGGCCAGGGCCTCCTCTAGCCCGTAGATATCCAGGCCGGCGGGCGGCACTTCCCGCGGAGCCGCGGGATTCTTCGCCGGTGCGGACACGGCCGCGGCGGCCGGTTTCCTGGTTGTTGTCGAGGGCGCCGGCGCCGTCGCGGTCGAAAGCGCCGGCGCCGTCTTCGCCGCGGGGCTCTCGCCGGGAATCCGGATCCTGGCGCCGCACTTCACGCAGATCGTCTTCTTCCCCGCGTGCTCCGCGGCGATCGCGTGCGGCTTCCCGCACTGGTCGCACGTGAACCGCAGCATGGGCCCTCCGCCCGTCGCGGCCGCCTGGGCCTGAGCCGGCGCCGGGACGGCGATCGAGCCGCCGCACTGCTGGCACGCCAGGCTACGGCCGGCCTGTTTCTCCGAAGCGGCGTATTTCCGGCCACATCCTGGGCACGTCACCATGATCGGCATGGAGACCTCCGCGGCGAAGAGGGAGAGGGTTATTCGAGGGGATCGCGTGATTCTTGCATACAAGTTGAGCACTAACAAATTAAATTTCCATGAACCCGAGCGGAGAAGTGAGCGCGCGTGGGTGGGAAGGCCGCCGGGTCAGGATCGGGGCTTGGGTCGGTTGATGGCGGGTTCGCCTCGCCGCCCTGGGGTGGCCGCTGGCTCCGCCGGAGACGTGCGACCCGTCCCCCACGCCGACTGGACCAGCAGGATTCCCCCGACGACGAGCAGCCCGACGTGGACGGCGGTGACGAATCGTTGTCCGTCCATCCGCCGGTGGAGGACCCGGCCGAGCGCGGTCGCCGCCACGACCGCCGGCAGCGAGAGGAGATAGTAGCGGGTCACCGCGGGCACCCAGAGGCCGGCCGCCCAGTAGCCGGCCATGCTGACGAGGCTGGCGGGCAGGAAGTAGCCCTGGAGCGTGGCGCGGAACCGCTCGGGCGACCAGCGCCGCAGCGTGCCGTAGGCGACCAGCGGCGGCCCGTTCATGCCGTAGGCGCCCCCCAGCACCCCGGCGCCGAAGCCGAACAGCCATGCCAGCCGGTCGTCGTGGAGCTCGGCCCGGCCGCGTCCCCTCATCCGGTACGCGACGAAGCCGATGATCACGACGGCCAGCGTCGCCTTGACGATCGGCTCGGGGACCGCCGTCAACAGCAGCAAACCAAACGGGATGCCGAACATGGTCGACACCACCAGCAGCCACGCGCTGCGGGGATGGACGTGCCGCCAGTCCTGCACCAGGATGATCCCGGCGACGGTCACCGAGACGAGAACCGCCAGCGGGACGGCCACCTCGACCGGGATCACCAGCGCCAGCAGCGGGACCGCGACCAGCGCCTCGCCGAACCCGAGCGCCGAGCGGATGACCGTGGCCAGGCCGATCACGGCCAGGATCGCGAGCGTCGTGGAATCCGGCATCATCGCGGCTTCAATCCATCGGATCTCTTTGAAGAGTGGAACCGCGAAAAACGCGAAAACCACGAAAAGGCTGGCGATCGGTCCGACGGCGAATGGAATTCTCACTCGATTCGGTTTTCGCGTTTTTCGCGGTTAGAGCGCATTGCGGTTGCATGGCGCACGGGCGAGAGATGGAGGTTCGAGTTTGCCCCGGAAGCCCACGAAGTGGGCGTCAAGACGTAGCCGGGGGGCGTCAGCCCCCCGGACCGCCAGGCGAACCCTCATCTCCCCGCTATCATGTCACCCTCCCGGCCGCGACCCCGCGTGGCGGGGTCGCGGCCGGGAGGGTCTGTCGAGAGGATTTGGTGTGTGTCGCCGCGGTCCGAGCCCGGGGGGCTGACGCCCCCCGGCTACGTCCGATCGCCCCCTGA
>DAIDHB010000478.1 GCA_027452145.1 Planctomycetales bacterium
CGCCTGGCGTTCCGGGGGGCTGACGCCCCCCGGCTACGTCCTGACGCCCACTTCGTGGGCTCCCGGGACGGCCGGAACCTCCAGCTTTCGCCCGTGCGCCACGCAACCGTAGCGAGCTCTACCGGGGTAATGAACTCGGTCTTACCTCTCTCTCACTCCCAGCAGCCGCTCGAACACTCGCAACGCAGCCGACTGGGCCGGGGTGAGCTGGCATTTCCGCGCGGCGCGACAGGCGGCCAGGGCCTCGTCGGCCTCGCCAAGCTGGATGTGCAATAGCGCCAGGCCGAACCAGGCTTCGGAGAGGTCGGGCGCCTTCGCGACGGCCGCGCGGTACTCATCTCGGGCGAGCACGAAGTCGCGCGCGGCGTGCGACGCGGCGGCCGACCGGGCGAGTTGGCGGGCCATCGAGGGAATCCCCGCCGAGGACCTCACCGCGCCCCTCGCCTCGGCCGGGCGGCCTGCGTGCAGGAGCTCCGTCGCGGCGTGGTCCCAGGCGGACGGGGAAGCCGGCCGGGCTCCGTCGTCCCGCGGGGTCGGGGCCGGATCGAGCGGAGAGCCGGTTTCCGCGTCTCGCCCGACGGCCGTCGCCCAGGCGCGGCGCATCATCGCGGCGATCTCCTCGCGAGGCCCGGCCATCCGCCGGGCGCCGAAGGATCGATAAAGAGCGAACAGGGCGCGGATCTCGCCCGGGTTGATGTCCAGCGCGCGGCGGTCCACGGCGGTCGCCTGCGCGATCAGCAGCGACCGGGCCGGGTCCCACGGCTCGTCCGGACCGGGCGGCCATGAGGCACCGGATTTCGGGCCGGGCGAGAGCTCGAGCGCCAGCGCCTCGAGAGCCTCGCCGAGGAGGGCCAGCGCCTCGGCGTCGGGTGGCTCAGGATCCGTCGGAATCACCCCCAGCCGGCGGCAGGCCGCCAGCAGCAGCCCGGCCCGCTGCTCGCGCGTCGAGCCCGCCCGGCCCCGCAGCGCCAGTGCGACGCCCAGCATCGCCCGGCCCTCCGCGACGCCCAGGATCGGCGGCAGCGCCCGGCCCCAGAGCCGGTCATGGAAATACCTCGCGGCGAAGTCGACCGACGGATACATCGCATCGGCTTCGGGCCGGCCGGTCGACACGAAGACCGACGCGATCGGGTCGAACCAGACGCAGCGCCAGCCGGGGTCCGCCATCAGGGTGGCCTCGGCGCCGGAGTGGCCGTCGTGGTCGAGCAGGATCAGCGGGTCGCCGATTCGGCGCAGGGTATCGCGCCAGCCGCGGGCATCCTGCTCGAGCGCCCGCTCGAACCAGACGTAGCTCGCGAAGGTATCCCGGTCGGGCACCTCGAGTCGCCCGTCGAGGAAGACCTTGCGCGCCGGGCCGTCGTGGAACTCGTAAACCCCCGCCTGGCGAAGGCTGTACACCAGCGCCCGGTCGGGCAGGCCCGGACGCCCGGCGAATCGCGCGGCGTCGTGGGCATAGGCCAGTGGCGAGGCATGAAGGCCGAACGATCGCCGCTCGCCCGTCGCGCGAAACACCCAGCCCGAGACGGTCGCGATCGCGAGCCATCCGGCGGCAGCGCCCACGAGCCCGGTCAGCGCGAGCCGTCCTCGGCCAGCGCCCCTGTCCGGCCGCGACTCGGACAGCTCGGCCGCCCACTCGCCCAGGTTGGCCGCCAGCACGTAGGCCGCGGCCACGGCGAACAGGTTCGCGTTGCGGATCGCCTGGATCGCGAGGTAACCGAACGCCACCGCCAGGCCGATCCGGAACGGCCGCGCGCCCCGCTCGACGGCCAGCGCCGACGCCAGCACACCCAGCACCGCGGCTGCTCCCGCCAGGGGCGCCGAGCCTCGTCCGGGCACGTCGAGCCATGCTGCGGGCCCCACCCCGGCCTCGGCGCCGAACAGATAGGCCCGCAGCCAGACCATCCAGGCCGCGACTGCCAGGAACCCGCAGCCCGCGATCGTCGCCGCCCGCCACGATCGGCGGAGTACCCACGCGCCCCCCACCGCCAGTGCGGCCAGGACGACCGGGGCCATTCGCCCGACGAGGATCAACCCGCCCGGCGCCCCCTGCGCCGGCAGTCCCAAAACGCCGGCAAGCACCAGCGCCGGGGCCAGGATCGCCGCGGCCCACGCCGGCCGCGGCCAGCGGGCGGGCGGGCCGGATCTGCCGGTCCCCGTCCCGCCCGCGGCCGAAGCCCGCCAGGCCGAGGGAATGATCCAGCTCAGTGGCAGGACCCAGAGCAGAAAGCATTCGACGCGGTTGTACAGGTTCCCGGCCGCGATCGGCGGCGTCTGGCGCGCGACGAATTCGCGCAGGCCCATGAACTCGATGATGTAACTCTTGTACACGCCGCCCCACGCCGTGATCTTCGGGAACAGCTCCAGCGGCAGCACAGCGCCTCGCCATCCATACGGGTTGACCAGGCAGGCCGCCGCGACCGCCGCCGCGACCCCGGCCAGATGCAATCGCTCGCCCGCCGCGATCGGCCGCTGCCGGGCCTCGAGGAACCGGCCGCCGATGTAAAGGCCAAGCAGGATCGGCCCCAGGACGAACAGTCCGTGCGAGTTGACCCACACGACCTGGACGGCCGGCAGCAGCCAGAGACGGCGCGACCGCGGGCGACCCGCCTCGTCGGCCCGCGTCAGGATCGCGAGATAACCGGCCATCGCCAGCAGCGAGACCAGCTCGGGCCGCGGCGCAGCCCGCGCGCTCAGAAGTACCAGGCCGGGCAGCCAGCACGCCGCCACCACCCAGACCGGCCACGATCGCGCCCGCGCGGCCAGCCCCGCGAGCGCCGCCGACGCGCACAGCCCGGCCGCCAGCAGGATCATGCCGATTGCCCCGCCCGCGGCGTGCGCCCCGGCCAGCATGACCTGGAACACCCAGTGCAGGTCGACCCACACCCGCCCCGGCGATCCGAATGTGAACGGATCCTCCCACGGGACCCGGCCGTTCTCGACGATCCAGCGGCCCGCACGCACGTGCCACCAAACGTCCGAGTCCACCAGCTCCTGGCACCCCAGCGCGAACGCCGACGCCGCGACCAAAGTAATCGCGGCCCCGCCGGCAGCCCGCCCGGACCACCCCGAAGTTCCCGGTGTCGCCGGATGCATGGGTCGGTCGATCAATCCTGAGTCAGTGGGCCGGATCGCGAGAATCCTAAAAATCTCGTCACAATTCCGGTTTGGGCCGTTGAACCATTGTGGGAATCCGTCGTAAGAGATAGTATCACCGGAAACGGCTCGGCAAAACCTGACCGGACCTCTCCCTCCCCCCCTCCCCAAGGTTGGTTGCGAGCTCTCATGAAGAAATCACGATTCTGGTTCGGCGTGGGCCTCGTGGTGGTCCCCGTTCTACTCGTGTCGCTTTTGTTCGCCCCCAGCTTTCGGCTGACGCCCCGCGGGCCGGTCGAAGGCTTCGTGAGCTTCCACGGACGTCCGCTCGCCGGCGGCTCGATCCTGTTCGTTCCCGAGGATCCCCGCCACAACGAATGGGCGCACGCGTGGATCGACGAGACGGGCCATTACCGGATCGAATCGGGGTGGAATCGAGGTCAATCGTCGGACGGGAAGCCGTTCCGGATCTGCGTGATTCCGAACTCCCACAGTCTCGGTAGCAAGGCACTGTGGGGTCCGCACGGCGACTGGGGTTGCGGGAGCTTCGGCGAGGCCTGGTGGGGCATTGGTGACGTCGCGTTCCCTTCCCCGCCCGCGGGGACGGGCTTCCCGGGTCGGCTGAGCAACCCGGACACGACCCAGCTTCATGTCCGGATCGGCTCGCAGCCGTCCCGGATCGACGTGACCCTCTGACGGGGGAGAGACGGCAGGACAGTACGAAAGAACGACGGTAGCTCCAGGCACGTGGACGATGCGATCGAACATCGGGTGACGCCGCCGGCCGGGATGAAACGCCAGTCCCGCGGGCGGCACGCTCGTTGCTAGCTCGGGCGAGAAGACTCATCAGATCGGGCGGGGTCGTTCTGAACCTGCCCCCTCACTCGATTCGACAGATTTCGGGCATCCTCCCATGAAAACCGCGCGTTTCTGGACGGGCACGGGGCTGCTCACGGCGGCCTGCGTGTTGGGGATCGTGACGTTCGCCCCCGGGTATCGCCTGGCCGGTGACGGGCTGGTGGAGGGCCGTGTCTGCTACAGGGGACGGCCCCTCAACGGAGGACTCATCCTCTTCTTCCCCGAGGACCGAGAACGGTTCAACATGGGCCAGGCCGTGATCGGTGAGGACGGACGATTCGCGGTCGATCCGGAGTGGTGCCGTGGCGGCCCCGGATCGACCAACTTCCGGATCTGCATCATCCCCAGCCTGAAGGGCGCCCAGGCGGCCGACGCGGAGGAGGTCGCGAAGGAAGCGAGCCAGGAGGCGGCGGCCGGCCAGGGGACCGGCGCCCATTTGCGGCCGGCAGCCTTGCAGGAGGGTGGTCTTCCCTTCCCCAGCGATCGGCCCGCCCGGCTGCACTTCATCGAGCGGTTCGCCGACCCGGCAACGTCACGGCTGGTCGTTCGCCTGGGGTCCGGACCGGCCCGAATCGAGCTGAACCTGCCGGAAGACTGACTGATCGCCGGCCCGAACGGCCGGATTCCGGTGCCGGGGATCGCGATCGGGGCGAACCGGCGCGGCGAGTCGCCGACGGCTGGGCTCAACGTCGTTCGCGTCAACGCGGATGGCCGGCGGCCTTCAGCTCGGCGGCGACGGCCTGGTCGAGGGCCAGCCCGGTGACTTCGAGCGGCCGGCGGGCCTCGCGGCTGGCGCGGACCACCCGGACCAGCTCATCTCGAAGTTCCGTCCGGCCGGGGTCGGCGGCCACAGCCAGGGTAAGAAATGCCTCGGCCTCAAAGGGGCGGCCGAGCCTCCAGGCTAGGCGGCCGAGCTGCGCCGCATCGCGAATCGGCTGATTCCGGCGATACAGCTCGCGAAAACGGGCCTCGTCCTGGCGCGCCTCGGCCGCGCGGCGGCGGAGGTCCTCCATGCGACCGGACGAGGCATCCGTCCCGGCGAGGCCGGCGAGTCGGTCGATCGCGACGACATCGGCCGGATCGAGCTCGAGAAGGCGATCGAGTGCTCGACGCTCGACTTCGCCGCGATCCTGTCGAGATTGCCCGGCCAGCCAGGCGGCCAGGCGGCGGACGCGGACGGGCGAGGCCTCCGTGGCCGGCAGGTGGCCCAGGGCCTCGCGAGCCGCCTCGACGCGGCCGGCTTTGACCGCCCAGTCGAGCCTCGCCCGCCAGACGGCGACGTCATCGGGGCGCTTCCGCAGGCAGGCCTCCAGCCACCGCGCCGCGTCGTCCAGTGAGCCCGAGCGGATCGCCAGGTTGGCGCGGCCGAGCCAGACCCGATCGTCGTCGGGCGCCTGCCGCGCGGCCTGGGCGAGGTAGGAGCGCGTGGCCTCGTCCGAGCCGATCTCCCTCTCCAGCCCGAGCGCGACGTGCAGCCGGGCGAGCTGGATCGCGCGCTCGGACGCGCCCTCGCCGGCCGCGTCGAGCCGCCGCCAGTCGGCTTCGAGCAGCCTCCGGCCATCCTCGACTCGCCCCTCGAGCGAATACACCATCCCCAGGAAGACCTGGAGCGCCGCGGCGTCGATCCGGGGGTCCGCGAGGGCGCGCTCGACCAGCCGCTCGGCCTCGCCCAGCCGGCCGCGGTGGATTTTTAGCTCCATCAGCCCCTGGATCGCCCGCGCGGCGAACGGCGAGCCGGCCGGGACGCGCGACCAGGCCTCCTCGGCCAGCCCCTCGCGCCCGCGGGCCTTCTCGCAGACACCCAGCAGGTAATCGGCCTCATCGCGACCGGGCGAGCCGGGGGCCAGCATTGTCAGAATCCGCGCGGCGTGCCCATGCCGGCCGGCACGCATCTCGGCGCGGGCCTCGGCCACGACCCGACGATGACGCCGGACCTCCGCCACTCGCCACGCGACCCAGCCGATCAATAGCACGATCGCCACGGCCGCCAGCCCTCGCGCCAGCCTTCGCCGCGACATCCCTCTCGATTCCGGCATCCCTCCGCCCCCGCCCCGAGCACGCGCCATCGCCGATGCGACCCGTCCGCCCGCCCGCGATGCCAGGGCGTCTGGTCTATCTGGTCTGGTCTGGTCTGGCCCACTATAGTCGCGGCCGGCAACACTCGCCAACCCGCCGATGGGCCGTGAGAGCCGCGCCGCGCCCTGTCTGCCCCGCGACGCCGGGCTGACGACTGCTGCATGAAAGTAGGTCGGGCAGTCCTGCCCGACGGGAGCTGGGCGTCGGGCAGGACTGCCCGACCTACTTGAGGATCCTTCGTGCCAGGGTAATATGATTGCACCGCAAAGCACCGGAACAATGAAAAATAATTAAAGAGAATTATGCTCGATCCTGCTCCCGACCCCGCCTCCGCCGATCGTCCCGCGTCGTTCCCGAGCGCGCGGGCGATCCTGGGGCTTTCGGCCTGGTGCGGGCTGCTCGCCGGGTGGCTCGAGGTCGGTGCGCTGATCCTGAAGAAGAGCACCTTCGACATCAACCGCCTGTACGGGATGACGCGGCACTTCGTCTGGCTGATCCCGCTGGTCGACCTGGGTCTCTTCGTCGGGCTCGGCCTGGCGCTGGCGATCGCGGCGCGGGCCTGGCCGCGGCGCGGAGGCTGGCTGACGGTGCGCGTGCTGGGCGCATTGACGTTCCTGCCCGCCGTGATGGTCGCGTTCCCGCAGATCTACGCCGTCGCCTGGCTGCTGGTGCTGCTGGGAGTCTCGGCCCGCATCGTGGTCCCGCTCCTGGAGCGCCGGGCGTCGCTCTTCGGGCGATCGGTGCGATTCAGCCTGCCGGTCCTGGCCGCCCTGGTGCCGTGCGTCGCCGCGGCGATGCTGGGAGCCGGGCGGATGCCTACCGGGCCCACCTCGGATCGCCCGATGCCTCCGCCGGGCTCGCCGAATGTCCTTTTGCTGGTGATGGACACCGTCGCCGCCGACCACCTGGGATTATACGGCTACACCCGGCCGACCAGCCCGACGCTCGACGAGCTGGCCCGCCTGGGAGTTCGCTTCGACGATGCTCGAGCCGCCTCGTCGTGGACGCTCCCGTCGCACGCGGCGATGTTCACCGGACGATGGCCGCACGAACTGTCGGTCGGCTGGGTCAATCCGCTCGATCGGAAGGAGACGACGCTCGCCCAGTACCTGGGCTCGCGCGGCTACGACACCGCCGGGTTCGTGGCGAACACTCTCTACTGCGCCGCCGACTCGGGCCTGGGACGAGGCTTCGACGCCTATCACGACTACATCTTCCCCCGGCTCACGGCGCTCAAGCCGGCGGCGCTGGTCGACCGGACGGTCGCCGGCCTCCAGGAGGTCGAGCGATTCCTCGAGGACCGGCTGGATCTCGACATCTTCCGGCCGGCCGTGCAGCGCGTCTGGCTGGCGATTAACGGCAATCGCAAGGACGCCGCGACCGTCAACCGCGAGTTCCTCGGCTGGCTCGATCGCCGCGGACCGGACGGCCGGCCGTTCTTCGCGTTCCTGAATTACTACGACGCCCACTGGCCGTATCAGCCGCCGGGCCTGAGCATCCACCGGTTCGGCGTGCCGCCCCGCGACCCGGGCGAGTCCGACCTGATCCAGAACTGGTCGTCCCTGGACAAGAAGGGCCTGACGGAATCCCAGATCGCCTTCGCCCGGGATGCCTACGACGATTGCGTCGCCGATCTCGACGAGCAGATCGGCCGCCTGGTGGACGAGCTCGGCCGGCGCGGCCTGCGCGAGAACACCTGGCTGATCGTGCTGGCCGACCACGGCGAGAGCTTCGGCGAGCACGAGGGCGTCTTCTGCCACGGGACGAGCCTCTATCGCACCGAGGTGCACGTCCCGCTCGTGATCGTGCCGCCCTCGGAGCTGAAGCTGCCGGGCCTGGCCGGCCGCCACGTGGCCGGCACCGCCAGCCTGCGCGACCTCGCCGCCACGGTGGTGCACCTCGCCGGAGTCGAGGACGGATCGCCGTTCTCCGGCGCGACTCTGGCGCGGTTCTGGAACAACCTGCCGGCGCCCGACCTCGGCGACGCCGAGGGCCGTGCCCTGTCCGAGGTCGTGCCGTATGACCCGCTCGACCCTGCCGCCGATCGCCTGATCCGCGAGCCACGGTGGCCCCTGGCGGCCCTCAGCGACGGCGAGTGGACCTATATCCGTCGCGAGGGCGAAATCCGCGAGGAATTGTTCCACGTGCGGGTCGACGCGAAGGAATCCCGCAACCTGGCCGCCGACCCCGCCGCGCGGAGCACGCTCGAGCGGATGAGGCAGCTCCTCGGCGGCCTCACCGCCGGCCCGCTCACCCCGGGGCGGTTCAATCCGTGAGGCGGGAAGGCTGATCAACCCGCTTGTTCATACGAACTCCGAAACACGTGATTGAAGGGAAGAGGAGCAAGCATGTGCCCCTCACCCCGTCCGCCGGGCCGGAAACGGTCTGCCGACTCCGACCGGTCCTCTGTAGGAGGGAGCTCTGTCCCCCGAACGGGCGGGTGGGATCGGATCGGCGGACGGAGCCGCCTCCTACAACGGACCGGTCCTCTGTAGGAGGGGGCTCTGTCCCCCGACCGGGCGGGCCGATCAGATCGGCGGGCTTTCCCACCTCTCAACCCGGCCCGCCCTCGCAGCACGTCTCGCAGATCGTCCGACAGCGCGAGCAGATCAGCTTGGCGCGCTGCTCGACCAACCGGCCGCCGCAGACCGGGCAGGCGGGACGCGTCGGCGGACACCCGGAATTCGGCGCACCCTCGCCTTGCGGCGGTTGAACCTCGCCGCGGCGGTCCCGATCCGATCCGGCGGGCACGTGGCTCATGGATCACTTCCCCAGCACCACGCTGGCCCGCGCCGGCGACCCTGGTATGTCCTCGAGCACGCAGCGAACCCCGTCGGCGCGAGACGCCCCGATCGCGACGGCCAGCGTGTGCAGGCCCGGCGAAAGGTCGAGGGTCAGCGCCTTCGACTCCGGCTCGACGCGGCGGCCGTCGAGGTAGAACGTTAGCCCGTCGGTCGAGTCGAGCGCCAGGCGGACCGGGCCCGCGGTCGTCGCCTGGAGCTGCGTCCGCGCCAGCCCGACGATCCCCCGAGCCGATCCGCCGCCGGCCGGCCGCGAGCCCTCGCGCCACTCGGACGCGGGCAAGAAACCGGCGACCGTGGCATACGCCGGGCGCCAGGTGAGCCCGCCTTCATCCCGCAGCAGTCCCTCGACGCCGGAACTCGCCAGCCGCTCGCGAACGGGTCGTGTCAGCTCGAGGACCTGCCAGCGCCGGCAGGCGCGACCCGTGCCGACGGCGTACGGCCCGGCCTTGCCGAGCACCGAGAGGAACCGCACGAGGTCCACCAGCTCGGAATGCGTGAGCCCGTCGGCCAGGCCGGCGGGCATGATCGAGCCGGCCGTCTTCTGGGCGTCGACGCTCGCCAGCGGGATCGACACCTCGCGGTCTTCCGAGTCGCGCAGGACCAGCTCGGAATCGGTCTGCCGCCGCTTGATCCCGGTGTAAACGCGGCCGTCGTCGGTCGCCACGGTGATCGCGTGGTAGTTCTCCTTCACCTGCTTGTTCGGCTGGAGGATCGAGTCGACCAGGTAATCCGGCTGGGCGCTGGCGCCGATGCTTTCGAGGCTCGGCCCGACCTGGCCGCCGGCGCCGGCGATCGCGTGGCAGTTGAGGCACGTGAGATCCCGGCGGCGAAACACCCGCTCGCCCCGCGCGGGGTCGCCGTTCTGCGCAACCTCGGCCAGCAGTGCCGCCATCTCGGGTGCCGACAGGGCCTTCGGCGCCGCGTTGAGCCCGCCGGCCCTCGACAGCGCGGCCACCAGCATGGGCTCGTCGCGGCCGGCCGAGCGCACCTGACGGATCAGCAGCTTGGCGAGGTCCGGCGGGATGGCATTTGCCTTCTGTTCGATCGAGCGGGCGAGGATCGCCGGGCCGTCGCGGCGGCGGAGGACCCGCGCCAGCAGGGGCGCGGCGTCCTCGGCGCGATCGACCGGCAGCCGCCCGAGCCAACCGGCGATCCGGGGGGAAGCGGCGTTCGGGTCGATGTCCTCGAGCGCCGCCAGCGCCATCGCCTGCACCGCAGCCGAGGCGCCGCGATCCGCGAGGTTCTCGATCGCGCGCCGGCCCTCGGGCTTACCCCGCCGCGCCATCGCCTCGATGGCCGCCGCGCGAACCGAGCCCGGCGTATCCGCGGCACCCGCCAGTTCGGCCAGCCGTCCGTCGATCGCCGGGACGTTCCACGCCCCGGCCGCTCGCAGGGCCGCGGCGCGGGTCGCGTCGTCCCGGTCGGCGATCAGGGGAATGATCCGCGACAGGTCGCCCGCCGGCACCACCTTCCGCCGCGCGGCCGCGCCGGCGAGCAGGTCCAGAAGCGCGGCACGCCGCGCAGGGGGCAGCGTTTTGGCCTCGAGCACCAGGTCGAGCACCGCGGCCAGCTCGCCGGGACCGCCCTGCGTCGCGATCAGGTTCTGCACCTTGCCGTCCTGATCCTTCGGGACCTTCCCCTCGCGGAGCAGCGTCAGCAGCGGCGCGACCACCTCGGGCGAGTTCACCGCGAGCAGCGCATACACCAGATGCGCCGGCCTGCCGCCGAAGTCGAATCGCCCCGCTCGCGCTTCGGGCAACCATTTCGGCGCGAGCTGCCGGGCCGTCAGCCACAGCGCGTAATCCAGGAATGAGTCGACCGGCCGGTCGAGCGCGGCCATCGCCAGCTCCGCGGCCTTCGGCTCTGGGAACTCGGCCAGGGCGCGCACCGCCTCGAGCCGGACCCTCGGAAAGCCGTCGACGGCCCGCTCGCCCAGCAGGGCGATCGCATCATCGAGGCCGTCCTTCCAGTGCGGCACGACGCGCACCGCGGCCGCCCGTATCCGCGGCTCGGGCGAGTGCAGCAGCTCGCGCAGCAGCGCCGGCTCGGGCCGGCCGATGGCCTCGAACGTCCAGAGCGCCTCCAGCCGCAGGGCCTCGGCATCCGGCCGCTTGCGGTCGATCGCGCCGGTCCACGCGGCCAGCTCGGGCGCCACGGCCGAGGCGCCCCGCTCCTGCATCACCCGACGCGCCTGGACCCGGGTCCATTCCTCGGGCGACTCGAGCGCCTTGAGCAGGTCGCCCGTCGCCGCGCCGACGAGCTTCGGCCGGGGCACGGTCGGCCGGCCCTTCGCCGTCACGCGCCAGATTCGGCCGCGGGTATGGTCGC
Source organism: Planctomycetales bacterium (assembly GCA_027452145.1). GTDB lineage: Bacteria > Planctomycetota > Planctomycetia > Isosphaerales > Isosphaeraceae > JAKAUH01. The sequence goes on from DAIDHB010000478.1 coordinate 11,160, forward strand.
GCCGGGGGTCGCGGAAATCGACCTCGCCGTGCTGGATGATCGGGTTGTACCAGTCGGCGATGTAGATCGCCCCGTCCGGCCCCATCTTGACGTCGATCGGGCGGAACGCCACGTGCGAGGTCTTGATCAGCTCGGTCTGCTCGCGCGACGCGTACCCCGCGCCGTCCTCGCTGACGATGAACTGGCAGACGCGATTTCCGCGGAAGTCGTTCGTGATCAGGTTCCCCTGCCACGAGTCGGGCAGGTGCCGGCCGCCGACGACCTCGAGGCCGCAGTACTTGGGGCTGCCGGGATTCAGCCCCGGCAGGATCCGCACCGCGTCGGGCGCGGTGAAGTAATACGCGCCGGGAAGACAGTAGTTGATTCCCTCGCCGCCGGCGCCGTCGGTGGCGAACGACTGGCCCCAGCGGTCGAAGTGGTGCCCCCAGGGATTCACCAGCCCTCGGATGAAGACGTCCAGCTCCATCGTCTCGGGCCGGAACCGCCAGATCCCGCCGCCGCCCAGCCGGCGGACGCCGTGCGGCGTCTCGATGTGGCTGTGGATGTAGATCGACTGATTGAAATAAAGCGCCCCGTCGTATCCCCAGCGCAGGGTGTGGAGGATGTGGTGGGTGTCCTCGGTGCCGAAGCCCGAGAGCACCACGCGGGTCTGGTCGGCACGGCCGTCGCCGTCGACATCCTTGAAGTGGAGCAATTCGGTGCTGTTGGCCACATAGGCCCCGCCGTCGCCGGGCTCGACGCCGGTCGGGATGAGCAGCCCGCGCGCGAAGATCGAGGTCTTGTCGGCGCGACCGTCGCCGTCGACGTCCTCGACGACCAGCACCTTGTCGTCGGCCTCCTGGCCGGGCTTGATCTGGGGGTAGACCTCGGAGCTGGCGATCCAGAGCCGGCCCGCCGGGTCGAAGTTCATCTGGATCGGCTTGGCGATGATCGGATCAGCGGCGAACAGGTTGACCTCGAAGCCCTCGGCGACCTGGAACGAGCGGCGCTCGAGCTCGGGGTCGGGGTTCGGGATCACCGTCGGCGGGCCCTGGGCATGGGCAAGCGCCGGAACCATCAGGATCATCGCGGCGAGCAGGTGGCGCATCGGGCTCCTCAAGATTGGTCCGATTCCTGTCTCTGGAGCGCTTCCACGGCGAGTCGCGGCTCGGGCACCTTCGACTCGACGGCGCTCCAGAGGATGTCGTGATGGAAAGTCGGTCGGGCCGTCTTGCCCGACGGGGCCTTGAAAGTAGGTCGGGCATTCTTGCCCGACGCGGGCTTGAAAGTAGGCCGGGCATTCTTACCCGCCGGGGCCTTGAAAGCAGGTCGGGCAGTCTTGCCCCACGCCCAGGCCCCGTCGGGCAAGACTGCCCGACCTACTTGAAGATCGCTTCCCGATCATCCGACCCTCATTAAACCACGCTCCGACACCTCATCGCCAGCACTCGGGACTGGCCCGCCTGTCGCTCGCCTCCGCCCCGCAGCCGCCGGCCGGGGTTTTCCCGTTCAGACGCTTGACCGGTCCGGTTGCGGGTGCTCAGATGAGCGAGACATGCCCTCAACGACGGGCAGCCTGAACTCCGATCGCCGCATGAACTGGCTGGCTGTTTGTCTTGCTTCCGGAGGCCTGCACAATGCCGATGCCCGGCGCGAACCCCCAGGCGGCGGCGACCACGAAAGCAAGCGGACCGGACGAGGGCTGGCCCCCGGGCTTCTGGCCGGCCGTGCTCAAGGTCGTGCTCTCCGCCGCGGTCGCGGCGGCCCTCCTCAGCCGCCTCGAACGGCTATCGCAGCGACAGGATAAGAAGGCCCCGGGCGCGGCCGCGTCCGGCGCGGACGACTCGCTCGACCGCACGCCTCGGCTCGTGCCGAAGCTCGCCGGCGCAAATGCCCCCGCCACGCTGCCGCCGCTGATCTACCGCCGCGCCGAGGACGAACCGGGCAAGCAGTGGTTCAGGCCGGAGGGCGGCGGCCGGCTCCGGTCGGCATCGGCGGGCGACGTGATCCCGATGACGGACGCCGTCTCCTATTACGACGCCCAGGTCGCGGCCAGCCCTCGGGATCCGGCATTGCTCACCATCCGGGCGATGATCCGGCTGGACCTCGGCCAGCCTGCTCGGGCAATCCGCGACTGCGAGCAGGCGATCCGTCAGGACAAGAACCAGGCGTGGGCGTATTACTACCGCGGCCTGGCGCGCCTGGGCCAGGGTGATGCCGAGAAGGCCCTCGCCGACATCGACCGGGCGATCGCGATCGACGGCTCGATCGAGCGGCCGCACTGGGCGCGCGGACTCGCCCTCCTGCACAAGCAGGACCCCAAAGGCGCTGTCGGGTGTTTCGGCAGGGCGATCAAGCTCGAGCCGAAGTTCGCCGCGGCCCATCGCGACCTCGCGGCCGCGTGGTTGCTGGCCGGAGACGCGGTCCGGCCAGCGCCGAATATCGAGGAGGCCATTCGCCTGGACCCCCAGGACGCGACGGCCTACCCGATCCGCGGTCGGCTCCGCGCCGCCGCCAGGGACTGGAGCGGCGCCCAGGCGGATCTCGACGCCGCGGTCCGGCTGAACCCCTACCTGGCCCGCGCGTACCTCGATCGCGGGAACGTCCGGCTCGCGAGGAAGCAGTACCCCGAGGCGCTCCAGGACCTCCGAAGGGCGATGGGTCTCGATCCCGACCTCGTGTACGAGTATGCCTCGACGCGATCCACTCCCGGCGTCCCGAAGCCCGCCGAGGTCGTCGCGGGCTTCAGCGAGCTGATCCGGATCGAGCCGGCCTTCCGTCGCGTTTACGGCATCCGCGGGGCGGCCTACGCCGGACTCGGCCGGCTGGACGAGGCGATGCGCGACCTCGACGAGGCGGTCCGGCTCGATCCGCGCGACGCGTTCGCCTTCTTCGAACGGGCCGCGGTCTGGGCTCGGCGAGCCAATCCCGAGCGAGCGAAGGCGGACTTCGCCGCCGCGAGCCGGCTCAACGCCGGTCACGCGAAGGACTATCAGGGCCGGATCGCCGCCGCCTTCGTCCAGCGGGGTCAGATGTTCATCGGAGCGAAGGACTACCGCCATGCGATCGCCGACTACGACGAGGCGCTACGGCTGAAGCCCAGCGCCCCCTGTTATTTCTACCGCGGGACTGCTCTCCAGCATCTGGGAGAGCTCGATCGCGCCATCGCGGATTTCAGCGAGTCGATCCGCCTGGAACCCAGCGCGTCCCCCTACTTCAATCGAAGCCTCGCACGCTACGGGAAGAAGCAGTATCGCGCGGCGATCGAGGATGCCACCGAGGTGATCCGATTGATGCCCACTCGCCCGGACGTGTGGGGCCTGCGCGGGCAGGCCCGGGTCGATAGCGGCGCCTACCAGGAGGGGATCGCCGATCTGACCCGGGCGATCGAGCTCGATCCGAACGACGAGGCGAGCATGATCTATCGGGGCACCGCGCTGGCGCTGGCGGGAGACATCGATCGGGCCATCGAGGAGTTCTCGGCGCTCATTCGCCAGAATCCCCGAAGCAGCCTGGCGTTCGCCAACCGTGCCGCTGCCTGGAGGATGAAGAATGAGACGGAGAAAGCCTTCCGCGACCATGACGAGGCGATCCGCCTCGCACCACGAAACCGCGACTACCGATTCGCGCGAGCCGTCCTGGCATTCCTGACGGACCGGCCGGGGCTCGTGGACGAGCTGAAGGATCTGCTTGGCAAGGAGGACCATCACCACAGGTCGTCGTTTTTCACCGCGATCCTCGGCCACCTTGCGGCCCGCCGTGCCCATCGAGAGGACGACGCGCGGTGGTTCCTCGACTCCGCAAGGAACTGCCTGGACGATTCGTTATGGCCGCTCCCCGTGGTCCAGTATCTCGGGGGCGAGATTGGAGAGGCGGCCCTTCTGGTCAAGGCGGCGAAGGATCCCGAGAATCTCATCGAGGCACACTTCATCCTCGCGCTCGATCGCCTCACCCAGGGCCGCAAGACCGATGCGAAGGGCCATTTCCTCTGGATCGACGAGCACGCCGGTGCCAACGACACCGAGCGCATGGTCGCCCGCTTCGAGCTCCGGCGGCTCGAACAGCCAGCGCATTGACCGGCGGGCCGACGCGGCATGAGCCGATCGGGGACGAGCGATCGCGCGCCTCAGTCCCCGCCCCAGCTCGCCGGGAGGCTCGCCCTCCCGGGAAATCCGCCGTCGCATGAGGACGGGAGGGCGAGGCTCCCGCCGAGCCGAGATGATGCGACGCCTATCCCATGTGCCGGCTCGCCGGGAGGCTCGCCCTTCCGGACGCGCCCCTTTTCAGACGGCCGATCATCTCGCGTCCGCACCTCCCACCCGCACCAGCTCGTAATCGTGCGCCTCCGGCCGGCGCAACCCGGCGATCCGCGCCTCCTGCTCGGCGACCAGCGGGTCGAACTGGGGAATCTCGACGGCGTTCCGGCCCTGTTCGTGCTTGCGAAACCCGAACAGATAGGTGATGTTCTGCGGCCGCCAGCGGTGGAAGAATAGGCGGTTCTTGCGGTTGATCGTCGCGCGCAGCCGCTCGACCTGATCCAGGTCGGGACCGCCCGAGACCCGCACGCCGCGGGCCCACTCGTCGGCGGGCCGGGCGTCCAACGGAAGCCGCCGGCCGTCGGCCCGCAGCTCATACCGGCCCTCGGGCAGACCCGACACCGCCAGAACGATGGCCGGGTCGATCCATCGGACGCCCGCCTCGTCACCCGGCACGCCCAGGGCGTCGCGCGTCAGCCGGAAGCGCAGACCGCCGCCCGCCCGCTCGACCCCGGCGACCTTCGCCCCGCTCGCCGGCCCGACCGCGCCGTCCGATTTCAGCTCGACCCTGGGGACCGCCCGCCCGGCCGAGGCCCGCGGGTCCAGCCCTCGTGCGATCAGCCCGGCGAGGTAGCGATAACCGGCCTCGTTCAAAACGACCCCGTCATCAGTGATCGACGGCTCCGCACGCTCGGCCTCGCGGTGCTTCGACGGCTCGAAGAGGTCGATGAACCAGGCGCTCCGGGCCCGCGCCACCTCGGCGATGGCGCGCGAGTACCGGGCCAGCGACGCGTTGTGCGCCGACGGATCGGGCCACGGCGGCCCGAGCCTGGAGTGCGCGATCGGCGAGAGCAAAACCACCCGCGCCCTCGTCGAGGAGACCGCGTCGAGGAACTTGTTCAGCCCCAACACGAACCGCGGCAGCCCGGCCTCGCCGTCGAACGACTCGGCCATGCCGTAGCCGACGATCAATACCGTCGGCTTCGCGGCCAGGACCTGCTGGATCAACTGGCGATAGCCCGCCTCCGGCGGGTCGAAACCCGCCCGCGAGAGCCCCGCGACCGTGTCGCCGCTCCAGCCCAGGTTGCGGAACGTCAGGTTCTTCCCGGGATGGCCCAGCGTCAGCAGCGTCTCGAGGTAGCCATAGCGCTGATCGCGTTCGATCAGCGTGTCGCCCACCAGGACGATCCGATCGCCGTCGTTCAGCGCGAACCGGGACGGCTCGCCGCCCGGTGAACCGTTGGTCCCGGCGAGGATCAGCAGCCCCGCCAGCAGGAAGATTCGTCTCAAGTGCAAGCGCCCCAGTTCGATTGGTCGGCGGGTTTCCCAGGCCAGTGTACGACTCCAAGGCGGCGACGGGGCTCGATTGCGACCGGCCCGCGAAGATCCCCTCGTCCGAAAGGCCCCGCGCCGGCCAAAGCCCCCGCGCCCCCGATCGGTCCTTCTCGGCCCGTCGATTCTAGGCCAGCCGCAGTCCACCGGTCGAGGGGTGGCCGCCCCCGGATTCGCCGCGTCCTCACCATTGGCCGGCTGATTCCTCATCTTCACCGCGAGGTCGGGCCGGCTCGAGACGATTTGTCGCCTGAATTAGTAAGTTCTTAAAACCTAGGATTCATGGCGGCGTCCGGGCGGGTGAGGAACGAAGCCCGGGCGGCATCAGCGAGCTCGCAAGGCGCAAGTTTATTACCGCAAAACTTTTGCGGTGGTTGCCCAGGGTGAGAAGTCGTCGGTACGCCGGCCGGCGACGGGGGCAGGGGGGGACGCGGATGCTCGTTCAAAAGGCGGTGAAGGTCGCGATCGCGGTGCCGTTGGCGGTCGCGTTCCTGTGGGCCTCGGTGTCCGTGCTGACCCAGGGCGGCAGCGCTCGCGACGGCGGGCGAGGGGGGCTGGGCCGGAACCCGGTGTCCGCGTTGCCGGATACCGGACCGCGGCCGTCGATGCCCGAGATGCCACGCTTCGGCGCCGGGGGGTTCGAGACCGGAGGATATGGGACGGCCTCGCTCTGGACCGGAGAGATCCGGGACCGCGCATCGCTGGACGATTTGAGCGCCGCCTTCGCGACCCGGGCGCGGCGCGGGCTGACGGACCGCCTCGCCGCGATGGAGCGAGTCCCCCCGGATGCCGGCGATCGCTCGTTCCTGCGGCTGCGCATGCAGGCAACCATCGCATTTCTCCTCATGTACGAGGGGCGTTTCGCCGAGGCGGCCGAGTGGACCGAACGTGCCCTCAAGGAGAACCCAGAGGCGCCGCCCAGCCTGCGGGCGAACCTCGAGGCGCTGCTGGGCGTGATCCACCTGCGGCGCGGCGAGACGGAGAACTGCCTGGAATGCCGCGGCCCGTCGAGCTGCATCTTCCCGATCGCCGCCGAGGCCGTGCATCTCCAGCCGTCGGGCTCGCGCGCGGCGGTCGAGCACTTCACGTCGTACCTGCAAAAGAGGCCCGACGACATCGGCGTGCGCTGGCTGCTGAACGTGGCCTGCATGACGCTGGGCGAGTATCCCGATCGGGTCCCGGCCGAGTGGCGAATCCCGCTCGATCCATTCCGCTCGCGCGTGGACATCGGGCGGTTCGAGAACGTGGCGGCGGAGGCCGGGCTCCTGGCCCGCGGGCCGAACATGGCCGGCGGCAGCGTCCTCGACGACTTCACCGGCGACGGCCTGCCGGACGTCTTCACGACGTCGTTCGACCCGGCGCTCGGCGCGTCGCTGTTCGTCAACCGCGGCGACGGGACGTTCGAGGACCGGTCCGGGCCGGCGGGCCTGAAGGGACAGACGCTTGCGGTGAACTGCGCCCAGGCGGACTACGACAACGACGGCAAGCTCGACGTGGTGCTCCTCCGCGGCGGCTGGGAGAACGCCGCGCGGATGACCCTGCTGCACAACCTCGGCGACGGCCGCTTCGAGGACGCGACCCTCGCCGCGGGGCTCGGAGAGCCGATCGCCTCGCACTCGGCGGCGTGGGGCGACTTCGACAATGACGGCCGGGTCGACCTGTACGTCTGCGGCGAGTTCGCCGCGAGCTCCGAGGCCGGTCTGTTCGCCGGCGACAATTCGCTGTTGATCGGCGATCCCCGCAACCACGGCCGGCTCTATCACAACAACGGGAACGGGACCTTCACCGATGTCGCCGACCGCGCCGGCGTCCGCAACGATCGCTACGCCAAGGGCGCGGCGTGGGGCGACTTCGACGGCGACGGCGACGCCGACCTGTACGTCTCGAACCTGGGACAGGACAATCGCCTGTATCGCAACAACGCCGACGGCACCTTCACCGACGTCGCCCTCGACCTCGGGGCTACCGGGCCGCAGATGAGCTTCCCCTGCGGATTCCTCGACTTCGACAACGACGGACGGCTCGACCTGTTCGTGTGCGAGTACCGGGGCTCGCTCGAGGCGTGGGTGGACAGCCGGCTCGGCCGGCCGTCCGGCGATCCCAGCCACCCGAGGCTGTACCGCAACGAGGGCCCGGCCGGCTTCCGCGAGGTGGGCGCCGAGCTGGGTATGGACCAACTTGTCCTGGCGATGGGGATGGGGATCGGCGACGTCGACAATGACGGCTATCTCGACATCTACCTCGGCACCGGGCGCCCCGATTATTCGTCGCTCATGCCGAACGTCCTGTACAAGAATGTCGAGGGACGCCGGTTCGAGGATATCAGCACGTCCTCCGGAACCGGGCATCTCCAGAAGGGGCACGGCGTCTCGTTCGGCGACTACGATCGCGACGGCGACGTCGACCTGTTCGTCGAGGTCGGCGGCGCGGTGCCGGGTGACCGCGCGACCAACCTGCTGTTCCGCAACCCCGGCCACGGCCGACACTGGCTCGAGGTCAAGCTCGCCGGCACCCGGACGAACCGCGTCGGGATCGGCGCCCGAATCCAGGTCGATTTCACCACCGGATCCGGTTTGAAGCGCTCGGTGTATCGTCAGGTCGGCGCGACGTCCAGCTACGGCGGCAGCTCGCTGGTCGAGCACATCGGCCTGGGCGACGCGGCGACGGTCGATACGCTCACCATCACCTGGCCGGCAAGCCGCACGACCCAGATGTTCCGTCATATCCCGGCCGACAGGACGATCGAGGTCACCGAGGGAGCCCCGGACTACCGGGAGCTGGCCCGGCCGGGAGCGTCGCCGGCATCGGCCCGCCCGGCCGCGGCAGAGCCGGCAGGACCGCTTGCGCCGGCGCCCCGATGACCTCGGGCGCGGGCCGCGTTGGAACAAGGCCGGGTGGGACGGCGGGTTCCAGATCAACCTGATTGATCATCAGGCCCGGCCGCTGCGTGTGCAGTCGGTCGAGGCCCTTCGCGGTGACCTTCGTTCCCCGGATGCGCAGCGACTCCAGGCTGTCGAGTCCGGCCAGGTGCTCGAGTCCGGCATCGGTGATCCGATCGCCCGAGAGCGAGAGCCTGCGCAGGTTGACCAGGTTCCTGATGTGCGCCAGCCCGGCGTCGCTGACACCGCGGAGCTCCAGTTCCCGCAACGAGTAGAGCCGGCCGACGTGCGGCATGGCGGCGTCATCCAGGCTTGTGCCCGGCCAGATTCTCTCGAACATGGGCAGGATCAAGCGGCCGGCACTGGGGCCCAGCGCGCCGATCTTCGTCAGGTAGGCGAAATCCTGGTCGGTTGGCTGCGGCAGCACGCGATTTGATTGCCGCAACAGCGTGGCATAGGATGAGGCGATACTCATCAGTTGCAATCGCTCTTCCCGGGGCGTCCCCTCGTTGAAGTCCGCCCGGTCGAGCCATCGCCAGAGGATCGGGGCCCGGCGGTCGTCGAGGTGGTCGCGGTAAGTCCCCGGCATGTGCTCCCGCGCCGCGATGATATCGGGATGCTTCGGACCGAGGATCGAGGTCTCGATTTCGAGAGCGTGGCGGAGAAGCTTCTCGGCGTCGTCGAACCGCCGGGCCTCGATGGCGAGGTCGGCTCGATCGACGAGGGCACTTGCGACGTCGTCGCTGTTGTCGCCGCGAAGCCTGGCGTAGACGCGCTGGCGCCTCTCAAGTTGCCGGTCCGCCTCGTCCCAGTCCTTCCGCCCGCGCGCGGCCTCGGCCAGCACAAACAACGCCGATGCCTGTTTCGTGCTGGGCGGCGCCTTGGCGGCTTCCTCGAGCTTCAGCCACCGCGCCATGTACGGCTCGGCATCCGTCCACCGTTCCCGGATCGACCAGAGCTGGCCGAGATTGAAGACGGTCCGCGCGATCCGTCCCTGCTCGGGCGGGCGCGCCCTCTCGTAGATCGCCAGGGCACGCTTGAAGTGGTCGTCCGCGAGCCTGGCGTGCCGGTCCCACTCCGATTCGCCCTTCGTCGGCCCGTGAATGCTGGCCTCGAATTCGGCGAAACCTCCCTCCGCCTGCGCGGTATGGAGTGTACCCAGATCCTCGAGCACGCCGGCCACCTCGGGACTATTCGCGCCCGAACTCTTCTCCCGGATGGCCAGCGCCCGCTTCAGCATGGGCTCGGCCTGGTCGAAATCCCTTCGGACCGTCCATAACATGGCCATCGTCGTTAGTGCCCGGGCGATCTGCGGATCCTCCCGGTTCGTCCTCTCCAGGATCGCCACGGCCCGCGCAAGCATCGGGCCGGCCGGGTTCTCCTCTTCGTCGAGCTTCACGGCGTGAACCACAGAGATATTGATGAGCGCCGTGGCGACATCTGGATGATTCGGTCCCAGGTGCTTCTCGAGGATCGCCAGCGCACGGCGCAGCAGCGGCTCGGCCTCGGCCAATCGCTGCCGCTGGGCCAGGTAGACCCCCAGCGCCTGGAGGGGCACCGCGAGCCGCAAGTCGTCGGCTCCCTGCTTCTCCAGGTTTGCCACCGACTCCCGCAGGCTCTTCTCGTCGACTGCCCTGGCGTGGGGATTGCCGACCTCGACGGCGTTCCCCGGCCTGGCAGCCTGTCGCCCCGGGAGGCCGCCCGGATCCTGCGCGGTCAGCAGCACCGCGACCACAAGCCCGATCGTCGGCTGGCCGAACATGATGATCCTCCTTGCTGATGTCGGCGCTGCTCCAGTCTCGGATTCCCGGATTATTGCACGCCCGCTCTCTGGAATCGAGGCCCGCTTTCAGCGGACAAGTCTCGGTGCCCCCAGGGCGAACGTACCCGCCTCGTCGACGACGATCCGGACGCGGGTGATGCTCGACCCTTGCCAGTGCGGCACTCGGTCGAGCGGCAGCAGCGAATCGGAATGCGCCCGCCCACCCGCACCCCGCCATCGGACGCTGCGCATGACCGTCCATCGGCCCTCCTCGCCGGCCCACGACACGCGGATCGGGCCGCTCAGGCTCGTGGCGTCGATTGCCAGCTCGAGGGCGCGCGCGTCCGCCACGGGCGCGTCGAAGCGAAACTCCAGGTACGATCCCTCGCCCGACGCGCGGAAGCTCGCGCCCTCGACGCGGGTCACGCCCGAGAGCCCGATCAAGGCGGCCGCCGTGCCCGTGCGCCGGCCGCCGGCCTCGGCTTCGACGAGATACGGCGTCGCGTCCATACCGCCGCAGAGAGCCTCGATGTCGCGAGGATCCAGGGCCGCCAGCAGGGCGGGACGCACCGCGTCGTCGGACAGGGTCGACGATCGCGCCGTCTCGGGCATCATGGCGATGACCTCGTGACGGTCGGCGGGATACCACTTGCGCCGGATCGGGTCGAACGATCGCAGCGCCTGGGCCCGCGTGATCCCCAGCCGGCGGCAGGTCTCCGTCAGCCGATCGATCGCGCCGAGCGTCGACGGCTGATCCGGGAAGCGGTAGAACGCGGCGAGGCTCGACAGGGGATTGGAGTGAAGGGCCAGCAGGACGACGGCCATGCCGAGCGCCGCGCCCGGTCCCGCGAGGGGGCGGCGGTCCAGCCGTCGCAGGGCCGGCGCCAGGGCCGCGGCGAGGATCAGCGTCAGGCCGAGTTGCGGCAGCAGGTGATAGCGCTCGACCCGCAGGACCCAGCGGTCATCCCCCGGCAGGTAGCGCGCACCGTAGATCAAGCCGTAGTTCGCCAGGATCAGGAACGCGCCGACCACCAGGATCCGGCGGTGCCGCGATCGGGCCGCACCCCACGCAACCGCCCCCAACCCCGCGACGAACAGGGCCAGCACGACGATCTCGGGCAGGACGCCGTCGATGTTCCGCCAGCCGGCCAGCGCCGGCAGCAGCACGTCGATCGGCGCCCGATACACGTTCAACAGCCCGATCGGGCGATACGGGTTCTCGTGCAACTGCGACGAGAGCTTGTCCTGATAGCCGAACAGGAAGCAAACGATCAGGTGAGCCGACGTGCCGGCGACCGGGATCGCCGCGCGGGACAGGCGTTTGAGATCCAGCCGGGCGCGCCGATCGGACAGCCACCAGAGGCTCGCGGCCGGCCCCGCGAGCAATCCGACGCCGCAGCAGGCGGGCGCGAGCGCCGAGGCGACGAACGCCGCCGCCCACCACGCGCGGCGCGAGACGCCGCTGCCGCCCTCGGCCCCGGCGCATTCGACCGAGAGCAGCGCGACCAGGGCGAACACCAGGGCCCACTGGAAGCTGCTGGCCGAGTACCAGACGACGGTCTCGAAGTACGAGAGTGAGCCGAAGCTGAAGAACGCTGCCGCGGCGAGTCCGGTCGTCCGCGAGCCGAGCGTCCGACCCGCCAGGCTCGCCACCAGCACGAGGCTCGCGGCGAACGGGACGGCGCTGGCGATCGCCATCGCGAGCGGCAGGCCGGCCGCGTGTCCGCCGGTGGATCGCCAGGCGATCGCCGTGATCGCCTGGAAGAACGGCTGCATGTGCTCGTTGATGGGAACGAACAGGTTGCGCGCGAACCCGTTGTCGTGGAGCTGCGCGATCCGGACGACGTCGTCGTAGAAGATCGACGGATGCGCCAGGCCCAGCAGCGAGGGGAACAGGCAAATGCCGGCGAACGTGGCGATCAGCGCACCGGCGGCGGACCGTCGCGCCAGTCGCCGGGCGACAGGATCGAGTCTCGGCCCGAGCGGCGCGGACGTCCTCGGATCGGATCGCGGCCGGCGGTCGGACCGGTGTGGGCGTGCCATCCCGGGGCTCATCGGGTCCTCCCTGACCGCGACGCATCCATGCGGCCGGTATCGGTCGATCGATCGGGGTGCCTCCCCGAATCAGGCTTCTGCCGGAGGCCCGGGTCATGGTAACCTGCACGGTGCACCTCGGCAATCCGGGAAACGTCGCGGCGATCGCCGCGATGGGCGTCCTCTCCCCGGAGGTCCGCGACTCGACGCGACGCGACGACCGGCCGCCCGGCAACGGCGTGTTCAGGCAACGAGACCGCGACGGCATTCGAGGGCCTTCGTGATGATGCAGTGAATCCTGCGGGGCAGCGAGGAGAGCGACGACGAGGAGGACCGCGATGGGCGAGCGCGCGGGGCGTGCTGGCTGGTGTCACGAGGATCACGACGATCCGCGGTATCCGGAGGACCTATCTTCCCCCGGTCGGGATCGTCGGTTGGGGCGGCTGGTGGCGGGGCCGCTGCTGCTGACCTTCAGCGTCGCGGTACTGTACCTGGCGTGGTGGATCTCGTGGGAGCGGAGTCATCCGGCAAGCTCGGCGGCGCGCGACACCCGGCGGGGCGACGGCTCGCGGCGGCGGGAGGCGATCCGCACGCTCGAGACGATCGGCCCGCAGGACCCCGAGATCGCGGTGCCGGCCCTGATCGCGGCGCTCGAGGACTCCGACCCGG
>DAIDHB010000479.1 GCA_027452145.1 Planctomycetales bacterium
CCAGCGTGGCGATCCACTTCACCTGGAAGCCCGAATGGGATGCCGTCCGCGGCCTGCTCCCGGTGATCGAGAAGGCGCTGGCCCCGTACCAGGCCCGCCCGCACTGGGGCAAGCTGTTCGCCATCGAGCCGGAAGCCCTGCAATCCCGCTACGAGAGGTTGGGCGACTTCAAGGACCTGGCCCGCAAATTCGATCCCCGCGGGAAATTCCGGAACGAGTTCCTGGCCAGGAACCTCTACGGCTGAGGCCGCTCCAATCGCTGCTATCCGCCGTCCTCGTCCCGGCGATGAGCAGGCGGTGCGCCAACGTCCGAGGCGCAGCCGCAGGCCCTGGTGCCGCTCGACCATCCGAACGTCGGCCGCATCCAGGCACCGACGGGCCCCGCCGAGTCTCCGCGTTTTCGCAGCGATCGATCCCCGTGCGTCATCAACCCAAGCCGAGGTTCCCATGGCCCGCACCGCCGCCGAGAAGAGAGCGACGTTTCGCGCCCTCCACCAGCGAGGCTGCTTCGTCCTGCACATGCTCGCCATGCCGAACGCCCGTCCCATCGCCCGCCAGGCCATTATCTTCGCCCTGGTCGCACTCGCCATCGTCCCCGAGGCGCAGGCCGGCGACGCCCTCGCCTATGATCGGGGCGCAGTCGGGACCTGGCAGGCGCTGGCCCGCCTGGGGACGACCGCCAGCGTCCTGCACACCACCGCCCACCCCGACGACGAGGACGGCGGCCTGCTCACCTGGCTCAGCCGCGGCCGGGGCGCGCGGGTCGCCCTGCTGACGCTCAACCGCGGCGAGGGCGGGGACAATGCCCTCGGGCCCGAGATGTTCGACGCCCTCGGTCTGATCCGCACCGAGGAGTTGCGCCTCGCCGATCGCTACTACGGCGTCGACCGCCAGTATTTCACGACGGTCGCCGACTACGGGTTCTCAAAGCGGCTGGACGAGGCCCTGGCGAAGTGGGACCATGAGGACCTGCTGCGCGAGGTCGTCCGCGTGATCCGGGCTGAACGGCCGTTCGTCGTGGTCTCGCGGTTCGCCGGGGAGCCCCGCGACGGCCATGGCAACCACCAGGCTGCCGGCCGGATCACTCGCGAGGCGTTCGAGGCCGCCGGCGACCCGCGCCGCTTTCCTGAACTGGCGGCCGAGGGGCTGCGGCCGTGGAAGCCGTCGAAACTCTATGTCGGGGCGGGACGGCGCCGGGGCGGGGACGCCACCGTGACGATCGACGTGGGCGCCTATTCCTCCTGGCTCGGCGATTCGTTCGTCAACGTCGCGCGCGCCGGACTGGCGTTCCAGCGCTCGCAGAACTCCGGCATGGTGCGGCCGATCCCGGGCCCGTGGTTGGCGCGCTACGACCGGCCCGACTTCCCCGGCCGCGAGGCCGACCTCTTCGACGGGCTCGACACGACCCTTCCCGGCCTTTTCCGCGCCCTGGGTCATCCGGCCCCGGAGGACCTCCCCGAGCGGCTCGAGGCGATCGATGGCGCGGTGAAGGCGGCCATCGCGGCCTTCCGGCCGGAGGACCCGTCGCGGTGCGTCCCGCACCTGGCGCGCGGCCTGAAGGCGGCCCGTGAGGCATCGGCCCGTTGCGGCGCCGCCGAGCCGGACGCCGGCTTCGTCCTGGAGCAGAAGGTCCGCCAGTTCCAGGACGCCATCAACGTCGCGCTCGGGATCGAGTTCGACGCCGTGGCCCAGCCGGCCGGGCGGGCCGAGCCGCGCGGACCGTCCGCCGCGTTCGTCCCGCCGCCGCTCATGGGTCCGGTTGTCCCCGGCCAGGCATTCGAGGTCCGGACCTCGCTGACCAACCGCGGCGGCCTCGCGATCGTGCCCGGCGCGGTGACGTTCCGAGGCCGGGGGGACTGGGCCGTCGCTGGGAGCGCGACGCCCCCGGCGCCGAGCCTGGCGTCGAATCAGACTGACGTCCGGACCTTCGCGACGCGGGTCCCTCGCGACGCCCCGGTCTCGCGCCCCTACTTCGCCCGAGACTCGATCGCCCGGAGCCGCTACACGGTGCTCGATCCGCGCGACCTGGGGAGGCCGTCGTCCCCGCCGGCCCTCGAGGCGGTGGCGCGGTACGAGGTGGAAGGAGTCGTTGTCGAGGCGACGGAAGCCGTCCGACGGCGCGAGTCGGCGGCCCCGTACGGGGCGGTCCTCCGCGAGCTGGAGGTCGTCCCGGCGCTCGCTGTCTCGGCGGCTCCGCAGCACGCGGTCGTCCCGTTGCGAGACTCCGACCCGGCCTTCACGGTTGAGGTCGGGTTGCTCAATAACCGCGACGGGCCCACCCGCGGGACGCTGGCCCTGCGCCTCCCCGCGAGGTGGAGGTCCGAGCCCCCGCGACACGGCATCGACCTCGCCCGGGCCGGCGAGCAGCGGACGTTCCGGTTCCGCGTCAGGCCCCGGGGGCTGGCGGGCGCGGCCGTCCCCATCGAGGCGATCGCGACGGTCGGGCCCGAGACCTTCCGCGAGGGTTACGAGGTCGTGCGCCACCGCGACCTGGAGGCCCGCTACCTGTACCGCCCGGCGGTCGTGGAGGTCCGAGGCGTGGACGTGGAGACCATGAAGGGATTGACCGTCGGCTACGTGGCGGGGGTCGGTGACGAGGTGCCTCGCGCCCTCGAGCAGCTCGGGATGGACGTCCGGCCGCTAGGCCCGTCGGACCTGGCCGCCGGCGACCTCCCGCGGTTCGACTCAATACTGGTGGGCACCCGAGCCTACGCCGTCCGCGAGGACCTGCGGACGCACAACGTCCGCCTGCTCGACTACGTCCGGGGCGGCGGGAACCTCGTCGTCCTCTACAACACCCCGGAGTTTGACCCGGCCCGGTTCGCGCCCTACCCCGCCCGTCTGCCCGGCGGCGCCGAGGAGGTCTGCGAGGAAGACGCTCCGGTGCGGATCCTCGCCCCCGACGATCCGGTGTTCACGGCCCCGAATCGGATCACCGCGGCGGACTTCGACGGCTGGGTGGAGCAGCGCGGCTCGAAGTTCCTGGAATCGTGGGATCCCGCCTACCGGCCGCTGCTGGAGTGCCACGACACCGGCCAGGCGCCGCAGAGGGGCGGCTGGGTGACTGCGCGATGGGGCGCGGGTCACTACACCTACTGCGCCTACGCCCTGCACCGGCAGTTGCACGAGGGGGTCCCGGGTGCCTACCGCCTCGTCGCCAACCTGCTCGCGCTCGGCCGCACCGGTCGGAAGGCCCCGTGACGGACCGCTGCGCGAACGAGCGATACCTGCACCGAGTCGGCCCGAGTCTGCTGGTCGGCCTCGGTCTGTCCAGTTACCGGCGTCACGCCTCTCCCGGGCAAGGTGTCTCCACCAATTCGCCCGCATCCCTCGAGGCCACCAGCTCGCGGTAAAGGCGCGCGGCACCCGGCGTCATGCCGGCGGGCACGGGGGGCTGATCGGCCGCCTCGTCCGGTACGGAGGTCTCGATCGGGCGTCGCTCAGACTGCCCCACCTCGGCAACGAGGGCCTTGTCCAGCATCTCGGAAAGCGCATGGGCGGCAGATTTGCGCACCGCCGGATGGCGGTCATTGAGCGCGGCGCGGCGAAGGACGTCGAGCGCTTCCGGGACGACGGGGCCGCTTGCCAGCTCCGCGATCAGCAGGGCGATCGCGCACCGATGGGCCGGGTCGCGGGCCGTCCTGAACCCCTCGGCGAGCGGCTCGACCGTGTAGCGGCCCAGTTGCACCAGGGCCGCCGCGGCGCGAGGGTCGAAGTCCTGGCCGTCACGCCCGGTGCCGAGTAGCTGGACGAGGTCCAGGGCCGCGAGGCGCAGGCGACGAGCCGCAGACTCCACCTCGTCGGTAGCCTGCGGCGATTTCCGAGTCTTCGTGCTCATGCGGAGTCCTTTCAGAGACAGGCCGGGGCGAGAACAGCGATCGGCTCGAGACTTCGACCTCGGGCCGGGCCGCGGCCCTCGCCTCCCGGCAGGCGGCGGGCCGCGGTCGAGATCCCAACGGCGAGGGGGGTTACTGGGCGACCTCCTCCGCGAACCCGAGCATGGCCATCCCCCGCCGCAGGCCTTCCGCGAGCGGCCACGAGCCGACCAGGTCGGAGCCGCGCGTCACGACCGGCGGCAGCTCGGACCCTTCGACCACGGCCGGGGCCGTGGCGACCGCCTGCACGAGATCCGGCTCGGCGTTGAGGAGGATCAGCACCGCCGTCTTGCCCTGCTCGCCCCGCAGCAGGCGACCGAGGTTCTGGGCGAGGATTGACGATCGTTCGTCGGCACGGGCCGCGGCGAATTCTTCCGGCGTAAGCTCGCCTGGGGTGAAGCTCGCAATCGACCGGTACGCCAGGCTATCGACCAGGAGGAAGCGGGTATCGAGCAGATTGGCGCCGAGCCCGAGGACACCTCGGGAGTAGGTGAGGAGGGTGCGGGTCTCGGTCTCGTTGTAGACACCGTGGCGATTGCGCCACTCGACCTGACCGCCGTCCACGAACGAGACGGACGGCTGCTCCTGGTAGACCTTCTCGTAGAGCTCGTTCGCGATCCTCCTCGTCGAGAGGAAGACAAGGCCGCGGCCTACCTCTTCCAGCGGGGCGGTCACCAGCCGGCCGGCCTCGCCCACCAGGCCGCCGGCGCCATGGTTACCGTCCGGGGCGACGATCGCCAGTTGTCGGATCTTGCGCTGCGGGTACGGGTGCGAGCGCTCGAGTATCTCTGGCCAGATCTCCGACAGGAGGTCCCGATCGTCGCGACCGAGAGTCACGCCGACGAAGAGGACGCCGACCTGCTGATCGTCGGCGAATCGACGCAGCTTCTCGACGCCGGCCAGGTCGGCGAATTGCAGACGCGGGACGTCGCAGGTCTCGCGGGGGAAGATCACGCTGGCGTCCCAGCCCTGTTCCCTGCGCACGATGCGTCCGACCAGTTCCCCCGTGTCGACGATGTTCCCCTCCGTATCCAGCGGATGCTCCCACGTAATGACCGGCCGCCACGCGAACTCGAGCATATTCGCCAGCACCGGGTCAGGTGCCTCGTGAAGCTGGCCGCCGGAAGGATCGTGCTGGAAGAGATTGATCGCGGCCGTGCGCCGCGCCATGGCCTCGATCCGTTCCCCGCGGAAGCCGAGGACCTTGGCGGCGAAGGTCGTGCCTCCGACACGCACCTTCGGCGTCAGCTCGAAGTCGTCAACCGAGACGTCGAGCGGGTCCCGGAACCTGGTGAGCGGATTGTTGATCGCGTCGTACTCGATCGTCCTCGGCGGCCTCAGCTCACGGATTCGGAACCTGTTGAACGCGGCGTACATGCCCGTCGCCATCAGGGTGCACCCGGCGCAATTCCCGGACTGATTCCGTTTGGGGCAGTCCCTGAGGAACGTGTGGCGGCTTCCGTTGTGGTCCGGTTCGGTCTGGTGGCGGGCCCGGGCCTTCAAGGGGATCTCGACCCTGGACATCCGCAGGAATTCAGCCGCCTCGTCGATGATGAGGGAAAAGGGGCGGCGTTTACCCCTGGCGTCCTCCGCGAGCTCCAGCTTCGTCCACAGGGCTCGGATAAAGGTCGAGAAGCCGCGACGCCCGAGCTGGGCGCGGGTCGCGATCACGATCATCGTCCGCGAGTCGATCGGATAGTGGCCTGAATCGCTCCGGCCAGCGTCGTCGTCCTCGTTGTCCTCGCCGCCGGCAGGCATGGGGGACAGGCCGTAGATCTGCGCCACGCACCCGCGGAATGCCTCGGGAACGAGTTCCTTGAGCTTCTCCTTCATCTCGCCAGCTAAGCGGATCGTGGGGCAGGCTACCACCGTCGGCAAGCCCTGGCGAAAGCGGGCCGCCACCGCCTGCGCCGTGGCGTACGACTTCTCGGCACCCGTCGGTGCAACATGCACGGCGACTCGCCCGGCCGCCAGATCGTCGATCATTGCCCTCGCGATCTCCGTGAGCTCGGGGAGATCCTTGATCACCTGATCGAGCGGGGGGATGTACGTCTCACGGAGACGCCGGTTGATGATCGGGATCTGTGTGCACGTGCCGTGCTGGCAGTGCACATAGGGGCGCCCGTTCGGGTCAAAGCCGGCGGACAGGTCGTCAGGCGAACTCGTCCCGGACTCGTGCGGGAAGGGGCACCGTCCGACCCAGATGCTCCGGCCGTCGGCGAGTACCTTCTCGCGCCAGCCGATACGCTTGCCACCCAGCCGGGGTTCGAGGTACGCCAGCTCGGAGGGCAGTCCCCGCAGCTCGACCGGGGCAACGGCCGCTCTCGTCCGTGTCCTCGTCCGGCTCGAACCCGGGCGCCGGGGAGGGCTGAGGCCGCCGGTCAGCCACTCTGGCGCCGCACCCAGATCACCTTCGAGGCGGTAGCTCGAACCGTCCGGGTGCTCGCCGAGGATGGACGGGAGGCCCTGGCCGAAGAAGACATCGATACCGCGATCTTGCCGCCAGCGGCCGACGGGCGTCCCGACCAGCGGGTGTTCGGCGTCCGACTCGAACCGGAAGATCAGCTTGCCTGGCGCCAGCCCGGACCGGACCTGCTCGGCGGTGTGCTCGCCGCGGACGACCACGCGGGCCCCGGCCAGGTCGCCCCACCGCGAGATGAGCTGCGGGTCCTGGCCGTGCGAGACCCACTTCCGGAATAGCTGCGGGTCGTCGACGTCAACGACCAGGACGCCCCCGCCGGCGGGCCCGGTGTAGCAGCCGACCGTCCGGTAGCGATCCCAGTCCCAGAGCAGGCTGGGCGCCGCGGGATCGGAGCCGGGAAGCTGCTTCTTCCCGCCCCACTTCGGCACCGGCAGGAGGCCCTTCTCGTGGACCGCGTGGGCGAGCGGGTGATTCCTCAGGTCCTCGACGAGGGGGCGATACCCGGGGACCGACTGAATGGCCTTGCGCGCCTCGCGAACATACCAAGAACGATCCAGGTCGTCGGGAACACCCCCGTCGCCCAGGTCCATCGCCAACTTGATGCCCTGGGCATTCGCCGCGGTGCAATTCCCCTGCTGGCGCCTCTGGACGAGTCGATGGTCGGTTGCCTTCGCCTTGTACCACCTCACGATCTTCTCGGGGATGTCGACGGCCTTCTCGTCGGCAGAGACGAGCGCCAGCCCAACGACCTTGCTCGAGCGCCTGGTAATCGAGCAGAATCGGGCGAGGTCCTGGCACTGACCGACAGTCCGTTCCGGCGGTACGTCTCGGAAGAGCGCCTCGATGATCGCATCGCCGATCACGAGGTTATTGGGCGCGCTGGCCGGGTCCACCTTGCCCTTGAGCTTTGCTCCCTTTCTCTTGACCTCACCGGACATGGAGAGCGTGGCGTAGTTGTTAGTCGCCAGGAGGAGCAGGCGGCTCAGCTCCTCGAGTTCCAGCGGCATCCCCGTGGCGTCCTGCCACTCCCTCACGACATCCCCCCACCGAACGTCATCGCGGGGAACCCTGACGAACAGGCCGTCGGTATTGGCGGAGAGGACGACCACGCCGGCCGCGGTCAGCCGCTCGATCAGATCGACCAGCATCAGCTGGCCGCTCAGAGTGACCGTAAGGAGGGCCCGCGGATCGAAGAGGGTCGAGTGGATCGACCCGAACTTCCCGAGGTAGCTGTTGATCACCAGCTTGAGCGCGTCCGCCTGGATCGCAAGGGTCTGGCGATCCCCGGGGTGGGTCGTCTCGCCGATCCGCCGCTTGATCGCCAGGCGCCGCTCGAGGATCTCGGCGTAGGTCGACGAGCCGATCCTTGTTGCGGATCAGGTGGGGATAGAAGCTGCTGACGTCCAGGGACAGGAGCCGGGACTCGGCGTCGGCGTAGAAGAGGCCGGCCCGGTCGACCGAGTGGAGCCCGCCCGCACCGACCTTGAGTCGGGCGTTCCCGACGGCGAACTCGGCGCGGGGTACGTGCCGGGCGATCTCGATCCTCTGCGGGGACCTCCTCCCGTTCCTGACCTCGTAGGTCGGAGTGGGGATCGCGATCGGCCGAGTGGTCAGCAGGTCATACCAGGCGGCGGCCTCAGTCGTGCTCGGGCGCCGAACGCCGGAGACCGGCCGGTACCAGATCCCGGTGGGGGGGTCGAGTCGCGGCGGGCGACGCCCTCGCTGTTGCCGGTACGCCGGAACGAAGATGTCCTCGACGACCCGGGAGATCGAGGTGGAACGGAAGTCCTGTCGGTAATCGGCCGAGAGGACTGCCAGGGCTGCCAGTTCGGGGGTGTAGTGGTCGAGAAGCGCGCGTGTGTGCCCGAGGTCGACCTCGTTGTACGCGCGGACCTCGGCCCATTGCGAATCGCTGAGCGGAAGCTCCGGGGGATAGGGTAGCTCCCGAAGTCGCGGCAGGCACAGGTTCGCCGCGGCAGCCTTCAGGTAAGTCCGCCGGACCCGCTGGAACATGTCGATATGATCACACGGAATTCCGGGAAGTCCGTCCTCGGGGATCGACAGGCCCTGGCCGTTGATCAGGCGGCACGACTCGTGATGGGCGTCGGCACCCGCCAGGATTGCGCGCACGATCGGCACGTCGTAATGCGCGGAGTTGAACCCCACTAGGGTCCACCCGCCGGCGGCGAGCTGGTCGAGGCGATCGGCGAGCTGTGCGCGGTCCTCGATGAACTCCATGCGGAGTCCGCCGGCGCGGTCGGGCCACCCGAGCCCGATCCCCCAGCGGTGCGGATACACCTCGACATCAAAGACGACGCACCGGTCGGGAGTGAAGTCGAAGAGGTTGCGATCCGGGGTGCTGTCGACGGCCGAGCGCCATCGACCTCGCGGTCCGTCGCCTTGTCCCTCGCCGACGCCATCCGAACCTGCGGCCAGCTTCGGTCTGCCGGCCGCGCCCGACGCTCGCCCCGCGAGCCCCCGCGCTGGGGAGGCCTGCGGCGGCGGAACCGGTTGCGACGAGTCGGGATCATTGCCCGAGCTTGTCGCCTGGTATACTGGGTCCTGTAGCGTGTTGATCTCCGGGGCTCTGCGGCCCGGCACGGGATGGCCCCCATGCCGGGCCTATTGTTGAAATTGAATCAGATCCAAAGTGGGGCGGTCGCCGCCATGACGACGGCGTCCTAGCCATCGAGTTGATCCCGCGGATCGCCCTCATGAGTCAGGAGATACCCGCCGCCGTCGCAGCGGCTACAGGGGATGCGGCCGGGCTTGTCGGTGAAGTCGCCGCCGCACTTGGGGCAGATCTGCCAGTCGCGGGGGTGACGAACATGCGACAGATAAAGCAGCCGCAACATGAAGCTGTTGCGCATCATCTGGAATCGTCCGGACCTGGCGATGTCGGATGGAGCCGGGTTGAGGTCCTCGACGATGCTGGCGATCGCGGGCCTCGACCGGCGCCACAACCGGGCATTCCGGTCGAATCGCCCCGGGTCGGTCAGGCGATTGCGGACCTCGATGCCCGCGAGCCAGTCGTCCTCATCAGCGACGAGATCGGGATCGCGTGGGGTTCGCGGGTGATCGTCGGCGCGGGAGCCCGGGATCCCGCTGTCGCATTCCTCGTCCGCATGGGGGGCCACGGGCACGGAGGGGGGCTCCGCGGGTCCGCCGACTACGCGGTCGAGCGAACTTGCGCTGATGATTGCCCGTTCGTCGGTGGCGTTCTCGGCGCCGTCACCTGAAGACGTGCGGGTATGGCCGCTAGTCGCCGACGTGTCGGATTCGTCGTCCCCATGATGGGAATCGCGGGGATCGGGGAGCGCCGGACGCGACGATCCGGCCTCTGGGGACCGCATCTGGGTCATCACCACCGCCACGGACGACTCCGGCGAGCGGGAGTCCACCTGGATCGGGACCCCGGACGAGTACTGAGCCGCCAGGGGGCACGGAGGCCCCCAGCCGCCTCACCAGGAGATCGATTCGGAGGTCTCGATGAACTCAGCCTACCGCAAACCCTTCGTCGTGCGGGTCCGTATCCGGGGCACCTGGCACTACGCCACCCCCCGGCGCGAGCGAGTCAAACTGGGCCTGGCCGGCTCGGTCCAGGTCGGGGTCCTATCCCCCCCACCGCTCTCTATCGAAACGGTTCACGGACCGCCGCCAGGCCCTCGGCTGGGCGAAGTGGATGCTGGGAGGGTACCCTACCGTCCAGGTCGTGAGAGTGGGCTATGGCCCCCTGAAGGACCTCGAGTCGAGTCCGGTGGAGATCCAACGCAGGCTCTTCGAGTGAGCCCTCCCCCCCCCGAGTGGGGGAGGGCCCGAAACGATGACCTCTCACCGGTGGCGGCGAAACAGGAACACCAGCCCAAAGAGTCCGAAGACCTTCAGTCGCACCAACATCCAGAGCCCAGGCGGTGCGGACGAGGTGAGTTTTTCGAGTTTGGGCGGTGACACCGACCTCCTGATTGGGGTACAGTGACCTCGATGGTCATTTGGTGATTTGGACACGAAGCCTCCTATCACCTAGAATCCGGGCCGTCACACGAGGCCGGGAGGGGTAGCAGCCCTCTCCGGCCTTTTTTCATGGCGACGACGGCGGGGATCGCCAGGTGACGAATGTACCACGGACGGTATCTTCACATTGTGAAGAAATCGGGCCGTTTTCCCCAAGTGCTTACAGGGGTTGGAGAAAGAACTTTCGGCCGCGGATAGCCTTCACGATACCTCCATCGACTGGATCGGCTTGATTTCCCCGATTGAGCCGCCGCGGATCCTGACCTATACTTCCATCGGCGAGGGGGCTCCGCCCCGGATCGCCACAGGGAACGTCACAAATAAAAGAGGCCCGATCCGCCACAGATCGGGCCTTTTCGTAAGTAGCTGGTATTTCCGGCTTTAGTCAGTCGGGGCGACCGGATTTGAACCGGTGACCTCTAGCACCCCAAGCTAGCGCGCTAATCCAAACTGCGCTACGCCCCGAACAGGTGCCAGAATAACCGGAACCCGGGGTCCCGTCTATCCCTGGATCGTGGATGATTCCGGAATTCGACCGACTGCGTCATCTCTCATTGTTGCGTGAAGGGGAGCCACCGGTGTCTTTCATCGAACGAGTCTTCGCCGCGGTCCGCCGTCTCCGGAATCCGGTCGTCGTCGGGATCGACCCGCGGCCCGAGGAGTTGCCTCCGGGGTTTCTGGACCGGTTTCCCGGGACCGCCGTCGGCGTCGCCGACGCCCTGCGTCGCTTCGGTGGCGAGGTGCTCGACGTGGTCGCCCCGCTGGTCCCGGCCGTCAAGTTCCAGTCGGCCTTCTACGAGGCCTACGGACCAGCCGGCGTCGCCGCGCTCCATGCCAGCGTCGAGGACGCTCGGGCCCGCGGGCTGATCGCGATCGTCGACGGCAAGCGAAATGACATCGGCTCGACCGCAGAGGCCTATGCCCGTGCCTACCTGGGGAAGGTGCCCGTCGGCGGGCGGTACGAACCGACCTGGTCGGCGGATGCCCTCACGGTGAATCCCTATCTCGGCTCCGACGGCATCCTCCCCTTCGTCCGCGTCGCCGCGCGGGAGAACCGGGGGATCTTTGTCCTGGTCCGCACCAGCAACCCCTCCGCGGGCGAGTTCCAGGACCTCGTCTCCGAGGGGAAGCCGCTGTATCGTCACGTCGCCGACCGGCTCCGCCAGTGGGCGAGTCCCCATGTGGGCGAGTCGGGGTACAGCCACGTCGGGGCCGTCGTGGGGGCCACGTATCCCGGCCAGCTCGCCGAACTGCGCTCGGAGCTCCCCGGCATCCCGCTGCTGGTCCCCGGTTACGGTTCGCAGGGCGGGACCTCGCGCGACGTCGCCGCGGCCTTCGACGGCGACGGCCTGGGCGCCCTCATCAACAACTCCCGCGGGATCACCGGCGCCCACGATCGCTCGCCGTACCGCGAACGCTTCGCGGGCCGGTGGCAGGCCGCCGTCGAGCAGGCCGTCCTCGACATGATCGACGACCTCGCGGCCAACACGCCCGCCGGCCGGCTGCGCGACGCCGGAACGCCGGCGCCGGTTTGAACGGACCAGACCAGGCCAGGCCGGTCGAATCGAGCCCGGCCGGTCCCGGGCTGGGGCCGGTTGGGTTCGACCTCCGCGACCGGCGGTTCACAGCTCGGGCAGCGACCCTCGCCTGGCCGCCTGGCGGATCGCGAAGGCGCCGGCGCCCATCATCGAGAAGGGGACGACCAGCATGAAGAGCACGCTCCAGTTGTAACCGTCGGACATGCCGGCCGTGTCGTTCACGCTCTCGCTCTCCGAGACGGCCTCCCGGCAACTGGGGCAGGCCCGCGCCGACCGCTCGCACGGCAGGTGCGCGAGCAGGACGAGGGCGATGGTAAGGATTCCGATCCGGGACGATCGTCTCATCGCGTGGAACCTCTCGGGCCGGGGCCGGGGCCGGGCCTGCGGTGCGGGATCGGCGAGAGGCCTGATCCGACCGGCCGGCTCGCCCGGTAGGGACACTCGGTACTGTATCCCCGCCGGGCGCGGCGCGTCAATTGAATGGGAGCTGGCGGGAAACAGACCGGGCCGCGAAGACGGCCCCGCGATGACCTTGCGCCTGGTGCGCCTACAACACGTAGCGACCCCGTCGCTGGAAGGGGAGCTGGGTCACGCGGAACGGGGGGGTCTTCAGCAGGATCTTCACATCGCCGAACTGGCCCAGGCCGCCGATGGTGCCCAGCATGGTCTGGCCGGTGCCTCCCCTGCCGTGCAGGATCTTGCCGGTGAGGGTGGTGCGGTGGGGGATCATGCCGGCGAGGTTGAGGGTCACGCCCTCGCCGTAGGAGGTCAGGACCTGCTCGAGGTAGCCCATCCCCTTGATCCGGAGCTTCACCCGGTTGCCGCCGTTGTCGACGTACGAGAGCTGTTTCCCCTGGGCGAAGAGGGCCGCGTAGTTCGAGCCGGGGGCTCCGGTGCCGGTGCCGTCGAGGAGGTTGCCGGCCAGGTCGCGGATCCCGCCCGGCCCGGCGCCGACGACCTGGATCTGATCGTAATGGCCGGACGGGATGGCCGCCTGCGGTACGACGGTCACCGAGAAGTTCGCCGGATTGTAGATGATCGACGCGATCGCCAGGCTCCGGCCCGTCGCCGCGTCGAGCAGCCGGTAATTGGCCGCGCTGGTCGCGTAGGCCGGGTCGAGCGGCGCCGAGAAGCCCAGGGTGAGGGTGCTGATCGCGCCCGCCCACCCCGACCAGGACAGTCCTGTCACCTGCGGCGGGGTGAAGTCGGGGTCGATGTCCTGGATGTGGACCTGGGCCGTGCTCGCCGCGCCCAGGACGGCGCCGCCGGCCGGGCCGTCGAGCACGACGTTCAGGAACTGGTCCTGGTTCTTGTACGGATCGTCGAGCACCGGCACGATGATCGAGCCGCCGGTCTGGCCGGGCCCGAGGATGAGGGTGCCGGACGTCGGCGTGAAGTCCATGCCGGGCGTGGCGTTCAGCGCGACCGTCTGGTAGTGGATCGTGACGGTGCCGGCGGAGCCGTAGAGGCGGACGACCGGCAGGACGGCCACTCCGGACCTGTCGGTGACCTCGACCTCCGGGACACCGAACTGGACGACGCCGGCCGACGGCTGGACCTGCGCCACGGCGGTCGCCGAGGCCGCGGGGAGGTCGATGTTGTACTGGTCCTCGGAGACCGAGGCCGACTGCACATAACTACCCGACGCGGTGGCCAGAGCGTGCAGCGCGACCGTGGCCGACCCGCCGGGGGCCAGGGTGCCGATGCGGGCGAAGTACAGACCGGAGGCCGCGGCGACCGCACCCTGGCTGGGCTGGGCCGAGAGGAAGGCCAGGCCGTTCACGGGCGGGAAGGTCACCACCACGTCGGTCGCCGTGGTCGGGCCGGCGTTCTTCACCGTGGCGGCGAAGGTGACCACCTGGCCGCTCGGCACGACCTGCGGGTCGCAGGCGAGGCTCATCCCGACGTCGACCGACGGCGCGACGGAGACTTCGATCGCCGCCTGGTTATTCGCCCCGGCCGGGTCGTATTCATTCCCGACGACCCCGGCGGACAGGGAGACCGAGCTGCCCGAGGCGGCCGGCGTCGGGTTGATGGTGACCGTGATCGTCGCCGATGCCCCCGAGTCGATCGCGCCCAGGCTGGCCGCGAGGCTGCCGTCCTGCTGGATCGCCGGCGGGAGGCCCTGGCTGGACGTCGCCGAGACCAGCGCGACGCCGGCCGGGATCGGGATCGTGGCGAGGACGCCCGTGGCCCGCGACGGGCCGGCGTTGTTGATCTGGACGGTATAGCTCCACGCGACCTGAGCGACCGCCGCGCCGGCGCCCGGCTGGATCGAGACCCCCAGGTCGGCGGACGCGGCGACCGAGGCCGTGACGACCGCGGCGTTGTCCGCCAGGTTCGGGTCGAAGTCCTGGCCCTGGACCGAGAAGCCCGTCGTGACGACGCCCACGTCCGCGGTGCCGGGGGTCGCGACCAGCGTCACCTGGGCCGTGGCGCCCGAGGCAAGCGTGCCGAGGTTCGCGGTGAGGATGCCCTGGCTGACCGAGGGCGTCGGGCCCTGGGTCGATCGGGTCGAGACGACGGTGAACCCCGCCGGGAGGCTGCTGCTGAGCACCGCGTCGGGCTCGTCGGCCGGGCCCTGGTTGGTCACGCTGATGACGTAGGTCATCGGCTGCCCGACGAACGCGGGGCCCGATTGCAGCGCGGCCGCCACCGACAGGTCGCTCACCCCGCGCACCGGGACCTTGAGCATCGCCGTGTTGTTGCCGGAGACCGGGTCGGCCTGCCCGCCCGTCACGCTGGCCGAGTCGACCAGCGTCGAGCCGGGCTGCGCGGTCGGGATCACGGCGACCACCAGGGTCGCCGTCGCACCATCGGCCAGGTCGCCGATCGGCCAGGCCAGCACGCCGTCGTTCAGCGTGGCGGGGCTGTTGCCCTGGTCGTCCGTGGCGGAGACGAACGTCACGCCGGCGGGCAGGCTGTCGGTCAGGATCACCCCGCTGGCGTCGCTCGGCCCGTTGTTCGTGACGGTCAGCGTGTAGTCGAGGGCGACCCCGGTGGCGGCGACGAGGCTGCCGGCCGAGACGCCGACCGCCAGGTCGGCGGCGGGCTCGACCGTGGTCGTCACCGACGAGATCTCGTCGGCCGGGTTGGGGTTGATCGTGTCGCTGCTCACCGCGGCCGTCTCGGTCACCGTGCCGGCGGCCGACGCGCGAAGCACGATCGTGACGACCGCCTGGCTCCCCGACGCCATGTCGCCCAGGTCGGCGACGACCTGGCCGTTCGAGAGCGCAACGTTCCCGACGTCGGAAGTGGCCGAGACGAACGACAGGCCCGCCGCCATCGGCATCGATGCGACGACGGCCGGCGCGCGGTCGGGCCCGTGATCGGCCACGGTCATCGTGTAGGTCAGCTCGCCGCCGGCCAGGGCCGGCGAGGGGGACTCGGCCAGCGAGACCGAGACATCCGCGTCGGTCTCCACGACGACGGGGATCGCGATCGGCGGCGCCGGGTTGTTGGGGTCCGATTCCTGGCAGGTGGCCCCGGCCTTGTCGACGATCGTGCCGGCCGAGCCGGCCCCGGTCTGCACGACGAGGGTCACTGTGGCCGACGACCCCGCGGCGATGGTGCCGAGGTCGACGCTCACCGTCCCGCCGGTCATCTCGGGCACCACGAAACCCTGGCTGGGCGTCACCGACACCACCGTCACGCCCGCCGGGAGCTGGTCGTTCAGGGTCACGCCCTGCGCGTCGGCCAGGCCCTGGTTGGCGACGTCGATCGTGTACGTCACGTCGGAGCCGGCGAGGACCGGGTTGGGCGTGGCCGAGCCACTGACCACCAGCCTGATCTCGCCCTGGATCACCAGGTCGGCGGAGAACTCGGACGTGTTGCCGGAGGCGTCGGTCGCCGTCGCCGCCAGCACGCCCCCCGCCGGGACGGAGCCGGGCAGGGTCGTGTTGAAGGTCGCGTGGCCCTGCGCGTCGGTCGCGACGTTCATCGCGCCGACCAGCGTCTTGCCCTGGCCGTACCCGGACCGGTCGCCCTGCGGGCTGGAAAAGAACTGGACCAGGTAGCCGGTATTCGGGGCGGCGTCGAGCGACCCGGCGACGGCGAGGCTGGACCCGTCGGACCTGGCCGAGCCCAGGCTGGGATAGTTCTGGTAGTCGTTGGGCCCGGCGGTGCCCGGCAAGTGGTTGGGGGTCGGCCCGCTGCCGAGGTTGATGCCCAGCCCGTTGTTGGCGAAGATCGAGTTGGACAGGATCGTGTCCTGCACCACCTGGCCGATGAGCTGGACCCCCGCGCCGACCAGGCCGGTCCCGTTGTACTCGATGGTGTTGGCAGCGCCCGCGGCCGTGCCGCCGATCAGGTTCGACGAGGTGGCCAGGGCGATCCCGTTCTCCACATTGCCCAGCTTGAGCTGACCGGCGGCGTCGGTGCCGATGAAATTGCCGGCGACCCAGAGCCCATTGGTGTCCGAGGCGGTCTCGATCCCGTTGTCCTGGTTGGCCGAGATGACGTTCCCCTCGCCAATATCGGTCCCGCCCACCATGGTCTGGGGTGCGTCATCCAGGAGGATGCCGTCCCCCTGGTTGCCCAGCGGGGTCCTGCCGTCGGCGGCCAGGCCGACGAGATTGGCCTGGATGGCGGTGCCGGCCGCGCCGTCGCCGACCTCGATGCCCGGCCCCCCGTTGCCCGAGATGACGTTGCGGAACGCCCCCCCAGGGGCGCCGATGGTGTTCCCGCCCGAGAGGAGCCCGTCGATCTCGATCCCCGCGTGGCCGTTGCCGGCGGCAACCTGGCCGGTCCAGTCGGTGCCGATCAGGTTGCCGGCGATCAGGTTCTGCGTTGACCCGTTGCGGCCGTCCTCGATGACGATGCCGTCGCCCGAATTCCCCGAGATCACGTCGCCGCCGCCCGCCTCGCCCACGCCGATCGTGTTGTTCGACGAGCCGAGGATGGTCAGTCCGCGTCCGTTGGGGATCGCCGCGACGCCGGATGGAGCCAGCCCCAGGTAATCGCTCGCGATGGCGTTGCCGCCGCCGCCCGCGGTGGGGCTGCCGTCCGGCGTCTCCAGGACGATGGCCGAGTCGGAGAACCCGCCGATCGCCAGGCCGCGAACGACGTTCCCCCCGGCCGTGAGCACCAGCCCGTCGTTGCCGCCGCCCGTGAGCTTCGAGCCATCGAGCTCGACCAGCGGCGTGCCCGAATAGCCCGGCTCCGTGGTCCCGTCGATCACGACCGGCACCGAGATCAAGGGCAGGGGGGATGCGAGCTGGATCTTCACCGGCTCCTGCGTGCCGAGGTCGAAGTCGATCACGCTCGCCGACCCGCTCGCGTTGGCCTGCTCGATGGCCCACCGCAACGAGTCGGTGCCCGAATCGTCGCCCGGGCTGGTGACCACGTAGGTCGACAGCAGGCGGCGGAACTCCATCACCTCGCAGACCGGTCGGCGCGACGCGCGGCGCCGCCGGCCGTGTGACCATCCCGATCTGCGCCCGGTGTGCATCGTGGTGAAGTCCGCTGGTGGTCCCGGCCCGGCCGGCCGAACCCGATCATCCGCTCCGATCGACCACTCCAACCCGGTGATCAAGGCCCGATTGCTGTCGCCAGTCGCTGTCTACTCAATACGGGCGCCGTTTCGCCCTGTGCGGGACGCGAAATCCGGCCGCGCGCTTTCGGATCGGCTGCAACCGCATCTCCGGCGTCGCAACCCTTGCCTTCGCACCAATCCGGCCCCGAGGACATCCAGGCCCACGAGCGGCCGGCCCGACCCCTTCTTCCTGATCATTCACGCGGATCGTGCCGGCCGGGTGCCGGTCCCCGCTCCACCCATTCGCCTCTCAGCAGAACTCTCTCAGCGTTGCTACATTCAAGGACGGCGAGACCTGGCCGGCATTCTCCCAGATTCCTGGGAGTCCAGTCAAGCCGCGTTTCATGCCTGCCTGTAAACCCCCACGCTACCGTGAACTCCCAGGTCGTCCTCCCCCACACGTTGGAAATGGATCGAGGAAATCCAGCGGAGAGCCGGGGAACACCGGCCAGGGCCCGACTGCGGCGTCTCGCGCCGGCCTGATACCGCGTCGGAGACCGGCCCAGTCCCGTCCGAGTGGCAGAAAGTGGCAGTCGAGGGCCAGTTTTTCGGCCAAATCCTCGGCGAAATGGCAGATCGCGGAGGAATACTGGCAGGCTGTCGGCCGATTTGCACGCGAATCGTACCACCTGGTAGGAGGTTTTCGGCCGATTTCCGGGCCAAATGGCACCAGGTGGCACCTGGTGGCAGGTTTTCGGACGGTCCCGCCCGACTCGCCCATGCCGACCAACGCGCGAGAACTCCTGATTGCTAAGAACAGTCGAATGGCGCACGGCCGCCGCCCATCGTCGCGCTGCCAACCCGGCGCACCGCCGAGGGGGGAGTGCTCCGGATACCCGCCGTCGCGTCAGTTGATGAGGCGAGAGCATCATGCAAATCATTGGTGTGCAAGGTGTTGTGTTCGTCTGCCTTCTTCGATCCGCTCACCGCAATCGAGTCCGTACCCAGACTCTCGGTCGAACCCTGTGTTCCTCGTCGCTACCCTTCGGGCCGCCCTGCGGTTTCACCGGGATGATGACGCCGGCATGAAAGGAGGTCGGGCCGACTTGTCCGACGTCCTTCAGAACCTTTCCTGCCGGGGTATCAGGCGGCCGTCTCGAGAGATCGGTCCGCTGTTGTCGGGTGGGGGAAACGTACCAGGGCAAAGCCCGGCGGATGGTGGGTTTCGCCCAGCCAACTCTCGACCGCGACCGCCTGCGGGATCGACTCCCAGCCGAGCAACCGTTCGATCAGTCGAGCCCCTGGCCCCACCCGTTCCACCGGCGATGCATGTCCCCTTGTGATTATGACCTCTTCCTCATCCTGACAACGGACGAGTCAGCGTTTTGTGAGGGATTTTTCGGCCCAACTTTGCGGATTCCACCGGAAACTCCGTATCCTCGGGATACCCAGCCCACCGTCGAACGCCATGAGCCGGAGATTGGCCTCAACTCGAAGCGGGAGTGCACCACCACACCCAACAGCAATCAATCAATCGGCCGTGAATCGTGGCCAGGGAGGCCCGACGCGGGCAGGTCGTAGCCCGGGGCAGACAAGGCCAGGAGAGCGAGGAGGCAAGACCGAGAGCGGATCCATCCCATGCAAAACCTGACACCCGAAGGACTTACAGAACTGGGAACGGCGTGACGCCCGACGGGGCCTGAACGTGAGATTGGCGAGGTTGACCTATCACGCCGGCATGAGAGTAGATCGGGCCGTCTTGCCCGACGGGGCCTGAGCATCGGGCAAGACGGCCCGACCCACGGGCCAAAAATACGACGTAAGTGCTTGCCCCACAGGAACAAAAAAAATCCATTCGAAATTCAAAATGTTCCGCAGTCGCTACATGCCCCCCAAACATCACAATCAAACGAATCCCGAAAAACGAAGCCAGGGCCCCGGCCGGCCGGAGACCGGGTCTCGTCGGCCCGGCCAGGACCGGCTGGCTGGCGACCGTCCTGAACCTTCGGAACGGCGGGGAAAGGGTAAGACCTCGGCGCCGTGCGCGCGGGAGATGGCAACAAGGTCTCGCGCGGAGGCGCGGAGACCGCGGAGTGCGAGGCCGGGCGGCCGAACTCCTGGCGCTTCGGCTCGCGCCGTTCCGATCCCTCTCCGCGCCCTCCGCGGCTCCGCGTGAGACAGGATTCCCGAGCGGGATGCCCTCGGAACCGGGCCGGCGGGCCTTGTGGGTCAAATGGGGGAACGGATCAGACGGACCGGCTCCCAATCGGTCCGGACCGTCCGGGCCGGTCGTGCCACGGTCCGGCGGGGCCGCGCCGCCCGGACCCGTGCCGCGACCGAGCGACCGACGGACGGACGGACTCGCCCCTCCACGGCCGGACGACGGTCCCGACGATCCGACCGGCCGTCGGGGCGGATCGGATGGGCCGCGGGGACCGGCGGATCGGGATCATTATGCTTGAAAAGCTCGAAAGCGAGCCGCGCCCTCATTCGCCCCCGGCGATCAGAAAACGGCCGACCGATTTGACAATATTCTCTCAAGAGAATAGTATCTCCCAGCCGGGGTCTGGGTCGCAGGGGGATCGAGCCAGTGCCATGGGAAGTGATCCTCGACGACGATTTCGCCGACTGGCTCAGGGGGCTCGATGCCGGCCCTCGGCAAGAGATCCTCGCGGGCTCCGACCAGTTGTCACGGTTCGGGCTGAACCTCGGACGCCCCAGGGTTGACACCCTGAAAGGATCGGTCTACCCCAACCTGAAGGAGTTGAGGGTCCAGTATGCCGGGGAGCCCTGGCGCATCCTGTTTGCCTTCGACCCGCGCCGCAGGGCAATCTTGCTGGCCGGCGGCAACAAGGTCGGCGACGAGAAGGGATGGTACAGGGAGAACATCCCGATTGCGGAACGCCGGTATGCAAGGCACCTGGACAAACAGGGGCGGGACGAGAGTCCACCGGAACCGAAGCGGGACGGGAACGCCGCGAGGCGGAAGAAGAAGAGGTGAACCATGCCCATTCGCCTGAAGGACTTCCTGGAAGAGCTGCCGGAGGGAGAGCGGGCGGCGATCAAGGCGCGGGCGGACGAGATGGCCGCGGAGGAACTGGGCCTGGCCCAACTGCGTGCCCTGCTCAGGAAGTCCCAGGTCGGGATGGCCAGGGAGATGGGAGTGAGGCAATCCGAGGTGTCGAAGATCGAACGACGCTCCGACATGCTCCTGAGCACCCTGCGCAAGTACGTCGAGGCGGCAGGCGGGTCGCTCGAACTGGTCGTGCGCCTGCCGGATCATCCCACACTACGGCTCAACTTCGGCGTCAAGGCGGCCCGCTCTCGGCCCCGGGCCGCCGGCGCGCCCGCCAACAGCCGCCGACCGGCTCGCCCCCGGCGCCCCCACGCCTGACGAACACGCCGCGCTTGTGGTCGAGGAAGAGCCCGGCGATGCCGGTATCGAGGAGGAACCGCCTCATCGGGTCGCGCCCTCGCCGTCTTCATCGGCGCGATCGATGCCGCGCTGATTCAGCCTCCTCTCCCAGGCGTCGAGGTCCGCCGCCACATCGTCGGGGATCTCCAGGGGCTGCAATCGCTTCATGGCCGCCAGGACACGTGCGATCTCCTCGGGCGGCATCGGCGTGTCGTCATCGCCGCCGTCGTTGCCCGTCGTGAGGACGACCGCGGTGCCGTCGGTGAGGTCGTCGGGCGCGGGGACCTCGATCCGGCGATCGTGGATCACGGTGCGCACGGTGGTCATGGTCATGGCTCCTACCCTACCCTCCCGTCCCCGAGCGAGGCCACCGGCGCCGGCAGCGGATTCGGTTCCGCCACGCGTCGAGCCGTCCGTCCGAGCGGAGCGAGCGCCGCGGGGCATCGGGACTTCGGCCATTTTACAGGAAACTTACAGGAAACGCGGCCCGCCGGTGCATGTCGATCTCGGCCCGCCTGTACCGCGGCCAGGCCGATCGGCCCCCGCCGGGCTCAAGTCGGACCGGGCGAGGCTGGACGGAACGAGACGGGGCGGGACGGCGGCGGATCTCGGCTCGGAGTCTAGCCCAGAAGGTGGGGCCCGGCGGGCGGTACTTGCCCGCAACCCGTCCGGCGCGGGAAAGTCAGGGGGATGATGCCACTGCCACCCGCTCGCCTCGTTTGGGACAGAGACCCGGATCCTGGAATGGCCCCTCACGGCATGATCGACATCCACTCCCGCGCGTCGATGCCCGGGAACCTCGACAGGTGGCGGACGTTGCTCGACGCGATGATCACCTCGTCGCCCGGCCGACCCACGGTGGCCGCGCACCCGGCCAGAATCGCATCCGCGTCGAGCGCGGCATCCGAGCCGGTCGGAAGGCCCATCCGCCGCGACATGGCCCAGAACTCGGCCGCGCGGAACCAGGCCGCTTCCGAAACGGCCAGGACCAGGAAGCGCTGCCGCATGTCCGCCAGGTTCTTGAGTTTGCTCATGGCCGGGACCCGGACCAGCTCACGGCGGACCTCGTAGTCGATCACCGCCGGAATCAGGATCGAGACACCCGCCATCTCCAGCTCGGCGAGCCGGCCCCGCAACCCGTCAACGTTCTTCGTACCGCGCCGGCACACGGCCAGGCCGAGCGGTCCGCTGTCGAGTAAGACGAACCTGGCCATGCGTCAGTAGTACCCCTGGAACTGGGGCCGATGAGGATGGTTCTCATCGTAGTTGCGCATGAACTCTTCCTCGGTCCCGGGCGGGTCGTCGTCGGGCCGTTGCTCGATCACCTTGAGCATGCGGACAGCGGCCTCGGCCCTGGCCCGCTGCTCCTCCCTCGACATGATGATATGCCCCTGGTCGTCGAGTCGCACCGGGCCGAACGCCGGGATCAGGCCCTGCTCGTCGCGCAGGCCGTCGTAATGAACCTCGAAGGGTTCGGGCTTCGCGTCGGTGGACATGAATGGCCTCCCGTCAGGGGATCGGATAACGGCGTCCGCTCACTTCCATTATCCGCGATCGGCACCCGTTCACCAAGCTCAGGATCGGTGCCGGAAGGGTCGGGGCAATCTGGCAGGGTAGGTGCAACCGCCAGCATCGCAAGATGCAGAAGTCGGTGGACCGGGTCCGAACTCGGGCCCGGGGGAAACGACGTTCCCGTTCGCCGCCGCGGGACTTCAGCCATCATACAAGACACGCGGCCCGTCGGTGCCCGTCGATCCCGGCCCACCCGTGCCGCGGCCGGGCCGATCGGCCCCGGCCGGGCTCGCGTCGGTCCGGGCGTGTCGCGGACGGGTCGGTCCGGATTGGACCGGGTCGCGGGGACCGGGTCGGGCGGGATCGGTCCTCACCGGGCCCGGGCGGAGAGCTTGAAAGATCGCTGCGGCCCCGTTCGGCGTCCTGAAAACTAACTGCGTCCCCGTTCGGCGTCCGTTCGGCGTCCTGAAAACTAACTGCGTCCCCGTTCGGCGTCTCCCGTTCGGCGTCCGTTCGGCGTCCTGAAAACTAACTGCGTCCCCGTTCGGCGTCTCCGTTCGGCGTCTCCCGTCCCCGTTCGGCGTCTCCGTCCCCGTTCGGCGTCTCGTTCGGCGTCTCCGAAAACTAACTGCGTCCCCGTTCGGCGTCTCCCGGCGTCTCCCGGCGTCCTGAAAACTAACTGCGTCCCCGTTCGGCGTCTCACTTTCGGGCCCTTCGCGGATGCCCTCTCAGTCCGTCGGTGGAGGACATTGCTTCATCATGGCAAGTCCGGGTCGTCGAGGTAGAGCACGGCCATCCCCGAGAGCCTCGAAAACCCGCGGTCATTGGTCAGGAACGCCTCACAGGCGGTCCGCCGGGCGGTGGCGATGTGAACCGCGTCAGGCAGCTTGAATGCCGCCGAGGCCCGCTCGGCGGCGGCCTGGATCCAGACGTCGCGCGTGACGGGGACGATCGACAGCCCGTCACGCGTGGTGAGCAAGTCGCTGTAAAGGTCGACGAGGCGTTGGTCGCCTTGCCGCAAGGGGGCCACGAGCACCTCGGCGAGGGTCAGTTCGCTGGTGCAGGCCAGAACCTCGCACCGCTGGATCATCGCTCCAATTCTGGCAACTGCCGCCGTCGCGGGCGCGAAGTTCTCCAGGGTATAGATAAAAAAACTGGTGTCGAGGTAGATACGGCGGGCTTGATAAGCATCTATGAGCCCCATGCATCGCGTTCCTCTCGGATCGCCCGATCGGCGGCCTGGATGTCGGGGTAGAGCCCCTGGCCGGCCCCGATGAAATCGGTGAAGCGGCGCGTCGGGCGAGCCTCGTCCACCAAGATGATGACTTCCGCCTCTCGACCTTCCGGCAACTCGCCCGAGACCACCTCGATCCGGCCGCCGGGCTG
The DNA here is from genome assembly GCA_027452145.1 of Planctomycetales bacterium. Taxonomy (GTDB): domain Bacteria; phylum Planctomycetota; class Planctomycetia; order Isosphaerales; family Isosphaeraceae; genus JAKAUH01. The sequence continues at coordinate 23,633 of DAIDHB010000479.1, forward strand.
AATGGTCACGGTCTGCTTGATCGCCGTCACGGTCGCCTCCTCGCTCCTCGCCGATGAGCCTTTTTGGATCGAGTCGGGCGTGGTCCCGGTCGTCCTCCCTGTCCTCATCGCGCTCATCCTCATCGTGACGGAGCCCACACAATTTGTCCACCGCGCGGAGAGGGAAGAAAGAGAGGGAAGAAAGGACAGGCATTCCACTGCGCGCACGCATTGTCGCAGCAAGCGGCTCGAAGCAATAGAAAGTGCCTGTCCTTGTGGGTGTCCTTGTGGGTGGAAAGTGCCTGTCCTTGTGGGTGCTTTGTGGAAAGTGCCTGTCCTTGTGGGTGCTTTCGGGGCCGGTTCGATCAACCAGGCCGAATCCGAGGCCGGTTTTCGACAGAGCAGGTCAGGACCCATTGTTTCAAGGTCGCAGAGACCCCGACGGCACCGTGTCGTCCGCCGGATACGATACCCGTGCGAGCACGCCGCTCAGGCCGACCAATCCTCGATGCTCAGGCCGGGGACGCGGCCGAAGTCGCGCCGGTTTCGGGTGACGACCGCCGCCTGATTCTCCAGCGCGATGGCGGCGATGCGGAGGTCCATCAGTCGAACGTTGAGCCGGAGGGACTTCAACTCCGCGACCCGCGCGATGGCCGATTCCGTGTAGGGGAGGATGCGCCAACGGCCAAGGCGCGCGACGGCCTCGCCGAGATGCGCGTAGGCCCGGGCGATCTCTTCCGGTCGGCGGGCTTGCCGCGTGAGTGTGTACCAGCCCGCGATCTGCTCGTCGACTGTCATGATCGATATCGCGAGTTCGGCTGGCGGCCGTGCGTCGACCCTTCGCACCACGATCGGGTCGCCGTGTTAGTAGAGGGTCAGGTGATCGGTATCGAGGACGAAGAGGCTCATAGGGCCTCGGGGTCTTCGTCGAGCTGCCGCCGGTATTCCTCCATCGCGGCGCGCCAGGGCTCATACAGGGGATCGTCGCGCAGGTAGCCGGCGTCTTGCTTCCACGCCGCGACGCCGGCGACGACGTTCACCTCGGCCAGCTTCGCTCCGGCGTTCACGCGCGACCGGACCTGATCGGCGAGTCGGTCGATGGCTTCCGCGGCGGTCGCGCCGTCCGCCGTCAGGCCGACCGAGAGCCCGCCGGCCCCGGTCGCGCGATACCCGTTGCCGGTCACCGGCTCGACGATGACAGGAATGTCCACGGCAGATCTCCCTTCTCGAGACGCCCATCGTCGATTCTACCCGGGTAAGCACCGGCCCGGAAGAGACCCAAAACGGGGACCCGAAACGGGGACACAGCATGTCTGTTCGGCACGAGATTTGCGCGATCGGCCTGCCAGGCAAAGTGACTGTCATTGTGGCGGAGCCGGCGCATGGCGGAGCCGTCCGACAGCCCGATCCTCGGCCGTAAGCTCCAGGGGCTCAAGTACCTCGACAAGCTCCTGCCGCTCGTCGACCGCCTCCATGACGTCGGCTGTCAGCGCGACCGGGCCGGCAATCGCAAGCTCCACTTCGACCACTATTGCGCCCTGATCCTCCTCTTCCTCTTCAACCCGGTACTCCGCTCCTTCCGCGCCCTGCAACAGGCCAGCCTGCTCGAGCAGGTCCGCCGCAAGGTCGGTTGCCCCCGGACCTCGCTGGGATCGTTGTCGGAGGCCGTCGAGGTCTTCGAGCCGCAGCGGCTCGAGGCCATCATCGCCGAGCTCTGGGCCGAGGCCCCGCCCTCCCGCGGCGCCGGCACGGAGTACGTCCGGCGGGTTCTGACCGCCGTCGATGGCAGCGTGGTCAAGACCCTGGCCTCGTTGGCCGAGGCCGCCTACCTCCGCGACAAGAACGGGGAGACGCATTGCGGCTGGCGGTTCCATACCCACTTCGAGATCGACCGCCAGTTGCCGGTCCGCATCGAGGTCACCTCGGCGCTCAACGGCGGCAAGACTAACGAGAAGCACGTCCTGAGGCGGTCGTTGCAGCCTGATCGCTGCTACGTGATGGACCACTGGTACGCCGAGTTCGCCCTGTGGAACGATATCGTGGCCGCCGGCAGCAGCTACGTCTGCCGCATCCGCGACAACAGCAATCTCGATGCGGTCGTCGAGGAGCGCCCGCTGTCGCGGGCGGCGCGGCGGGCGGGCGTGCTCCGCGACATCGTGGTCAAGCTGGGGACTTCGCATAAGGCCGAGGCGCGGCCGAACTACCCGGTCCGGGTCATCCTGGTGCAGGCCGAGCCGCACCGCAAGCGGGGCGGCCGCAAGGGGGACACGGCCGGCTCGCCCAGCGACGGCATCCTGCGGATCGCCACCGACCTGCTGGACGTGCCGTCCGAAATTATTGCGGATATTTACAAGCATAGGTGGTCGATTGAGCTCCTCTTCACGCTTCTTCAAGCACGTCCTGGGCTGCCGCCACCTCCTGAGCACGCACCCGGCGGGCATCCAGATCCAGGCGTATTGTGCGATCATCGCCTGCCTGTTGATCCACCTCTGGACCGGCGGCAAGCCGACGCTGCGGACCTTCGAGATGATCTGCCTGTACCTGCAGGGCTGGGCCACCCTGGAGGAGGTGATGGCTCACCTGGAGAAACTCCGGGCCAAGCCGAGGGAGCCGCCGGCCGGCGGTTGACGGCGGGTCGGGGCGATGAGCGGCTGAAGCCGGAGAGGCGGCGATGGCGAGCGAGGGGGCGTACGTCTGGCATCGGACCCGGCTGTACCCGTTCGCGGCTGCGCCGCGGTCGTCTCGCCACCGAAGTGGGGTGAGGCGACAGCCCGGATAGCCGGGCCCGGACGACCCGGCAGGCGCCATGCGTCGGTTCACCGCGAGATCCGCCGCGTGTTTGCAAACGTCGAGCCGAACAGACGTGGAATCTCCCCCTGACTCCCCCGCGTGGCCGTCTCCTCGATTCGGGATACGTCCGCCCGTTGGCGCAGGCTCAACGTCGCCTCCAGAGCGTCCGGGCGTGGGTCACGAGTAGCACCGAGGCGGCTGCCTTACCTTTCGACACCACCGCGGTCGACGTGCTCGGCAGGAATGCCGTGTCGCCGCCATAAAGGATCGTGATCGACTTCTTGAGCACCGCGTTGGGCTTCACCGCCAGTGTCGCCGAGCCGCCGCTGAGGGGGGCCGTCCCGAGGACCTTGACCTTCTTCATTTTCTTCGGCATCATCTCGAAGATCACCGCGCCGGTGGGCACGCCCGCGCCGGGGGCGACGGGCTCGACAACCGCCTTCAGGCTGAGCGACACGACCTTCCTGTGCTTGTTGACGGCCTGGGTGACGAGGATCACCTGGGCGCCGGCCCTGGCGATCGCCACGGTGGTGGCTCCCGACGTCGCCGCGAGGAAGTCGGCGCTGCCGCTGTAGGTCGCGACGATCGGCTGCGAACCGACAGCGAAGCTCGCCGTGGTGAGTGTGGCCTTACCGGAGCCATCAAGCGCGACGGTGCCCAGCGTCGTGCCGCCGTCGGTGAACGT
>DAIDHB010000480.1 GCA_027452145.1 Planctomycetales bacterium
ACAAAGTAGGCCGTAAATCGCCTGTGGCTATGAACAGTCGGCCGAGTCAGCTACGATCAACCAACGTGTCTGAAACCCGTGAGAATGGTGGCTGGTTTTGAAGCGCCCACGAGTGGCTGGTTTTGAAGCGCCCGGTGACAATTGCGTCAAGAATTAGGAATGTCCCCCTGGGATGCCCTCGTCAAGAATTAGGAATGTCCCCCTGGGATGACTCCTGGGATGCCCTGTCCCCCTGGGATGCCCCCTGGTAGTCTTTCTTCCCCGCGGATTGGTGCACGCCCTGCGCCTGCCGGAGGTGCTTCGGTCCTGATCGGCGTTATAATCGACCGCCACCGCCCCGGGCTGGCGAAGGTCCGGGGCATCACCCTTTTCAAGGATCAGGCCCCATGCACCAATTCCGCGTCTATCGAAGGTTGGGTGACCGGTCGGAGTTGATCGGATCGGCCGAGAACTTCGGCGGCATCATGTTACTGATCGAGAACGGCGTCCACTTGAATGTTGATTTCATTCAAAGCGGGGGATATTACTCCGTCTGCCAGCTATTCCCGGGCCAAAGCAAGGAGATACCTCGCGCGGAGATCTCGCGGGGCGAGGACGGGGAATTCACGGTTCGGCCGATCCGTGCCCGGAACGACTGGAAGGAGCTCTTCGGGCAGACTGAATTCTGACCCGTCCCGACCACGACGACGACGGCCGCGGCCTTCCCCCTCGCCGGGGATCGCCGTCGCCGCTCTCTTGCGCGGTGAACTCATGTCCAGGCGGGGCAATTACCTGATGATCTGGCAAACTTTTGAGATAGTGTCAACGCTGAGCAGATCATCCTGCGTGAAGCTTACCTCGTGCTGCTGATATTCTGAGTCGCTGCAATATATGTAGAACCTTACGACGAAGTCCATGAACGCCGGCCTGAATTGTGCGTCGGGGCGAAGGGACGTTTGCCAGTATTCGGAGGTCCCCACTTGGCATGCGAGGTCGGGATGAAGCGGTAACTTGGCCATCAACAGAAGAGACGAACTGTTGCCGGGACGGAGACTCCAGAATGTCTCTTCCGGAAAAAGCCAAGGTCTGGTCTGCATGCGGGCCGTGGTACTGGCAACTATGAGCACGTCGCGGGCGGTAGAATTCCCGCTGTTGTGGATTACCGCGGCGAGCCTCAATCGTGGAGTCGGGCGACCATTGACATTTCCCTCATGGACTTCTAGTTGCACTTCAATTCTGAAGGCCGGGCTGAATCTCGGGTAAAACAGATTCCTGAGCATCGCCGGTTCGGCGGGGAGAAAGTCGTCGCCTGCCCTGTAATAGTATTGCTTATTTGACCATTCGGCCCTGTGTGGCTTATGCAAGCTCTCGGGTACGATGCAGACGACGAATCCTTCTCCGTTCGGACCGGGGACCGAAAGATACTCTACTCCCATCACGGGGGGATTCGTGGCATCTCTGATCCAATCTCTCAGCTTTGACTCGAAGCGGGGAGGATCAGGGACGAGCCTCAATTCGAATGCGGCGTCGACGCCCCGAGGCTCCGTCTTCCTGGCATTGATGCCCCATACGACCAGACCATCTGTGAGGCTCGTCAGGTTGGCGTATCCCGAAAGGGCCTTGCTCCAGATCTTCTTTGCCTCCCCATCGTTTTGCGGATTGCTCTTGAAGTCGATCCATTCCTCCTCGAAGAACGGATCAGGCCGTGAGGGTATCCCTTCCAAATAGGCATACCTCTCGGTATCGCTCAGTAGGCCCCGAAGATGGTCAAAAAATAGCCTAGCAGACGATGCCAGCGTACCCATGACCCCATCCCTCTGTTCGAGCATCGGACGGCGAAACGGTTGGCTATCTTAGCTCGCTAGCGGCTGCAAGTATATGCGCCGGCCGGGCCGACGCGAGCTAGAATGGAGTGGCCGGGCGCCCGGTCGCCGCAACGTAGCGGCGTGGACGCCCCGGGATTCGACGCGGAGGGTCGGCCGATGAGACGCGCGGCGGTGGTCCTGTTCGTCGCCCTGGCGGTGGTCGGATGCGGGACGGCTCGGTTCGACGCGACCAGCGAGGACAGCGCGAAAGCGTCGATCGAGCGGCTTAGCGCCGGGATGACGAAGGAGCAGAAGGAGGAACTGGCGAAGGACGTCATGGCGGTCGTTTTCGTGGACGGCATGAAGCAGGTTTTCAAGAATGGCCTCACCCCGGGAAAGAAGCCGGAATTCTCGAAAACGGAGATGTTCAGATCGATCCACGGCCTGACGGCCGCCGAGATCCACGCCAAGGCGGAACAGGTGCGGAACGACATGGCCGAGCGGATGAAGTCGAAGTAGTGACCGACCGGCCCAGGGTTCAACCGGTCAGGCATCGCCCGGGGACGGGCTCCAGAGGAGGCTCCAGAGGACAGGCACTATACCGTGTCGCGGCATCCACGCAATCATTCGGCGGCGTCGGAGTAACACGACGGAAAGGTGTCTGCTGTTGTGGGGGATTCCTTCGGTGGGGGACAGCCGCCAGTGGCCACCGGCTTGCCCACGGTGGGTTTCACCCACCCTACGGAGGACACGCGGTCCCATCCTTTGGTCGGCGGGTCAAACCGCGACGCGGCACGATGCGATCGACCGGGCAGCAGGCTCGTTACGGGGCGTGAGGACGCGGCGGTGCTCAGCCAGTAGTGCGCCATCATCCCGCGCGGCCGCGAGATCCCGTTGAGCCCGTGGGCGGCCGAGCGTAGAATAGCAGCCGGCCGGCGGGGCGATTCCCGCCGCAAGACTTCCGGCTTGAGGGGCCCTCCTCCGCACATGATCCAGCGGCGTTATGTCTTCCCGGGCGTCCTCGAGATGAATTACCAGTCGGGCCGGCGCATGGGGGTGAACATCTACCTCATCGACGGCGGCTCCGAGTATGCCCTCATCGACGTCGGTTTCCTCGACGAGCTGCCGGACGTCCTCGAGCTGATCCGCCAGATGGATTTCAGCCTCTCGGCCTGCAAGCTCATCGTCGCCACTCACGCTGACGTCGACCATACCCAGGGCCTCACCCGCGCCCGCGAAATCCTCCGCTGCGAGGTCGTCGCCCACCCCAAAAGCGTCCCGGCCATCGAGGAAGGGGACGAGATCCTCACCTACGCCCGCATCGACGCCCAGGGCATCTGCATCCCCATGCCCCGCTGCAAGGTCGACCGCACCATCGACGAGGGGGACCGCATCCAGGTCGGCGACCGCGAGCTCGAGGTCTGGAGCACCCCCGGACATACCGCCGGCCAGCTCGCGATGCGGATGGGAAACCTGCTTTTCTCGGGCGATAACATCTTCCGCGACGGCTGCGTCGGCGTCGTCGACGCCCACCACGGCTCCAGCCTCGTCGACTACATCGCCAGCCTCGAGCGCATCCGCGACTCGGACGTCGAATACCTCCTCCCCTCCCATGGGCCCATCTTTCGCAAGGAGAATCGGCTCCTCGATTCAACCATTTCCCGCCTCCGTGCGTACTCTCACATGTCGGACTTCGGAACCTGCGCCGTCGACTGGCCACTCATGGATGAATGGGAGGAAGAGCTAGCGAGCGGGGAATTCAAGTTCTAGGGTAGCTATGGAATACGGGTTGTCTCCGGCGAGGGAAGGCCGGGATTGCAGGGATCGTTGGTGGTCGGCGGAACGGCAGTTCTGGGGTCCGGGGTCTCATCTGGGGTCGATGCCCTTTGGGGATGTCAGTAAAATCCATGACCTCTGATCGAGCATCGGCCATTCACAACGAGGCAAGGATGCGTCGTAGTGCTGGATTCCTGGGGATCGCGTTCGCCTGCGCCGTGATGTCCGCGGCCGGTGCGGGGCCGGGCATGGCCGGCGAGCCGCCCGGGGACGGGCAACCGGGGGCGGGAAACGCGGACTTTCGCGGGACGGTGATGCCGTTCCTGGCGAGGCATTGCGCGAGCTGCCACGGGCCGAACAAGCCGCAGGGGGGCCTGAACCTCGAGGCGCTGCGTGACGAGGGCTCGCTGCGGTTGCGGCGGCGGTCGTGGCAGCGGGTCCGCGAGTACATCGAGGGCGGGATCATGCCGCCCGAGGAGAGCCCGCAGCCCGATCGTGCCGAGGCCGCGCGCGTGACAGGGGCGATCAAGCTGGCGCTCGAGCGCGAGGACTGCGGCAAGGCGTCCAACCCCGGGCGCGTCACGATGCGGCGGCTCAACCGGGCCGAGTACAACAACACGATCCGGGACCTGTTCGGGGTCGACTTCCGTCCGGCGGACGATTTCCCGGGTGATGACGTCGGGTACGGCTTCGACAACATGGGGGACGTGCTGGGGATGCCGCCGCTGCTCATGGAGCGGTACATGAACGCGGCGGAGTCGATCGCGTCCCGGGCCATCCAGGTCGGCCCGTTCAGCCCGGGGCAGGAGCGGTCGGAGTCGCACCGCCGGATCCTCTTCCGGGAGCCGACCTCGCCCACCGAGACCTCGGACGCCGCCCGTGCGATCCTCGAGCGGTTCGCGACCCGGGCCTATCGCCGGCCGGTGACGCGGCCCGAGCTCGACCGGCTGGTGACCCTCGTCGAGATGGCGATCGCCGAGGGCGAGCGGTTCGAGGAGGGGATCCAGCTCGCGGTGCAGGTCATCCTGGTCTCGCCCAATTTCCTCTACCGCCTCGAGCTGGACAACGTGGCGCGGGGCGTACCGCCTCGCGGGCCGGATCAGCCCGGCGCCGAACCGATCGGCGAGTACGAGCTGGCCTCGCGGCTCTCGTACTTCCTCTGGAGCACGATGCCTGACGAGCGGCTGTTCCGCCTGGCCGGCGAGGGGAAGCTGCGGGCGCCGGCCGTGCTGGGGGACGAGGTTCGGCGGATGGTGCTGGACCCCCGCGCCCGGGCGCTCGTCGACAACTTCGCCATGCAATGGCTCCAGATCCGCAACCTCAGGACGGTCAGCCCGGACCGAGAGCGGTATCCCAGCTTCGACGAGCCGTTGCGCCAGGCGATGTTCCGCGAGACCGAGCTCTTCTTCGCCGAGATCCTGCGCGAGGACCGGAGCATCCTCGACCTGCTTGACGCCGATTTCACCTATCTGAACGAACGGCTGGCGAAGCACTACGGGATAACCGGCGTGACCGGCGACGAGTTCCGCCGCGTGCGGCTGATGAATTCGGTGCGCGGCGGGCTGCTGACGCAGGCCAGCGTGCTGACCGTGACCTCCAACCCGAACCGGACGTCGCCGGTGAAGCGCGGCCGCTGGGTGCTCGAGCAGCTCCTGGGCGCGCCTCCGCCCCCGCCTCCGCCGGACGTGACGCCACTCAAGGACGATCGGGCGGTCGAGACGGCGGCGACGATGCGGAAGCGGATGGAGCAACATCGGGCGCAGGCGAGCTGCGCGGTCTGCCACAACCGCCTCGATCCGCTGGGCTTCGGGCTCGAGAACTTCGACGGTTTGGGCGCCTGGCGCGAAAAGGATGGCGGGCAGCCGGTGGATGCGTCGGGGACCTTGCCCTCGGGGCAATCCTTCCGCGGGCCGGCCGAGCTCAAGGCCATTATCAAGGCGCGGCCGCGGGAGTTCGCCCGGTGCCTGACCGAGAAGATGCTCACCTATGCCCTGGGCCGGGGGTTGGAGGAGTCCGACCGTTGCGCGGTGGACCGGATCGTCAAGGATCTCGAGGCGGGCAATTACCGTTTCTCGGTCCTGCTCCGCGGGATCGTGTCCAGCGAACCGTTCCTGAAGCGTTCCTATGGATCGGTACGCTGATCCTGGAGGTCAACCCGTGTTGAATCGTTCCGCCCGACTCTCGCGTCGCACTGTCCTGCGCGGGGTGGGTACTGCGCTGGCCCTGCCGTGGCTCGAGGCCATGGGAGTGGGGTCGCTGCAAGCGGGCGACGCTGCCAGGGGCGGCCTCCCGCGGCGGATGGCATTCCTGTATGTGCCCAACGGGGTCCACATGCCGGACTGGACGCCCGACCGGGCGGGGTCCGATTTCCGCCTGCCGGCGACGCTCCGGCCGCTTGAGCCGTTCCGCAACGACCTGCTGGTCCTCAGCGGCCTGGCGCAGAACAACGCCTCGCCGATGGGGGACGAGGGGGGCGATCACGCGCGGTCGCTCGCCTGCTTCCTGACCGGCAGCCACCCGCTCAAGACCGACGGTGCGAACATCCGCGCCGGGGTCTCGATCGACCAGGTCGCGGCCTTCCAGATCGGCCACAAGACGCGGCTCTCGTCGCTCGAGCTGGGCATCGACCCGTCCGCCCAGGCGGGGAGCTGCGACTCGGGGTATAGCTGCGCGTACTCGTCGAACATCTCGTGGCGCGCCGAGAACCTGCCGATGCCCAAGGAGGTCGACCCGCGGCTGGTCTTCGACCGGCTGTTCGGTTCCCGGGCCGACAAGCTGTCCCCGGCCGAGCGGGCCAAGCGCAAGCGGCGAGAGAAGAGCGTGCTGGACTTCGTCAGAGAGGATGCGCGGCAGCTCCACTCGAACCTGGGCGTGACTGACCGCCGCAAGCTCGACGAGTACATGGGCGCGGTCCGCGAGATCGAGCTGCGGATCACGCGGTTCGAGGCGAGCGACGATTGCAACCGCCCGGCACCCGGTGCCGCGCGGCCGGGCGGCATCCCGGACGACCTCCGCGAGCACATTCGCCTGATGCTCGACCTGCTCGCGCTGGCCTTCCAGGCCGACGCGACCCGGATCGCCACCTTCATGTTCGCGAATGAGGCTAGCAACCGGGCCTATCCGTTCCTCAACGTCCCCGACGGCCACCACGACCTGTCGCACCACGGCCGCGACCCGAAGAAGTTCGAGAAGATCCGGGCGATCAACCGCTTCCACATCGAGCAGCTCGCGTACCTGCTGGGCAAGCTCCGGTCGATGAAGGAAGGGGAGGGCACGCTGCTCGACCAGGTGATGGTCGTCTACGGCAGCGGGATCAGCGACGGCGATCGCCACAATCACGACGACCTGCCGATCCTGCTCGCCGGCCGCGGCGGCGGGACGATCCGGACCGGCCGGCACCTCCAGTACAACGCGCTGCCGTTGAATAATCTCTACCTGTCGATGCTCGACCGGATGGGCGTAAAGGCCGACCGGCACGGCGACAGCACGGGCCGGCTGGGGATGCTGGACGGCTGAGCTCTTACGAGCCAACCCACCGATTCCTGGCTTTTGATCGGTGGGTTTCACCCACCCTACGAAAACAGGTTTTCACACCTCCAGCCCGATCGCGCGCATCAGGGCCAGGGCGTTCGAGTGCTCGACGACGCCGGGGTGCATCCGGTAGTCGAAGTGCATCTGTCCGTCGCGGAGCTGGTCCTCGAAGTGGACGTTCATCGCCCTCGGGGCCAGCTCGTCGGCGATCCGGGCGAGCGACAGGTCGTGGGTGGTGATCAGCCCGATCGAGCCGCTGTCGAGCAGGCTGCGGAGCACCGAGCCCGCGCCGACCGTCCGATCGTGCGAGTTGGTGCCGTGAAACAGTTCGTCGAACAGGAACAGCAGTGGCAGCGGGCCGCGTGCCATCGCGACGATCTGCCGGACGCGCGTGATCTCGGCGTAGAACCTCGACCGGCCGGCCTGGAGCGAGTCCTGGACCCGAAGCGTCGCCCCGATGCCGAGCGGCGAGAGCCGGAGCCGGGCGGCCCTCACCGGCGCTCCGGCCAGCGCGAGGACGGCGTTGACGCCGACGGTTCGCAGGAGCGTGCTCTTGCCCGACATGTTCGAGCCGCTGACGATCAGGACCCGGACCTCCGGCCCGAGCGTCACGTCGTTGCGGATGCAGAGCTCCTCGGCAATCAGCGGGTGGCCGAGATCGTCCGCCTCGAACAGCGCCGGGCCGTCGACCACCTGGGGGAATGGGTCGCCTGGGTTCTCCGCGGCGTAGGCGCCCAGGGCGCAGAGTGCCTCGATCTCGCCCACGGCGCGGATCCATCGGCCGACCTCGGGCCCGGCGTCGCCTCGCCAGGAGTCGATTGCCAGCGCCAGGTGCGGCGTCCAGTGCCAGAGGGCGGCGAACGGGGCGAAGAACTGGTTGCGCGCGGCGTCGAGGAGCGTCAGCCGCCGCGCCAGGCGGCGGATCCGCACCGAGGCCGGCGTGCCCTCGGTTTCCATCGCCGCCCGCAGCCGGCCGAGCAGGGGAGCCTGGAACGACTCGCGCTCCAGCCGCGAGAGCAGCTCGGCCAGCAGCACCAGGTCGTGCGTCCGCCGATCCACCTCGGCGATGGCGTGATTCACGCGGCGCGAGAGAACGGCCGCCGCGACCAGGTCGACCAGGGCCACCAGGACGAGCGGTTTCAATCCCCAATCGAGAAACACCCAACCGATGACCGTGGCCGTGCCGAGTAGTGAAAGCGTGATCGTGACGAGCGGCAGCATCCAGCCGGTCAGGACCCGCGGCTCGGCGCACCAGGCGGCCAGGGCCTCGGGGTCGATCCCGGTGCGGACCTGGGCGCCGAGCAGCTCGAGGTCCTCGCGGAGGTCCAGCCGCGGCCGAAGCTCGTCAACGGCCTGGTGCCGCTCGGCGATCGTCGCTCGGTCGGCCGGCTCGAGCATCCAGGAGGCGAGAATCGACTCGCCGGTCTTCGTCCGCGCCGTGCAGAGTCGCTCGAACAGCGAGCCGCGGCCGAACAGGTCGAGATCGGCCGCGTACGGGTGGTCGAGGCTGAGGAACTCGGTGCCCTCGACGCCCGTCCCGGCCCAGTGACCGTCGACGCGAGCCAGCCCGCGGACGTAGAAGTCGACCGCTCGTCGCATCCGATCGGCCCGGCGGCGGATCGGCTCGTGGGCGAGCAGAAGCGCGATGAAGACCACCGACGTCCCGCCCAGCCAGTACGCCGCGAGGCGGCTCCCCTGGTAGGCCCAGACCGAACATGCCACCACGGCGAGGAACGCCGCGAGGCGGATATCCGACAGCCGGCGGTCCCAGTACGACCACGAGGCGTGCGTCGCCCGCCGCTCCTCCAGCCGTCGCGTGTAGACCTCGCGGATTCCCGCCGGCCCCCGCGACCCCGATTGCTCCGACTCCGACATCGCGCCTCCACGTCCGAACATTCCGCCCGATTCCGCGTGCTCGCGTCTCGCGCTCGACGCCTCCGACCATCCTCGCACGGCGGGACTTTCCAATTCGGCCGCCTCTCTATAAAATCAGCCCATTCCCGGCGTGACGACCGCCGACTCCCCCGATCTCGACTGCTGAGGTCCTCAGTGTCATCGACCGCACAACTCCTGGCCACCCCGCTCCATCAATGGCACCAATCACACGGCGGCCGCCTGGTGGAATTCGGCGGTTGGTCGATGCCGGTCCAGTACACCTCGATCGTGGACGAGCACGAGGCGGTCCGTCGCCGCGTGGGGCTGTTCGACATCAGCCACATGGGCCGTCTGACGTTCGACGGGCCCGGCGTGCCGGACTGGCTGGAGCGGCTCACGACGAATCAGGTCTCGCGGCTTGCTGACGGACAGATTCAGTATAGCCTGATGACCAACGACCGAGGCGGGGTGATCGACGATATCCTGGTCTATCGCCAGCCGTTTGCCTACCTCGTGGTGTGCAACGCGTCGAATCGGGCGCCGGTGGTCGCGCGGTTCGAGGCGGGCCGCGGGGGCGCCGACGCGAGGATGCAGGATCGCACGCTCGACACGGCGATGATCGCCGTGCAGGGCCCGTTGGCAATCGAGACCCTTCAACCGCTGTTCGACCAGCCGCTGGCGGCGGTGAAGTACTATCACCTCACGATGGGCCGGCTGCTCGGCCGTGTCGACGCGATCGCCAGTCGGACGGGCTATACGGGCGAGGACGGGTTCGAGCTGATCGTGGCGAAGGATGCGGCCGTTTCGGTGTGGGAGGCGCTGCTCGAGTCGGGCCGCCCGCACGGGATCGCGCCCTGCGGCCTGGGCGCGCGGGACACGCTGCGGCTCGAGGCGGCGATGCCGCTCTACGGTCACGAGCTGGGCGAGGAGACCGACCCGTTCTCGGCCGGGCTCGGCTGGGCGGTGAAGCTGGACAAGGGGGAATTCGCCGGCCGCGACGTGCTGATCGAGCGCAAGGCCAATCCGCCCTTGACCCGGATCGGGCTGGAGCTCGCGGGGAAGCGAATCGCCCGCCAGGGCGCGCTCGTGCTCTCGGGCGAGCGCGAGATCGGCCTGGTCACCTCGGGCACGTTCTCTCCCACGCTCCAGAAGAGCATCGCCATGGCGACGGTGGCGCCCGGATCGGCCCCGATCGGCGCGGAGGTCGTGGTCGACGTCCGCGGACACCGCGAGACGGCCCGCGTCGTCAAGCTCCCCTTCTACAAGCGGACCGCTCCCGCGACCGCCTCCTGAAAGGATAACCTTGCAATGGATCCCCAGTCCCTTCGGTACACCGACACGCACGAGTGGGTCGCCCTCGAGGGTGACGTGGCGACCGTAGGCATCTCGAAGTTCGCCGTCGAGCAACTGAGCGACCTGACCATGATCGAGCTGCCGGCCGTCGGCACGCACGTCACCGCCGGCAAGACCTGCGGCGAGGTCGAGAGCGTCAAGAGCGTCGGCGACCTGTATGCCCCCCTTGACGGCGAGGTCACCGAGGTCAATACCAAGGTGGCCGAGAACCTCCAGCTCCTCTCCGACGACCCGTTCGGGGCCGGGTGGCTCATCAAGATCAAGGTCAGCGACCCGTCGGCCGCGTCGAAGCTGATGGACCACGCGGCCTACGAGCGCAAGGTCGCCGACGAGGCGCACTGAGACGGCCCGCCGATCGTCACTGTCAGTCGCTCTCCCGGCCGGAGACCCGCGGTCGGGTCGGCCGGCGAACCACGAGTCACCGCCGAAACCGGGCCGGGGGTGCCGTCGCATCCCTGGCCTCGGCCGTCTTCACAGCCCCGCGCGGCGCTGAATCAACGCGCGTCGGGCCGGATCAAACAAACGAACCGGGAAGCGAGACCTCATGGCGTACATCGCGAATACCGACGACGACATCCGCGTGATGCTGCAAGCGATCGGGCTCGACTCGCTCGATGGGCTGTTCGACGTCGTGCCCGCCGAGTACCGACTGAAAGGCCCGTTGCAGGTGCCGCCGGCGCTCTCGGAGCTCGAGCTGACCGGGCAGGTCTCGGAGCTGATGGCGCGAAACGCCGGCGCCGACCGGCGGGTCTGCTTCCTGGGCGGCGGCTGCTACGACCACTTCATTCCGGCGGTGGTCGACCAGCTCTCGGGCCGGGGCGAGTTCTACACCTCGTACACGCCCTAACAAGCCGAGGCCAGCCAGGGGACGCTCCAGGCGATCTTCGAGTATCAATCCCTGATCGCCGAGCTGACCGGGATGGACGTCTCCAACGCCAGCCTCTACGACGGGGGTTCGTCGGCCGGCGAGGCGATGCTGATGGCCCTGACGATCACGAAGCGCTACGGGCGCGTCGTCACCGCGTCGACCGTGCATCCCGAGTATCGCCAGGTGCTCTCGACGTTCCTCGCCGAGATGGAGCCGCAGCTCGAGACGGTCGCCGCGCCGACCGGTGCCGTCACGGCGGATACGATTGCCGCGGCGATCGACGACCGGACCGCGGCGGTGATCGTGCAATACCCCAACTTCTTCGGCCAGCTCGAGGACGTCGAGGCGATCGTGGCGGCGGCCCACGCCCGCGGGGCGCTGGCGATCGTGATCTTCGACCCGATCAGCCTGGGGATACTCCGCCGGCCGGGCGATTACGGGGCGGACATCGCGGTGGCCGAGGGGCAGTCGCTGGGCAACGCGATGAACTTCGGCGGCCCGTTCCTGGGGATCATGGCCTGCCGCGAGGAGTATGTGCGGAAGATGCCGGGCCGGATCGCCGGCCAGACCACCGACCGCCACGGCCGGCGGTGCTGGGTACTGACCCTCCAGACCCGCGAGCAGCACATCCGCCGCGAGAAGGCCACGTCCAACATCTGCACCAACCAGGGCCTGCTGGCGCTGCGGTCGAGCATCTACCTGGCCGTGATGGGGCCGGGCGGCCTGCACCAGGCGGCCGAGCTCTCCGCGCGCAAGGCGCATTACGCCGCCGAGCGGCTGGCGTCGGTCCCGGGGATCTCGCTGGCGTTTCCCGGCCCCTTCTTCAAGGAGTTCGTCATCCGCGTGCCGGGCGATGCGAACCAGGTGCTCGCCGAGGTCGGCCGGCTCGGCTACCACGGCGGCATCGCGCTGGGGCGCTGGTATCCCGAGCTGAAGGACGCGATCCTGGTCGCGGTGACCGAGAAGCGGTCGCGGGGCGAGATCGATGGGCTGGTCGGGGCGTACAATCAGGTCCTGACCGGATCGGCGAAGCCGAAGTGATCGTCGAGGCCGCAAGTGGTGAAGGAGGTTCCAGCATGCCCACTCGCCTGGGGTACCTCACGGCCGAGGGGTTTTTCGACTGGCCTGACGAGCCGGGTTTCCGCCAGGAACTGATTCGGGGCGTTATCGTCACCTGCCCGCTCCCCGGAGCACTACACGGGGAGGTTGCCGCCGAAGTCGGACTGCTGGTCGCGAACCATGTGGATAGGTACAAGCTGGGGACATGCTACGCCGCCGGGACCGGGTTTTTCATCGAGCGCGACCCGGACACCGTTTGTGCACCGGACTTCGCCTTCGTTGGAACCCATCGCCAGGCGGCGGTCGTCGATGCGACATGGTATCTCCCCTTTGCCCCCGAACTGGCCGTCGAGGTCCGCTGCGCGGACGACTGCGATGAACGGATCAACGAGAGAATTCGCCGCTGGCTGGCCGCCGGCAGCAGCCTTGTCTGGGACGTCGACCCCGTAGCCTCGACGGTGGTTGTCCACCGCCCGGGCTCCGAACCCGTAACCCTGCACGACGACCAGGAAATCGACGGGGCGGAGGTCATCCCCGGCTTTCGCTGCGGCGTCGCTGATTTCTTCAAATGAACCCAGAGCGCCCGGGAAAAACCATGTACAAGCTCGACCAACCCCCGTTGCTGTTCGAATCCAGCCGCCCCGGGCGGGCGACCGCCATCCTGCCGGGCCCGGACGTGCCCGATCGGCCGCTCGACGCGATGATTCCGGCGTCGCATCGGGCCGAGCGCGCGCCTGCGCTGCCCGAGCTGGGCGAGCTCGACGTGGTGCGTCACTATACGAACCTGTCGACGCTCAACATGTCGATCGACGCCAATTTCTACCCGCTCGGGTCGTGCACGATGAAGTACAACCCCAAGCGGAACGAGCGGCTCGCCGCGCTGCCGGGCTTCAGCGCCCAGCACCCGTACCAGGACGAATCCACCTTGCAGGGCCTGCTCGCGTTGCTGTACGAGCTCCAGGAGATGCTGGCCGAGATCGCCGGGTTGCACGCCGTGAGTCTCCAGCCGGCGGCCGGCGCCCAGGGCGAGTTGACGGCGCTCCTGGTCGCCGCGGCGTATTTCCGCGACCGGGGCGAGAAGCGCACGCAGGTGCTGATCCCCGACAGCGCGCACGGCACGAACCCCGCGTCGGCGCACCTCGCCGGCTTCGAGGCCGTGACGATCAAGAGCAACACGAAGGGCCTGGTCGACCTCGACGACTTCCGCGCGAAGCTGGGCGAACAGCCGGCCGTCTTCATGATGACCAACCCGAACACGCTGGGACTGTTCGACCCGCAGATCGGCACGATCGCCGGGCTATTGCATGAGCGCGGGGGCTTGCTCTATCTCGACGGCGCCAACATGAACGCCATCCTCGGGGTGGTGCGGCCGGGCGACATGGGCGTCGACCTGATGCACTACAACCCGCACAAGACCTTCTCGGGCCCGCACGGCGGCGGCGGTCCCGGCGCGGGGCCGATCGCGGTTCGCGATCATCTGGCCGCGTATCTGCCCGCGCCAGTTGTTGCACGCAGCGACGACGGCACCTACCGGCTCGACCACGACCGGCCGAAGTCGATCGGCCGAGTGCGGTCGTTCTTCGGCAACACCGGCGTACTGTTCCGCGCGTATTGTTACATCCGCAGCCAGGGCCCCGACGGCCTGAGGGACATCGCCCGCCACGCCGTGCTCAACGCCAATTACCTGATGCAATTGGTCAAGGACGTGTATCCCGTTCAGTACCCCGGGCGCTGCATGCACGAGTTCGTCGCCTCGGCACGGACGATCGCCCGCGAGCGCGGGATCCGCGCGATGGACATCGCCAAGCGGTTGATTGATTACAACTTCCACTCGCCGACGGTGTACTTCCCGCTCATCGTCCCCGAGGCGATCATGGTCGAGCCGACCGAGACCGAGAGCCGCGAGACGATCGAGGCATTCGCCCGCGTCCTGCTCACGATCGCCGAGGAGGATCCGGCGTCGCTGCACGATGCTCCGCACTCCACGCCGATCAGCCGGCCGGACGAGGTCAAGGCGGCGAAGTCGCCGGTTCTGCGCTGGCGGGGACAGCCGGCCGCCACGGCCTGAAGTCTTCGCAGGTGTTCAAGTAGGTCGGGCATTCCTGCCCGACGGGGGCTGAGCGTCGGGCAGGAATGCCCGACCTACTCGGAGTGTTGGGCAGGAATGTCCGACCTACTCGGAGTGTCGGGCAGGAATGCCCGACCTACTTGGAGTGTCGGGCAGGAATGCCCGACCTACTGGAAGACCTTTCCTGATAGGGCTACATCTCGCCACCAGGCCGACCCCGCGACAGTTGTCCCTGCCCGCGGCTTGACCGTGGCGCCGTGGGCGGACAGGATAAAGAGGTGGCCGGCGACGGTCCGCGAGAGCGGGCAGGGCCGGCCGTCCTGCCCCTTTCGCTCGAGCCAGCCGACCCCGGCGGGGACGTCCCGATGAGCCGAGTACCAGGAGATCCGGGTCAGCCTCCGCCCCGCCGCAGCCGGCCGCCGGTTGATCCGTCGCTGAAGCCCCCGCCATTGCCGCCCGAGGCCCAGGCCGCGGCGCCGCGTGCTCGGGCTACTCCGTCCGAGTCGACGTCGTTTTCGTCCAACCCGACGCGGCCGAAGAAATCCCGTGCGAAGTCCGACGACGACCGCGACCCGCTGGACCAGAAACGCCGATCGGTGGCGGACGGCCCCGGGTGGGGCGAGCGCATCCTCTTCGGCCGGGTCAGCTCGGGCCAGCTCGCCGAGTTCAGCCGGCAATTCGCCGCCTACCTGCACGCCGGCGTCGACATCATCCGGGCGCTGACCAGCCTGGAGAAGCAGTACAAAATGACGGCGCTCGGGCCGGTGATCGGGCGAATCCGCGAGTCGATCAAGGCGGGCCAGACGCTCGAGGACGCGATGGTCCGCGAGCCGCAGACCTTCGGCCCGATGTACCTGAGCATGATCCGCGTGGCCGAGGCGCGCGGCGGCGTCCCCGAGACGCTCAAGATGCTGGCGCACAGTCTCGAGGCGCGCCAGCGGCTGATCCGCCAGGCGCGCTCGGCGATGATCTATCCGGTGATCGTGCTCGTCGTCGCCGGCGGGGTCGTCGCGCTCCTGACCTGGAAGCTGTTGCCGATGTTTGCCGCGCTGCTCAAGGACCTTGGCCAGAAGGTCCCCCTGCCGCTGCCCAGCCGGATCCTGATGGGCTTCAGCGACTTCATGCAGTCGTTCGGCTACTGGCTCGTGCCAGTGGTCGCCATCGCCACGCCGTTCGTGCTGATGAAGGCGTACCGGACCGGCAAGGGGAAGGCGCTCATGGACCGCATGGTGCTCTGGACGCCCGTGTTCGGGGTCCTCTGCCGCAAGATCGACACCACCCGCTTCGCGCGGACCATGTCCGTCCTGCTCGACGCGGGGCTGGATTACGGCAGTGCGATCGACCTGACCGCCGACGTTATGATGATGGACCCGATCCGGGGCGCGGTCCGCGACTCGAAGGAGAAGGTCCTCGCGGGCAAGGACCTGAGCGCCACGCTCGAATCGTCGCGGCAGTTCTCGCACGACGTGATCGCCGTGATCGAGTCGGGCGAGGAGACCGGCAAGCTGCCCGAGAGCCTCGAGCACCTCGCCGAGCAATATGACGAGCAGGTCGCCATCATGGTCAAGAACCTGGGGCAGCTCGTCCAGCCGCTATTGATGCTGATCATCGGCGCGATCGTGCTGCTGATTATCCTGGCGGTGTTCCTGCCGTATCTCCAGGTGATCACCTCGCTGTCGGGCGGGGGATGAATCAAGAAAGGCCTCGGGGAGCCCGGCCGGCTTCTCGCGCGGGGCCAGGGCCCCCGTGACCATCACGAGCACACCGGCCGCCCCGCAGAGCATCGCGGTCGCCGCCAGCACTGGGACCAGCCCGAAGACCTCGGCGGCCTTGCCGGTCCAGAGCGATCCGAGCGAAACGGATCCTGAGAATGCGATCATCCAGATGCCCATGATCCGGCCGCGGAGGTGCTCGGGCGAGTTGAGCTGCACGATCGTCTGGCACGAGGCATAAAACACCACCGCGCCAAACCCGGCACCCAGGAGGCAGGCCGCCGCCGCCCAGAATTGCAGGGCGAGCGAACTGTCCCAGCCCGGGATGAAGGCCGCACCCCGCAGGGAGAACGCGAAGATCAGCATGCCAATCGGCGCCCAGTGATCGCGACGCCGCTGCCGGGGCAGCGAGGCGACGAAGATCGCTCCCAGCGTCGCCCCGACGCCGCTGCACGCCAGCAGGATGCTGTAGCCCGAGACGTCCGAGCCGATCGCGACCCGGGTGTACGCCGGGATCATCGCGTCGTAGCCCATCCCCACGATCCCGAAGAACGAGACCAGCAGGAACACGGCGCGCAGGCGACGATCCTCATTGAGGTACCTCAGGCCGGCCAGCACCTCGCGGGCCGTGAAACTGGCGTGCGGCTCGGCCCGCTTGGGCCGCTCGAGTTGGATCGAGGCCACCGCGTAGATCGCCGCCAGGAAGCTCACGCCGTTGAGGAAGAAGCAGCCCGCCGCGCCCAGCCGCGCCAGGCAGACTCCCGCCAGCGCGGGCCCGATCACGCGCGTGGCGTTGAACAGCCCCGAGTTGAGCGCGATCGCGTTCGGCAGGATCTCGGGGCCAACCAGCTCGTAGAAGAACACCTGCCGGCTGGGCAGCTCGAACGTGACACAGATCCGCGCGAGCGCCAGGATCGCCGCCATCTGCCAGAATCCGGCCCAACCCATCTGGACGAGCAGCCCCAGCGAGAGCGCCAGCCCCATCTGGGTGCATTCCATCAAGATGATCATCTTCCGCGGCGTGACTCGGTCGGCGATGGCGCCGGCAAGTAGGCCCACCACGAGGCCGGGCAGGAGCGAGGCCACGTCGAGTACGCCCAGGTCCGACTCGCGCCGGCTCATGTCATAGACGAGCCACCGCACCGCGGCGAGCTGGAGCCAGGTCCCGGAGAGGCTGATCGCCTGCCCGATTATGAAGCGGCGGAAGCCGGGATGCTCGAGTGACGAGAACGTCCGGCCCACGATCGACGAGATCATTCGGGGTAGAGGCGGCGTTCCGGCGGACTCATCGGGCTCCGGTATCACTCGCAGACCCTCATGTCCCGGCGAACCGGATTCCACGTCGCATCGCGTCCCAAGCGCCTCATCGAGACGCCGGGCCGGGAGGGTCGGCGGGCGATCCGGCGAGAGCCTCGTACTCGCCCGAGCCGCCCGGCGCGGTCTCGACGGCCGTCGACGGCTCCTCCATCCCCAGCGCGGCGAAGAGCAGGTAGGCCCCGGCCGCCACGACGAGCCCCGCGACCGGCGAGGCCAGCACGGACTCGAGCGGCAGCGATCCGCGTTCCGCCAGGAAGTCGAGGGCCGGCTGCGCCACGATCCCGGCCCCCCAAGCCGCCGCTCCGGCCGGGTTCACTCCGACCCGGATGCCGGCCCACCGGCCCTGCTGCCGGAGCCGGTCCCCGGCCATCGCGCCGACGGCCGGAGCGAAGATCAGGCCCATCACGTCGGCCACCGACTCGAGCCGTCCCGGCCAGCCGGTCGCCACGAGCAAGAACGCGACGGAACAGCCGATCCAGCCCCAGTCGATCCGCCGTATCCCCGGCCATCGGGCGAACAGCTTGCGGATGAAGAGATACGACGTGAAGCAGGCCGGCGCCAGCGCCGCCAGGCCGAACAGCAGCAGCAAGACCCCGGCCGGCCAACCGCGCAGGCCACTGACGACGGCCCAGCGGAACGACAGCCCGGGCGCCGGCGCCACCTCGGCCGGCCGGTCGAGGTGGACTCCCTGGAGCCGCGCGGCCGCCCCGGCCACCACGATGAGCGACATGAGGGCCGTCCATGTGCCCGCCAGGACGATCCCGGCCAGCCCGCCGACCACCACGTCGCGACGGCGGGCGGATGCCGCGCCCCAGTCGACGGCCATGAGGCCCGCTACCGCGAAGAAGCCCGTCGCGATGGCGATCATCGACGGGCCGCGTGTCGCGCGTTCCGGCCCGAGCGCCGCGAGTGCCGCCGCCGGGTCGAAGCCCGAGACTCCGCGCGCGAGCCAGAGGGCACAGAGCGTCAGGAGAACCGCCGCGAACGGCGAGTAGACCTTCATCAGGGCCGCGATGACCGAGTTCAACCGCAGCAAGGCGGCCATCCCGGTGATAAAGATCCAGAAAAGCGCGGTGGCGAGGAACAGCGGCCCCCGCAGCGCCAGCGGCCCGATTCGCCACGGCTCGAGCACCGAGGGCGGCAGCAACCCGCAGGCGGCCAGGCCCCGGAACGTCGCATCCACCGCGTAGTCGATCGCCACGGCGTACCAGACGATCTGTGCCAGTGCCAGCAGGACGCCCGTCAGCCACTCCGAGCCGTCGGTGCCGAAGGTCGAGGACGCCACGACCCCCAGCCGGCGGCCGGTGCGGTATCCCCACATCGCGAGCGGGTAGTAGAACAGGCCGAAGCAAATGACCGCCGACAGGACCGCCGTCCCGGCGAGCGGCCACAGCCCGGCGCGGGCCAGGTCGTGCCGCCAGAGCGAGTCGAAGAACGGGGCCCAGACGAGGATGGTCAGGTAGGCCGGGCCGGTCGTGAGCCACCACGGCCGGCGCGGAGGCGCAGTGCTCTCCACCTCGGCGCGCAGCGTGGGCGGCCAGTCGATCCCGTTCGGTCCGGTCTGTTCCGATGCGACGTCCAAGGCTTACTCGTCGTTTCTCATGCACGAGCCCGCTGATGCCTTCCGATCGGGTCGAGAGGGCGAGCCTCCCGGCGAGCCGTGAGGGAAGGCTCGGCAAGAGCCTCGCCCTCCCGGCTAGTCGCGAGAGAAGGCGCGGCAGGAGCCTCGCCCTCCCGGAAACCAGACCGCATCCGCGGGCTGGTGGATCAGTACTCGGCCGGCCCGGCGATGCCGCCGACCATCATCTCGGCTTCCTCGTGCTTGTCGACCAGGATCTTGGCACGATAGCCGCCGCGGGCCTTGAAGTAGAGGATCATGCCGAGGTAGATCAGGGCCATGGTCGCGGGCACGAGTGCCGTGAGCTTCAGGGCCATCCGGCCCCCGTAGAGCCCGGCCGCCGTCACCAGCGCCCTGTCCTCGGCCGCGGTCCCCTTGACCGAGTTCCACCAGTCGACCAGGGTCTGCTGCTTTGCGACGGTGTCCGGGTTCGCGGTCTTATCGCCCTTCAGGACATCGAGCGCACGGACCGCCTCCTTGCCGTTGTCCTCGAGAACGCCGACCTTCGTGCCGTCGAGGCCGACGGTCCGCATCCCCAGGAACTGGTTTTCCTCCGGCGCCTTGTAGCGCTCGAAGACGGCCGGATTCTTGTCCTTGAGGTTCTCGGACGCGTAGTGGTCCTGCTGGAAGCCGATTCCCGGGCCGCCCAGCAGACCGGCCGAGAGCATCCCGACGCCGCCGATCGCGCCGATCGTGATCGCCCCGCCCCGCGGGAATTGCTCGGAGCCGACCGCCAGCATCGTCGGCCAGAAGAACGTCTTGCCGCAGGCATAAACCGTCGCGGCGACCACGCAGAACAGGATCGAGGTCGCGTTGCCTAGCAAGGTCAGTCCGGCGACGCCCAGCAAGGCGCTGAAGAAGAGCAGGCCCAGCGGAGAGGTCTTCTCGACGATCGGCCCGGCGAAGAACCGGAGGATGAACATCAGGCTGGAGGTGTACACCAGCAGCATCGTGCCGTATTGCTTCTTCTCCATGATGGCGCCGGTGATCTTGGTGATCCACGAGTCGGTCCCAAGCTCGACATAGCCGACCAGGGCATGGGTGACCAGCAAGACGACCAGGAGGATCGGCCCCGCGTGGAACCCGGTGGCATAGGAGACCGCCAGCCAGAGCACGGCGGCCAGCCCGATCGCGACGGGGATCGGCATGTGCAGGTCGTTGTAGAAGAACAGGCCGAGCAGCACGCAAACCACCGCCGAGCCCAGCATGCCCAGCTCGCGAAGCATGTTACGGTACGAGACGCCCTGCTGACTGGCCTCCGAGCGTGGGAAGTGCTGTCCCAGCATCATCAGGCCGTAAAGTGCGACGGGCACCAGGAAGAACGAGATCTGGTACTGCCAGATCACGGGTTTCTCGAACGGCTTCCAGCCGAAGAGGGCCTCGCCGGTGAAGAACGTCGAGAGCAGCCCGCCGACCACCAGCCCGGCCGGCCAGCCGGCGTGCAGGATGTTGAGATAATGCGTCTTGTCGCGCGGAAAGAGCGTTGCCACCAGCGGATTGACGACCGCCTCGGCGATCCCGTTGCCCACGGCGAAGAGGAACATCCCCCAGAACAGGCACTGGAACGCCGCCGGCTTTCCGGCCGCGGCGTAGGCCGGGCCGGTCGCCAGCGTCAGGCCGGCCGAGACGAGGTGCATCACGAACGCGGTGACCATCAGCTTCCCGTAGCCGATCCGGTCGGCGATCAGGGCACTGAGCATGATGATGATGCCGAAACCGGTCAGGCCGCCGCCCGTGATGGTCCCCAGTTCGGTCTGCGTGAACCCATATTGCTCGGCCCACTGGGTCAGGATGCCCGTGCGTATGGAGAAGCCGACACCGGAGGCCATGATGGCCATGAAACCGGCGGCCAGCAGCCGCTTGGCATTGGGGGCGAGGGCAGCCTCGGAAGTCATGGCGTATCCTCAATTGTGCGTTGCAGTCGGGGGACGATTGGGTCGGATCGGCCTCGGGACGAACTCGGGGACGTCCTCCTCTCCCGTCGGCGTCGACGAGCGGCCGCCACCCGTCCGGTCGACGGGTTTGGCCGCGGCGAGCGGAGGATGATCGGGATCCTCGCGATCGAGCTCCGGCGCGTGGCCTCGGAACCGGCGCCGGCGCAGGGATTGGACGAGTCGCAAGAGTGGCTTTTAGATAACCGAGTTGCGGCCGATTTGCCAGAGGGGACCCGAACTGGGCCCCGGGCGCGTGCGCCGGCGGGGCCGGTTGTACCGGCGAGGGGCGTTCGGACGGGAGGACCGATGCTGTCGCGAGTCTGGCGGTATACCTGGGCGGCACCGACGACCCTGGTCGGCCTGGTCGCCGGCCTGCTCACGCTCGGAACCGGCGGCCGGGCGCAGGTGCGCCGCGGCGCGCTCGAGTTCCACGGCGGGTTCTCGAGCTGGCTGGCGCGTCGGTGCGGGTTCTCGGCGATGACCCTGGGGCACGCGATCCTCGGCCTGGACGAGGACTGCCTGGACTTCTGCCGCGACCACGAGCAGGCCCATGTTCGCCAGGTCGAGCGCTGGGGCGGCCTGTTCATCCCGGCCTATCTCGCGGCCAGCCTGCTGGCGTGGTGGCGCGGCGAACACTACTATTTCGACAACTGGTTCGAGCGCGACGCCCGCCGCGCCTGCGGCGACCGCGATTGATTCTCAGCCCGATTCCACCGCTTCCCGCACCCGGCAAGGATCCCCGATGCATCAAGATCTCCACGACGAGTCCCACTTCACCGCTAGCGAGATGGTCCGCGACATCGTGATCGGCATGTCCGACGGCCTGACAGTCCCCTTTGCCCTGGCCGCTGGACTCTCCGGCTCGAACATCGCCACGGCCGTCGTCGTCACCGCCGGGCTCGCCGAGGTCGCCGCCGGGTCGATCGCGATGGGCCTGGGCGGATATCTCGCCGCCAAAAGCGACGCCGAGCACTACGCCAGCGAGAAGAAGCGCGAGCAGATTGAGGTCGTCGACCTGCCCGACGTCGAGCGTGAGGAGGTCGCGATCGTCTTCCGCGAGTACGGCCTCACCGACGCCGAGATCGACCCGATCCTCAAGGCGTTCGAGCGAAATCACCCGGCGTGGGTCGATTTCATGATGCGGTTCGAGCTGGGGCTCGAGGAGCCCGACCCGCGGCGGGCGCTCAAGAGCGCGCTGACGATCGCCGGCGCCTACGTCGCCGGCGGAATGATCCCGCTGGCGCCCTACATGTTCGTCAACGACGCCCACCGCGGCCTGTTGATCTCGGTCGGCGTCACGATCGTTGCTCTGGCGATCTTCGGCTACGTCAAGGGGCGGTTCACGGGCACGCAGCCGGGCCGCTCGGCCGTGCACACCACGCTGATCGGCGGACTGGCCGCGACCGCGGCATTCGTCATCGCCCGGTTGTTTTCCGAGCGATGACACTCCTCGGGGGACCCGGCAACGCGGGGCAGCCATGACGAAATGGGGACTGGCTCCGAGTCTTCGAGGTGCCTGTCCCCATTTCGTCGTGGCATTTTCGCAGACCGGCTAGGCCCTCACGCCTCTGGACCTCACCCGCCCAGCAGGCTGCCCAGCACGCCCGGCGGCTTGGTGCCCGGAACGATTACCCGGTCGCCCGGGATGAGCTGATAATTCGTCAGCGTGTCGCCCCGGTCACGGATGCCGAACCAGTCCACCTTGAAGATGACGTCCGGCCCGCCGGCCGGGTGCGGCCGCGAGACATAAATCTTGTCGGGCAGGCTGTTCGACCGCAGGCCAGCCTGGAGCACCGCATCCAGCACCGTCTCGTTCCCGGTGCACTTGAACCGGCCCTGATTGCCGACCGCTCCCAGGACGTAGAAGAACTTGCTCTGGTTGTTCGCCAGCCGCACGGAGACCTCGTAATGCGTCTTCGTGTCGCCGTCGGTCGCCTTCTTCTGCTCGCTCAGGTGCGTGGCGATCCGCTCCTCGGCGTCGGCGAGTGTCACACCCGCCAGGAACACATCCCCCGCGAAACCCAGGTCGACGAACCCGTCCGGCTGGACCACGAACGTCGACGGCGTCCCATCGGGCAACGGCGGACGGATCGCGATCTCGAGCTCGTCCGGCGGCTCGATGACGTACGGCGGAAACGGCGACTTGTGCAGCTCCCTCGGCTGATTCGGGTCGATCACCCCATACTGCGGGATCTTCTGTGCCTCATGCTTGCGCTGCGCCGCCGAGCAGCCCGACAGCGTCGCGAGGACCGCGACTGCACCGACCAGCCCCACGCCTCGACGTGACGGGAATAGCATCCTTGCCATCATTGATATTCCACCTCTCCATTCCATTGCGAGGGGCTTCCGGACGTCCTGACGCGAGCGAGGCGGAGGGCCTGGGAGACGGGTACGGGCGGAAGGAAGGTCTCCCGATGTACAGGAACGTGCGGGTGCTGTCAACTTGACCCCGGCGATCCGCAGACATCCTGTCCTGGGCGGGGGCGCGGGGACGTGGCGGGAACCGCTCGACCATCCTTGGTTTCGGCGCCCTGCGTAACGACCTTGAGGGAAAGAGGGGATTGACCGAAAAGTCCGAACAGGGTAGCCTCCGCCGAGTTCAGAACCCGGGAGCGGTCAGATACAGTCGGCGGCCCCTGTCCGACGGGGCGAGCAGCCGGGATCACGCGGCGACACGAGGCCATCATGGAAGACATCGCCAAGGTCGTGCATCATTTCATTTTGAACGAGTTCCTCCCGGGCGAGGACCCGGCCGAGCTGACGCCGCAGACTCCGCTGATCACCGGCGGTATCCTCGACTCGATCAGCACCCTCAAGCTCGTCGTGTTCCTCGAGGAGCACTTCGGCATCGACATCGAGGCGTACGAGGCCGGCGTCGAGCACCTGGACTCGATCGCGCAGATCGCCAGCCTGGTCCAGGAAAAGAAGGCGGCCTGATCCACAAACCCGCTGCGGCCGACCGGTTCCTGGGAGGGCGAGGCTCCTGCCGAGCCTTCCCCCGCGGCTCGGGCGGAGCCTCGCCCTCCCGGCGCGATCGGAAAGCATCAGCGGGCTCGTGAATGAGGCGAAGTCTCCGCCGTCCGGCGGTTCACGGCGTTTCCACCGGCGGCACACCTTCGCCAGCCTGCCCGGTTTCGCGAAGGTAGTCGAGAAGCTCGCGGGTCAGCGTGCCGGTTCCATCAACGCGCGGCACCTTGTTCTGCCCGCCCAGCTTGCCGCGACGCCGCATCCAGCCCTCGAAGGCTCCTGGCGCGGCGGCCAGGACGGCCGGCGGCGCGATGCCGATGCCCGGCGAGCGATGCGCGGCATAGTCGTCGTTGCCTCGGGCAAGCTCGGCGTCGACCTCGTCACGGAACCGGCCCAGATCGGTCGGCGGCATCAGGAACTCGACCACGTACTGGTGATATCCGGCCGCGCCCTGGAAGACCGGGCCGACGTGCCAATCTCGCACCGAGGCGCCGGTGACGGTCGCCGCATTCGCCACGGCACGCTCCAGCTCCTCGCCGATCAGGTGCTCGCCGAAGGCCGAGAGCGTCTGCCGCGTCCGGCCGGTGAAGGTCAAGAGCGGCGGATTTAATGACTCGAACCGGATCGTGTCGCCGATCACGTGGGCCCATAAACCCGCGCACGTCGAGACGACCACCGCGTAGTTGATGCCGACCTGTGCATTGCCCAGCCAGTGCCGAGTCGGTCGGGGTGAATCCAGCTCGGCTGCCGGGATGAACTCATAAAAGATCCCGTGGTCGTACGCCAGCCGCAGCAGTTCGGTGCGCGGGTCGCCGAACGCCAGGAATCCTTCCGAGCAGGCGTACGTCTCGATCATCCGGACCCGGTCCGAGCCCACGATCGAGCGGAAGGTTGCGCGATACGGGTCGAACTTCACCCCGCCGTGCACGACGACCTCCAGGTCGGGCCAGACCTCGACGAGAGTCGATCTACCTGTCGCCGCCAGCAGCCGCTCGAACAGGATCAACAGCCAGCTCGGCACGCCGCCGACCAGCCGGATCGGCAGATCGCGCGACTGTTCGGCCAGCAGGGCGAGCTTGCGCTCCCAGTCGGAATCCAGCGCGAGCGCCAGTGGCGGAAACGTGAAGGGTCGCAGCAGCGGCGACAGCTCGCGCGCGGCGATGCCGCTCAGGTCGCCCTGCTCGACCCCAGGCGCCACGCGCTTCAGATCGGCCGAGCCACCGAGGAAGAACATCCGGCCCCGAAAGAGCCGAGATTCCGGATGAGCCGCGACGTGGTACGACACCATCGTCCGCGCGGCCAGGCGATTCGACCAGGCCATCTCGCGCGTCACGGGGATGTACTTCGTCGCACCCTGCGTCGTGCCGCTCGTCAGCGCCAGGTACGGGATCCGACCGGGCCAGGTCAGGTCGTCCCATTGCGGGAAGGGCTCTCGGAGGTAATCCTCCCAGAGCTGCTCGTAGGAGCGGATCGGCACGGCCGCCTGGAACGCCGCGATGCCGTCGATCCGGTCAAAATGATGATCCCGGCCGAAGCGAGTGCATCGAGCCCTGCGAATCAGTGAGAGCAGCGTCCGCTCCTGGGTCGCGACCGGGTTGAGGCGATCCAGCGCACGAACACGCCATTGCGACGCCTGGTGAAACCCTGCGTCGACGGCGCCCCGCACGGCGCCAATCGCCGCGATCCGCTCGCAGGCTGAGAGGAATCCGCCCATCGAGGGTCAGCCGACCTCCTTCGGGCCGCGGCAGAAATAGGCGCCGGAGGGCGGCAGGTTGCGGGGCTCGAAGACGAACTCGACCCGCTCGAAGTACCGGCGATAGAGCGGCCAGTAAACGAATGCCAGCTCGGTGATCTGGTTGAAGGTCCCCTCGGGCGCGAGGGCCCGGCCCACGACGCGGAACATCTCGTCGCGGACCTCGCGCGGCAGCGACGGGGTGGGCAGCCCCGAGATCACGTGATCCACTCGCTCGATCTCGCGTTCGGAGAGAATCCTCGCCAGGTCCCGGACGTCCCCCTCGACAATCTCGAGCTGTCGCACCGAGCCAAACCGCTCGCGCAGGAGACGGGCGAAATCGGGGTCGCGCTCCAGGACCACGACGCGGCAGTCGGCCCGGGAGCGCTGGGCGAGGACTCGCGTGATCGGGCCGGTCCCGGCGCCCAGCTCGACAAGGGTCCTGGCTCGATCCCAGTCGACGTTGCGCACGGTCGTCCGCGCCAGCCAGCGGCTCGAGGGCGCGATGCTCGCGATCGGGTTGCCGCGAAAGAGTCCGGTGACGAACTTGCCGAGGAACAGGGACTGGTCGCTCATGACGATCGGATCACCGAGGAGCCCGCGGCCGCCGGCAGCCACGCGCGGTCGCCGCGCGGCGAGGCTTCGCGGGCGAGGAATCGGCGCGAGTCGAGCGCCGGGTGGACCGAGCGCAGCTTGCCGCGGAGGAAGCGCGAGATCAAGGGGTTCACCAGCCCGGCCTTCTCGATCTGCGGCGCGTGGCCGCAGCGCGGAATCACAACCTGGAGTACGCGCGGGATTCTCGCCCCGGCGCGGACCGAGCCGGCGACGTCCGAGAGGATCCGGTCGTCGGCGCCCCAGATGGCCAGGGTGGGCGCCTCGACCCGGGGCAAGAGCTCGGCCACCGAGTGGCCGATCGTACCGCGGAGGGTCCGGAGGACTCCCAGCCGCCATCGACGGTCCTCGAACTTGCGGCGGAATGCCTCGACCAGCTCATCCCTGACGAAGTGGCCGTTGTGGAACACCGAGCCGATCAGCGCGCGGTAGTCGCTGCGGCGGACGCCGTCCATCACGGGCAGGTTCTCGTCGCCGTGGAATCCCGAGGCGCCGATGAGCACCAGTCGCGAGACCTGCTCGGGCCGGCGGACGGCGTAGCTGACGACCACCTGGCAGCCCAGGCTGGACGCCACGAGGTGATAGGGCGGCCGCTGGACGTACTCGTCGAGGTATTCTTCCAGCCGATCGGTCAGATACTCCACGCCGACCGTGCCGCCGCCCTGGATGTGGCGGTGGAGGGCGTCGCCGTCGTAGACGAGGATCTCGGGCACCTTGACGTCGAAGTATCGCGCGAGGTGCATGCGGCTGGCAAACCAGCTTTCGGGCTGCTCCGCCAGGCCGTTGACGAGGACCAGCGGCAGCTTCCGCTGATACCGGTCCAGCATCCTGGACAGGGCGAACCAACTCCGGACGTCGGGCGGCATGGCGGCCAGCTCTCCGATTGCGAACCAGGGACGGGCCGGGCGTCGGCAAGGACCGCGAGGAGGCGCGTCTCGCAAAACTCCGATCGGGTCTCGCGGAACCCTCGCGCCCGGACTCCGGAATGGTATCACGAGGCGGCCGGCGCAGCCAATGAGCCGGGCGATTCTTCATCCGGCTTTCCGCTGATGATCGCGCGGCCTTCGCCGATTGGACGATCCGATGGCCAGCTCAACGGCTGACGAGAGCCCCGATCGGCGGCCCGGCTTCTTGACGATGCCCGATCGCGTGCACAATGATGGCGGGACCTTTCCCTCGCAATCTCGCGTTTCCAGGGTAATCTTCACCATGCGCGTGTTCATCACGGGCGGCTCGGGTCTGATCGGCCGCAACCTGGC
>DAIDHB010000481.1 GCA_027452145.1 Planctomycetales bacterium
TCCGTGCGAGCCGCTTTCCGTATCGGCTCGCACGGAGCCTCGCCCTCCCGAGAATGTGAGCGCAGCAGACGCGGCGATCAGACCTTCGCGGGCACGACGTACGGCGCGCGGTATTCACGCGTCAGCATGGCGTCGGCTTCGGGGTCATTCACGAACGTCTCGGTCGAGGGGTTGAGGTGCAGCTTGCGGCCGAGCCGATAGGCGATGTTGCCCAGGTGGCAGCAGGCGCTGGAGAGGTGCCCCTCCTCGATGTCGGCGTTGAGCTTCTTCGGGTCGCGCGAGCGCACGGCCTCGACGAAGTTGGCGAAATGGTCGCCGCCGCCGTGGCCGCCGGGGCCCTTCTCGAGCTTGTGGCCGAGATACACCTGCCAGTCGGTGTAGCTGGTGATGGCCAGGATGCCCTCGGTGCCATAGAAGATGTCGCCGACCCGGACCTTCTCCTCGTCATTGGTGATCAGGCCGCGGACCTCGAACTGGAGCTGGCAATCGCCGTAGTCGAACGCGACCGAGAGCGTGTTGGGCGTCTGGCCGTCGTCGGAGTAGCCGAACCGCCCCCCCGAGGCCATGACGGACCTCGGCAGCTCGCTCTTGCCCAGGCCCCAGCGGGCCAGGTCCATCTGGTGGATGCCCTGGTTGCCCAGGTCGCCGGCGCCGAAGTCCCAGTTCCAGTGCCAGTTGTAATGGACGAGGTTGCGAGTGAACGGGTGCATCGGCGAGGGGCCGGTCCAGATGTCGTAATCCAGGCCGGCGGGCACCGGCTCATTGGGCTTGTGGCCGATCGAGTCGCGCCGCTTGTAGCAGAGCCCCCTGGCCAGGAAAACCTGGCCGAGCTTGCCGGAGTGGAGGAACGCCATCGCGTCCTGGATGCCCTTGTGGCTGCGGCACTGGGTGCCGGTCTGGACGATCCGGTTGTACTTGCGCGCGGCCTCGACCATCCGGCGGCCTTCGCTGACGGTGTAGCTGACCGGCTTCTCGACGTAGACGTCCTTGCCGGCCTGGCAGGCCCAGATGGTCATGAGCGCGTGCCAGTGATTCGGCGTGGCGATCGAGATCACGTCGATCGACTTGTCCTCGAGCAGCCTGCGAACGTCCTGCACCACCCTGGGCTCGTCGCCGCTGTGCCTCTTGACCGCGGCGACCGCCTTGCCGGTGACCTTCAGATCGGGGTCGCAGATCGCGGTGATCTTGACGTCCTTCTTGAGACGGCCCCAGCCCTGAATATGCTCCATGCCGCGGCCGTGGACGCCGCAGACGGCGACCCGCAGCACGTCGTTGGGCCCGGCCGGTTTGGTGTCGCCCTTGTCATTCCCGGGCTCATCGGCCCCGCGGGCGACGGCCGGCAAGGCGGCGAAGCCGGCGGCGATGGCGGCGCTGTCCTTGAGGAAGTTGCGACGGCTGGGCGGGCGCATGGCAGGGGCCTCGCGGGTTGAGTGAGTGGGCGTCGACATCGGATCCGGTGTGTGGTCGGTCTCGGTTTATGAGACAGGGATCACAGGCCGAAGTCAAGGCGGCACCCGAGGCCCTGATGTGTCGGAGGTGGCGATCGCGACGGCCCGTCACTGGCGGCCGAAGGCCCCTCTCGTCATCGAGGACGGGTCGGAGGCGACCTTGTCGGCGAAGGTACGGAGGGTCGCCAGCACGGTGCGGAGCTGGAGGAACGCCTGGTTGGCCGAGAGCGCCATGCGATTGAGGTTGTCGTGCAGGTCGGTTTGTACCAGCAGCTTCTGGAGGCTGCCGTCGGTATTGAGCCCGCCGCCGGGGGCGCGGAGGCGGCTGGTCAACAGCTCGAGGTCGGCCAGCACGAGGTTGAGCCGGCGGAAACCCTGGCCGATGTCGGTCGTCGGCGTGTGCTTGACCGGCGAGCCGAGATCCTTGAGCGCCGGGTCGAGCTGGGCGAGCCCCGCGTCGATCCGTCCGGCGGCCGCGGAGAATTTGGCGACCCCCTCGCGCAGGGCCTTCTGGGTCTCGGGGTCGAGGGTCCCGTTGATCTTGGCGAGGACGTCGCGGAAGTTGTCGCCGTTCTCGTCGACCAGGCGCCGGATGTTCTTGGCGGCGCCGGCGACGTCCTGGCCGGTGCCGTTCCAGGTCGTGAGCAGCCGGTCGAGGTTGTCGGCGCTCTTGGTGAGCTTGGACAGCCCGGCGGCGGCCTCGTTGATCGACTCGAGCGTGTCGCCGGCCTTCTCGAAGGCCTTGGTGGCGGCGGCAAGGGCCTTGGACGGATCGGGGGCGACCTGGCCCTCGATGGGCGATGGGGCGGTCAAGGGCGTCTTGCCGGTCTCGATGAAGCCCTCCCCGGTGCCGGGCTCCATGTCGATGGCGACGTCGCCGATGAGCGACCGGGTCAGCCGGGGGACGGACCCCTTGCGGAGCCGATACCGGCGCTCCAGCGCCAGGGTGACGATCACGCCGTCGGGCTGCTCGGGCCGCTCGTCGAAGGCGATGGCCATCACCTCGCCGATCCGGATGCCGCTCTTGCGGACGGGGACGCCCTCGAGCACCCCGGGCGCCTCGGCATAGCGCACCTTGAGATACACCTGGTCGCGCAGCAGGGATGGCGTCTCGCCGAACCAGACGACCATCATCGTCAGGACCAGTCCCGAGACGATGACGAACAAGCCGATCCGGAACTGCATGACCCGTTCGTTCATATCGCCCTCGCATCTGTCGGCCGGCCTCGATCGAGCCGGCCGGCCTGAACCGGATCCCACCCTACCGGGCGCCGACGGCGCCCCGCTGCATGGCCATCTCGCGGAGCCGCTCGCCGGCCTCGCCGCGGACGAACTGGCGGACCCGCGGGTCCTCGGCCGTCTCCAGCCCCTCGGGCGGGCCGTCGTAGAGGATCTGCGACTCCCCCGGCTCCAGCCGCGCCAGTGGGTAGAGCATCACCACGCGATCGGCCACCTTGGTGACCGTCTTCATGTCGTGCGTCACCACCACGCCGGTGGTCCGCTTGCTGCGCTGAGTCTGGAGGATCAGCTCGTTGATCACGTCGCTCATGATCGGGTCGAGACCCGTCGTCGGCTCGTCGTAGAGCATCACCTCGGGGTTGATCGCCAGCGCCCGCGCCAGGCCGACGCGCTTCCGCTGGCCGCCCGAGAGCTCCGCCGGCTTCTTGTGCTCGATCCCCTCGGGCAGGCCCACTTCCTTGAGCCGATCGAGGACGATCCGATGCACCTCCTCCTCGGCGCAGAGCCGGTGCTCCCTCAGCCCGAAGGCCACGTTGTCGAACACCGACAGGCTGTCGAACAGGGCCGCCATCTGGAACAAAAACCCGAACCGCAGCCGCATCGCCACCAGCTCCTTGCCATTCAGGCCGGCGATGTCGCGCCCGTCGAAATGGACCGCGCCTCGCGTCGGGTTCAACAGCCCGATGATCAACTTGAGCATCACCGTCTTGCCGCACCCGCTTTCGCCGATGATGCAAACGGTCTGCTCGCGGCGGACGCCCAGGGTAATGTCCTGGAGAACGGTGTGCTGGCGGAACTGCATGTCCACCGCGCGGAGCGAGATCAGATCCTCCGCCTGCGCCGCACCCCCTCCGGCCGCCGGGATCTGGTTCATAGCAGCCCTTGTGCCTGGGGATAGATGGCCTGGTAGACGCTGTTCCAGCCGAGTCCGAGGACGAAATCGAGGAACAGGATGACGATGAACGAGAAGACGAACGCCTCGGTGGCGGCCCGGCCGACCCCCTCCGCGCCCGCGCGGGAATTGAACCCCCGATGACAACTGATCAGGGCAATCCCCGCGCCGAAAAAGTAGCTCTTGAACACGCCCGCGAAGATATCCAGGCTGTCGACGAAGTCGCGCGTGTGCTTCCAGTACGCGAACGAGTCGACGTTGAGGATCTGCGTCGAGACGGCCGCGCCGCCGATGACTCCCATGAAGTCGCCCATGAGCGTCAACAGGGGGATCAAAAGCACGCAGGCCAGGAACCGGGGCACGACGAGGTAATAGATGGGGTTGGTCCCCAGCGCCGACAGGGCGTCGATCTGCTCGGTGACGCGCATCGTGCCGAGCTCGGCGGCCATGCTCGATCCGACCCGGCCGGCGAGCATCGTGGCGGCCAGCACGGGTCCGAGCTCGCGGACGATCGAGATGTTGATGACCGACCCCAGCCGGGTCGCCAGCCCCATCATGGCGAACTGGTGGTGCGCCTGGACCGCCAGCACCATGCCGATAAACGTCCCGGTGATCGCCACGACCGAGACACTCTTGACCCCAATCGCGTAGAAGATCGGCACGAGGACCGACCACCGCGACCGCTTGCGGACGATCCAGACGAGGGTCAGGACCGAGAAGCGTGCCACGTCGCCGATCTCGGCGACGGCGTCGAAGACCTGCTCGCCGAGGCGGGTGACCGGCGTCGGACCGGCCTCGGGCGCGGGCCGGGAAGCCGACGCTGGCAAGGGGGCAACCGCCATGACCTGATCACTCCGTCAGGGGGCTATCGGAAGGGCGAGGTTCCGTCCACGCCGGCCCCCATCCCTCGGGCCGTTTGCCGCGAGGCGGCGAATCGGAGGGCTGACCGGGCAGGTCCGATCGGATCGGATCGGTCCGATCCTGTCTCATCCCGTCCCAACCGGCCCGATCGCCGGGGGCGGATGATATCATTCTGGACTTTCGGGCGATTCTTGGCAAGGCCGATCGACCGGCCCGCCGCGACCGGCGGACCAGCTCGCCCGCGATCAGCGAGCGCCATCCGCGCGGGTAGTGAATGCATCCCGACGGATTTTCGGTCAGGGACCTTTCCGCTCGATCCGATCCCGCCCCGCCGGCCTGGCTGCCGGCGGTCGGGCGAGTGATGTCCGCCGGGTTCCGTCCGGCGGCAGACGGGGCCAAGACGGGCGGATCGGGCCAGCCGGTGGGGAGCGAATGTCCGACGGTTGTTGATCGGCTCTTGCCCATTTGCCTGCTGCGGCAACTGTCGATTCAACCCCCTGACGCTCTTGTCCGCCCTGGTCCTCGATTAGCCGGGTCGTCCACCCCCTGTCAACTCAAACGCCACGGTCCCCCGTTACTCCCACAAGGGTCTTTCCTGTTTACCCTAAATCTTCTCGTAACGCAGATTTACGGCGTCCAACGCCTGATTAAATCTGGAGTCCAATGCATCTGGTATACCCACTACAACGTCCTCACTTCTTAAATGGAATGCCTTAAACAGCGGTACTGCATCCTCCAGCGACATGATTTGATAAGCAGTTAAGAAATTGACGACGTGGACGAAGCTACGATCCTTGTTGACATCTCGCCGAAGCATGAAGTTCGACATCCGATCCATCCTTCCGGAACTGGCATCATTACTCTACAGGCACTGACATCATTGTTCTGCCCAGTCGGTAGTCCAGGGACTCGGAACGGGGACATTCTTCAGGCTCGGGTCCAGAAGAGCTTCCAGGACCTTCAGGCCTCGCTCACGCTTGTGACTCCCCGGTCCTGGACGGGCAACCTGGCACCGGCTCAATCGAAGAATCGACGGACCGGGACGCGGAATTCGCCCAGCACCCCCGGCAGCGTCAGCTCATCCTGGTCGGTCAGGATGCGGGTCGGTTCATCGCCCTCGAAGATATGGATCTTGCGACGCTCGGGGTCCAGGACGACGACCGCCTGGACGCCTGCGTCCAGATACTCGGTCACCTTGCGCAGGACTTCACGCCAGCGGTCGCCGGAGGAGAGGACCTCGAAGACCGCATCGGGCGCGACGTCGAGGTAGCCGGCCGGGAGCGGCCCTTTGGGGACCCGCTGATAGCTGTAGAAGCAGACATCGGCCCCTCGGACCGTGTCCGGCCCGCGTTCGGTGATCACGCCCGAATCATTGCTCAGGGCGTGGCCGAGATCGTGGTCGTCGAGGAATCGCCTCAGCTCGTATCCTGTGTTGAGGCAGACTTTCCCATGGCGGCCGCCGGGTGGCAGCATCTTCACGATCCTCCCGCGGACCATTTCCTCCGGATAGCCGGGATCCGGACGTCGGCCGAACTCCTCGGCCGTGTAGAGCAGTCGAGAGCCGATCGCCATGGTCGCGTCCTCCGCGGGCGGGCGCACGGGCTGGTGCGCTTCATCATATCTCGGAACGGCCCGGTGTGGCCTCACGCACGCGGCAGGCGGGCGACGAAGTCGGCGTGCTCGGGCGAGGCCAGGCCCTGGCGGACGATGTCCAGAACCGTCGCCAGGTCGCCGCGCACCAGGGCGGCCGGGTCGAGCCAGAGCCCGGGGAAGACCTCGCTGCGCAGGAGGCCGTCGGGCCCCGGGGCCAGTCGCTCGTAGGTCCCCTCCCGGAGCACGAACCAGTCGACCGCGCGATCCTGGACCCGCCAGACGATGTACTCGCGAACCTCGTTGCGACGGTAGACGTGCAGCTTCTTGCCCAGGTCGTAGCTGACGCTGCTGGCGGCCACCTCGGCGATCAGGTCGGGGGCACCCTCGATGTAATCGTCCTCGCTGATCACGACGCGTCCGCCGTATTCCGGCTCGATCGCCAGGAAGACGTCGGGCTGAGGCTCGTTGTCGAGGTCCAGGCGGATGGTGGCATTATCGCCGGCGCCCAGGCCCGGCGTGCCGGCGGCATAGGTCCCGATCCAGGTCATCAGTTGACCGTGCGGCTTGCCATGCCGCCTGTACCCTACGGGAGAACCCACGTAGACCTCCCCTTCGATGAGCTCGGCCTTCTTCAGCGCTGGCATCGCGTCGTAGCGGCGCTCGAACTCGGCGCGGGACAGGCGGTCGCCGTTCTCCAGCGGGGGGACCGCGCCAGAGGGATCGGTTGGGGGCGACTCCGCGGGCCTGGCGGGAGGGCGCAGGACGGCCATGGCATCAACTCCCGGGGTGCTGGATTCTCGTCGACATTCGACAAAGGATCATCCTACACGATCCGGCGTCGGATGCCCAACGCGGGACGGGACAGGTGGAGACCAGCGAAAGGGCGCCCCCCACTGGCCGAGGGCGGTTCGCGCGGGACGTGAATGCATACCGGCGGGCGTCCGCTCAGGGGCCTGTACGTCCGGTGTTACGCGGCGGCACGGTCGCATCAGGGTCCGCCGGCCGATGGCGGGGGATCTCGGCCTTGAAGTCGCCGAGGCTCGCCCAGTGTAGCCGCCGGTCGAGGTCGACCTCGGCGACCGCCACTGTGCCCCAGGCACTGGCTGTCGCGATCGGGTCCCCCGCGTGGTCGTAAATCGCCGAGATCATCCAGTTGCGCGAGACGTCCTCATACGTGCTGCTGACGAGATACACGTGGTTCTCGCACGCCCGGGCGCGGGCTAGCAGCGGGTTGCAGCCCCAGACGGGCCAGGCGATGACCTCGGCGCCGTGATTGGTGAGGGCGCGGGCGACCTCGGGGAAGAAGCCGTCGTAGCAGACCATCAGGCCGACCTTGCCGAACCGCGTGGAGAAGACCGGGTAATCCGACCCGGGCGCGATTCCCGCCTCGATCTCGCCGCGCGGCAGGCAGACCTTGCGGTACTTGCCGACCAGCCGGCCGTCGGGGCCGATCAGCGCGGCGACGTTGTAGACCAGATGGCCGTCCCGCTCGACCAGGCCGGCGACGATGTAGAGGTTGTGCTTCTTCGCCAGGCGGCCGAAGTCCTCGGTCGACGGGCCGGGGACCGGCTCGGCCACCTCGGCGAACGACTTGCCGAGGTTGACGTAGGTGAGCGTCTCGCCGAGCACCACCAGGTCGGCCCTGCGCCGGGCGGCCTCGGCGATGAGGGGCTCGTACATCTTCCGGTTGTCAGCCGGCGTCCGGCCGCCGGTGGGGCGGAAGTGGACGGTCGCCAGCCGGACGAGTCGCGGCGGAGCGGGACTGGTCTCGGCGAACGAGATCGCGCTCCAGCGCAACGTGCTCTCGGGCGCCCAGCGCAGGTGCAGCTCGACGTTCGCCCGCTCGGCCCGCGCCGGGGCCTCGTAGGTGTCGGAGACCTCGGTCCAGCCGTCGCGATCCTCGCCCCGGGTGGTCGGGAACTCGGGCTCGGCCATCACGGTGGCCCCGACGAGGTATTTCGTGACCGGTTGCGGCTCGAGCGGGATCCTCCGTCCCCGCGCGTCGGTCCAGACGATCCGGGCCACGACGCTCCGCCTGGGCGTGGCGACCCCCTCGGCGCGATAGGCGGCCCGAAAGCGGTACGTCCGGCCGCCGACGACCGGGAACGTCCGCGTCCACCAGCCGTCGAGCCCCTCCCGCCGATCGGCCCGGATCACGAGGCTCCCGCGGCCGTCCACGCCGCCACTGTCCTCGCGGGCGAACGTCGGGCGGATCTCGTCCCGGGGCGCGGCGGTCGTCCACCCGTCGGCCGCCTTTCCGGCTACCGCCACATCCTGGGCGATCGCGGCGTCAGCCGCCGCGGCCAGCACCGCGACGGCCAGCACGATCGGAGTGCCGTGGCCGGCAAGTCGTCGTAATCGGCCCATCGGTGGACGCCTCCTCGTACGGATACTGCCGGCTTGTCGAACACATGTCCCCGCGGCCGTCGCGAGACGCGCGGTGGCTCTATACTACAGCGTCCGGTCCGGATCGGTGAATCCTTGGCCGTCGCGGATGGATCGCGGCCGCTTCCCGACGCCACCGCCAGCCGGTTAAGATCGAGCGGCGACGACCGATCTCCCGGGATCCTGTCGAATCCCGCAGGTGGACGACCGACGAATGACGCCGCCGTGACCGATCCGACACGATCCCCTTCGCGAAGTCTGCGAGGCCGATCGATGCACGAACGCCGCAATACTCGACGCCCTCGCGCGGGCTCCCCGTCCTTTGGCCGGCCGCGCCGGCATGCAAGCCGCCACCGGCCGGTCTTCGACGTGTTCGAGACCCGCGTCCTGCTTTCCGGCGGCATCACCTTCCAGTTCGACGACTCCCACGATAACTCGGGCTTCTTCGCGGCGAATCCCCAGGCCATGACGGTGATCCAGGAGGCCGGGCAGATCCTCGGCAGCGTGCTCCAGAACTCTCTGGCCCCGATCAACCCCGACCCCGGCGCGGGCGACACCTGGACGGCGGTCACATTCAACCCCAGCGACCCCAGCCAGAATATCGACGTCTCCAACCTGAGCGTGCCCGCGGACACCATCGTCGTCTACGTGGGGGGTACGACCGGAGTAAGCTGGGACGGCCTGGGTGGACCGGGCGGTTACACCGACTCGGGCCTGAGCTCGTGGCTCTCGACGGTCGCCGCGCGCGGACAGGCCGGGGCGCTCGCGACGCCTCCGTCGGGGTTCGGCCCGTGGGGAGGCTCGGTGTCGTTCAACACCGCGGTCACCTGGGATTTCTCCGGACAGCCGGGCTCCAGCTTTCTCGGCGTCGCGCTGCACGAGCTGTGCCACGTCCTCGGCGTGGGGACGGCCGGCTCGTGGTTCGCGAATGTCGACGCCGCAACCAGCGTCTTCACCGGCGCCCACGCCGAGTCGGCCTACGGCGGACCCGTCCCGCTCGACACCGGCAGCGGGGTCGAGATCGGCCGCCCGCAGACCCACTGGGCGGCCGGGACCGTGTCCGACGGCCAGGTCGCGCTGATGACCCCGGACACCGGCTCGGGCGTCCTCACGCCGCTCGACTGGGCCGGCCTCAACGATATCGGCTGGATCACCGACCACCTCGCCGTCACCGCGGGGCCCCCGCAGCTCGTCACCGTCGGCACTGACTTCGGCCTGACGATATCGGCCGAGGACCCTGATGGACAGGTTGACCCGCTGTTCGGCGGGACGGTGACCCTGAATCTCGCATCGGGATCGGGCGGAGGAACGCTCGGCGGTACGCTCACCGCGACGGCGAAGGACGGCGTGGCCGTGTTCGCCGGACTGTCCCTGGACGCGGTCGCGAGCGGGCTGACGATCGGCTTCTCCAGTCCGGGGCTGCCATCGGGCTCAACATCCGCCTTCGGGGTGACTCCCGCGGGGCAGGCGACGCATCTCGTCGTCACGGCCGGGCCGCCGGCGTCGGTGACCGCCGGCTCGGGCTTCGGGCTGACAGTCTCGGCCGAGGACAACCTGGGCAACGTCGATTCCAGCTACGCCGGAACGATCACGCTCGCCCCGGGGAACACGCCCGCCGGCCAGGCGCTGGGAGGGACGACGACAGCCCGGGCCTCGGACGGCATGGCGACGTTCTCGGGTTTGACGCTCGACGTTGCCGGCGGCAGCCAGACGCTCCAGGCCGGGGCCGGCACGCTCGCCTCCGGAACCACCGCCCCGTTCGCCGTCGACGCGGCCGCGGCCAGCCGGCTCGTGGTGACGACCGAACCTCCGGCCGTCGTCCTCGCCGGCGAGCCGTTCCCGCTCGCGGTCTCGGCGGAGGACCGCTTCGGCAACGTCGACCCGACGTTCGGTGCGACGGTCTCGCTCGCCGTCGGCTCGGGCGCCGTCGGCGTCTCGCTCGGCGGCACAGTGAAGTCCGCCGCGACGGCCGGCGTCGCCACATTCCCGGCGGCGATCCTCGACCGGGCCGCGACCGGCCTGACGCTCGTCGCCTCGGGCGGCGGCCTTCCCTCGGTAACGACCGGGCCGCTGGACGTGTCGAGCAGCACGTCCTCGGGGATCACCATCACGTTCGACGCGAGCCACGATACCTCGGGGTTCTTCGCCGCCCACCCGCAGGCCGCGGCGGTACTCCAGGAGGCCGGACAGATCCTGGGCAGCCAGCTCCACGACAGCCTGGCCGCGATCGTACCGGACCCGGGCCAGGGGAACACCTGGACGCAGACCATCCAGGACCCGAGCAACCCTTCCTCGAGCTTCAGCCTGACGAACCCGACCATCCCGGCCAACACCGTCGTCGTCTACGTCGGCGGTGCGTCGGCCACGGGCGTCTACCAGGATGCGACCGCGGCTTATTCGGAGGGCGGTTCCACGGCGTGGGGCACACTCGTGGCGACGCGCGACCAGTCGGGCACTGCGCCGACCGGGGGCTCCATCGCGTTCTCGACCGGGCTGAACTGGAGCTTCGGCGGCACGGCCAACCTG
The DNA here is from genome assembly GCA_027452145.1 of Planctomycetales bacterium. GTDB lineage: Bacteria > Planctomycetota > Planctomycetia > Isosphaerales > Isosphaeraceae > JAKAUH01. The sequence continues at coordinate 10,945 of DAIDHB010000481.1, forward strand.
CCCGCGGCGAATCAGTACGACTTCCTGACGGCGGCCCTCCAGGCACTCGCGACCCTCGTGGGTTTCGGGATCGCGCCCTCGTGGAAATCCAACGTCGGCGCCTCCGGCCGGGCCTTCGACGGTCCCCATGCCGAGGCGGTCTTCGGCGGCCCGGTACCACTACAGGCCGGAGGCGGATCCTGGGCGAGCGGCCTGCACTCCGGCGGCGTCGAGCCGCTGATGGACGGCGTCATCAGCGCCGGTCAGCAGAAGTTCCTCACGCCACTCGACTGGGCGGGACTCGCCGACGTCGGCTGGACCGTCGACACACTGGCGGTGACCCGGCAACCGCCCGCGATCGTCGCGGCCGGATCCGGCTTCGGCCTGACCGTCGCCGCGGAGTACCCCGACGGCCAGGCGGACAGCCTCTTCAACGGCCCTGTGGCGCTGACCCTCGGCAACGACCCCGGCGGCGGCACCCTGGGCGGTACGACGAACCTGAACGCCAGCGGTGGGATAGCCGTCTTCGCGGGGCTCACGCTCGCGCAGGCGGCGACCGGCTACACCATCCTGGCGACCAGCAGCGTCTTGCCGTCCGTCACGACGACGACCATCCCGATGAATGTTTCCGGGTCCGGCGTCACGCCGTCACCAACACCGTCGCCGTCCCCGGGCCCGACCCCATCGCCCAGCCCGAGCCCGAGCCCGACACCGAGACCTTCCCCGAGTCCGACACCGACGCCATCACCCGGCCCCACACCGACCCCATCGCCCAGCCCGAGCCCGACGCCGATCCCATCGCCGCCGCCGGTGATGGTGATCGGCGACGGAGCGATCTTCCAGCGCAAGAAGAACCGGAAAGGCAAGCCAGTCGGCAAACCGCGGCTGACGGGCTTTACCCTGACGTTCAGCGGCCCGGGGGACCCGACCGCGGCGGAGGATCGAACCAACTACCAGGTCGATGCCGCGTCGAGGCGGAAAGGCAAGAAGGGCGGGAGCGTCTCGCTGCTCCCGATCACGGGTTTCAGCGTGGTGGAGTCCGCCGGAGGCGACTCGGTCCAGATCGCCTTCGCGGGTATCGAGACGTTCCCACGGGGCGGTCGGATCACCGTCTCGGCCGCGGTCATCGGCTCCGCCGGGGCACCGCCGCTGGTTTTCACCGTCTCGCCGGGCGGCAAGTCGATCCAGCCGGGTTGACGCGGGCGGCCGGGCGGAGCCGCCCCTTCGGCACGGCGGCCCTGCCCGTATGTCGTCCCCCGCCCGATCCGATCGGTCAGGCGTGGAGCTGGTCGTAGTGCGGCGTGACCTGGCGGACGTTCGGCTGGACGTCGACCTCGACCCGGCCGGTCGCCCATCCCAGGGCGCCGAGGAGGAGGCCCTGGTACATCGGGTTTTCCCAGACGTCCTCGCGATGCCCCATCGAGGTGTAGAAGACGCGGCCCTTGCCGTGCATCCTCGCCCAGGTCATCGGGAAATCCGGCCGCTGGTACATGTTCCCCTTCATGCCGGCGGTCTTCTGCACGAGGATGACGTGCAGGTCGTCGGGCATGTTCTTGAGCGCGTACCACTCGTCGGTGAGCCGGAACGACTTGCCCGAACTGCCGAAGCCCTCGGCGATGCCGGGAAACTTGGGATCGACCACGTCGATCTCGACTTCCTGCTGGGCGCCGTGGGAGACGAACTCGCCGCCGATCATCTGGATGTAGGGGTCCTCGGCGCCCTTGTTGCGGCGCCCGTGATGGCCGAAGGTGTCGGTGGCGCAGTGCATGCCGAGGAAGCCCTTGCCGCCGCGGATGGCGTCATACAGGGCCTTCTCGCCGTCGGGCGAGATGGGCGGGCTCTTTTCGCCCTGGCCCTCGGTGGTGAGGTCGCCGGTGGTCTCGAAGACGAAGGCGTCCCACTCGCCGATCTTGTCGGGTTCGAACATCCGGCCGTCCTTGCTGGCGACGACCTCGAACCCGTTCTCCTTGCCGGCCTTCGTGAGCACCCGCTCGGCCAGGCTGGGCCTGTCGCCCCTGCGGGTGACGACCGAGTGCGGGAAGCCCGCGCTCTTGATGAAGAACAGGACCTTCTTGGGGGTGCCCAGCGGCGGTGCGGCCAGCAACTGCCCCATCGCGCCGGCGCCCAGCCAGGCGGCCCCGCCGGCCATGAGCAGATCGCGACGACTCATTCCACGCGACATCGTTGAAGTCTCCCGGGAGTTTGACACGCCCGAACGAGATGGGGAACGGCTCGGAGTCTTCGAGGTGCCTGTCCCCTTTCGTTCGAGCCTCTATGCCTGCGACGACTCGATCGAGGCCGATCCCCTTTTACCCGAGCCGGCGCGAGAAGGGAACCGGCCAGGACCCCGCCGGACCAGGCCGGCGTGCCGGCGGCCCGGGTGGCCCGTTTCCGCTTGCGAACTCGCCGCTCGACGATTAATCTAGGGCCGACTGGCGTACCTCGTTGACGCCGAACCACGTCGCCCGGGCGGTCACTTCCACCGAGGGACACCTGCGCGGCAGACCAGCAACCGGCAGGGACGCCGCGGCCCGCCAGCCTGGCGCCCACCTCTTGATCGGGGAGATGCGAAAAGGATGTCCCAGCTCACAGCAGAACCCGATTCGGCCGAGAAGACGCAGCTTTCCCGTCTGTGCGTCGCGATTCGTGGCAAGCTCCAGTTCATGGACTACCTCGTCCGCGCCGCCGTGGCCGACGCCGAGCGCTACCGGGACGAGACCGACCCCGGCACGCGGATCTTCATCCGCCAGCTCGTCGAGATGCATGCCGCCAACCTGCGGCAAGAGAGCCAGAACATGCGCCTCGTGGGCGACCTTTGCGGTGAGCTCGAGGCCCTCGTCGACGGGTCGTTCGACGCGCCCGATCGGGGGGAATTCGCATGACCTCGTCCCGCAACGGTTCCACCGGAGGTTCCACCATGCGCACCCTCGAAGCCCCCCGCGACGAGCTCGACGGCAGCACCAGCCAGGCGGCCCGCCGCGGCTCCACGTCGCCCGAGCTGCGGCGCTCGCTCGCCGAGATCAAGGGCCAGGCCCAGTTCCTCCTGTACCTCGCCGACCAGATCGAGGAGTCCCTCGACCAGCTCGTCCACGAGGCCGATGCCTGCCACGGCGCCTTCCTCTGCAAGGTGCTCACGATGTACTCCGGCCAGCTCGAGAGCAAGCACCAGGGGCTCGGCGAGAAGGTCGCCGAGGCCTGCCAGGAGGTGTACGTCACCGTCCGCGAGCGCGAGATGGCTTGAGCTCAAGGTCTCTCCGAGAGGGGCAGTTGAGTGACTTCGGGTGGGCAATGCCCACGGTTTGAGACCTCGAATCGGCGGGCCTTCCCCCACCCGAGAACGGCCTCGGAGCCGTCCGGGACGGACACTCCGTCGAGCTGATCGGTCGAACGAGCGCGACGGGCGTCAGGCGTCCGTCCTGGCCGCCAGCCGCCCGTCCAGCGCGCCACGCCACGCCACGCCACGCCGAGGCGGTCGAGGATACGCTGGGCCGCCGCCTCGCGCGAGTTGCGGAGCGCGCAAAGACCACGTTGCGCCCCGGGGCGCCGCAGAAGACGCAATCAGACTACCCCTGAAGTCCAGCCTTGTCGATCCGCGGAGGGGCCCCCCATAATCGGGGTCCCGGCGCTCCTGAGGCTGGCCGATTGGTGCCGGCTCCGCCGGGAACGGTCTCATCTCAGCACGGAGAGTCCTCATGCGACACACCTCGTCCCGACCAGCCCCCCCCGCGCCCGCTGAAGGGGGCGCTCGCCGGCTCCTCTCACGCGGCTCTGGGAAGCCCTCAGTCCATCCGATCGCGATCGGACGCTCCTGACGCTCTGTCGCGTCGTCGCGCAGCAACTGCCGAGCCCTCTCGCCGGGAAGGAGGGCGATCGTGAGCGCGCTTGATCAGACCACACGGACAGCCCCGAGCTCGGCCGAGGATCGAACTCCCGTTAGGCCCGGCCGGCCCGCCGCCTTGCGATCGCCCAAAATCCTCGATCTTCACCTCGATCGCCTCGCCGTCGTCTACATCCGCCAATCCGACCCGCAGCAGGTCCTCAATCATCGCGAATCGCGCGAGCGGCAGTATGCCCTTGCCGACCATGTGGTCGCCCTGGGCTGGCCCAGGGAGCGCGTCCTGGTCATCGACGAGGATCAGGGCCTGAGCGGTCGTTCGGCCGACGGGCGGGGCGGATTCCAGCGCCTCCTGGCCGAGGTGACCGTGGAGCATGTCGGCCTGATCCTCGGCATCGGGATGAGCCGCATCGCCCGCAACAACAGGGACTGGCACAACCTCCTGGAGATGTGCGTCGTCTTCGGGACGGTCCTCGCGGACGAGGACGGCGTCTACGACCCTCAGGACAGCAACGACAGGCTCCTGCTCGGCCTGAAGGGGACAATCAGCGAATTTGAGCTTGTTACTATGAGAAATCGATTGGAGCGAGGCTGGTCGCACAAGGCCCGGCGCGGCGAGCTCTTCCACCACGTGCCGCTGGGCTATGTCAAGCTCTCCCCGGATCGGGTCGCCCTGGACCCCGACGAGCAGGTCCGCGACGTCATCCGCCTGGTCTTCGACAAGTACGACGAGATCGGCAGCGCCTGGGGCGTCTTCCACTACCTGGTGCGCAACAACATCCGGCTGGGGATTCGCCCCTTCCACGGGCCCAACCGCAGCAACCTGGAATGGCGGCGGCCGACCATGGTGAGCGTCCGCCAGATCCTGGTGCACCCGATGTACGCGGGGGCCTATGCCTTCGGCCGCCGACCGCACGAGCGGGTCCGAACGGACGCCGGGAAGCGCACGCGCCCCGGCAAGTGGGTGCCGATGGAGCGGTGGAAGGTCCTGAAGCACGATTGCCTGCCGGCCTACATCACCTGGGAGCGCTATCTGGCGAACCAGGAGCGGATGCGCGAGCACGGATGGGGGCCCGGTTCGAAGGGGAATCCTCGCAACGGCCCGGCGCTGCTCGCCGGCATCATCGTCTGCGGCGAGTGCGGCCGCCGCCTCAAGACGGACTATCGGTCCAACGAGAAGGCGTACTACCGGTGCGCACGCCATCTGTACGTGGGGGGCGAGCAGACCTGTTTCGGCTTCCGGGCCGGGCCGGTCGATGCCCTCGTGGCAGAGCAGGTCCTTCGCGCCTTGGAGCCCGCCGCGCTGGAGTTGAGCTGTCGGGCGCTCGAGGACGCCCGGCGAGAACGTGCCCGCCTGGACAGGCACTGGAGACAGCGGTTAGAGCGGGCCCGGTACGAGGCCGAGTACGCCGAACGGCGCCACCGGGCCGTGGATCCGGAGAATCGCCTCGTGGCCCCCTCCCTGGAGCGGCGTTGGGAGGAGGCGTTGCAGGCCGAGCGGCAGGTCCGCGACGATTACGATCGGTTCCTCCGCGAGTAGCCGCCGCAACTCTCGCCGGACGAGCGGGCCCGGATCACTGCGCTCTCCGGCGACGTCCACGGGCTCTGGAACGCCCCCGGCACGACCCATCGGGATCGCAAGGAGATCGTCCGGCATCTGGTGGACAAGGTCGTCGTCCACGTCGAGCGCGACAGCGAATACGTGGGCGTCACGATCCACTGGCGAGGTGGCTTCACCAGTCGGCACGAGGTCGTCCGTCCCGTCCGGTCCTACGAGCAGCTCCGCGACCTCGACAAGCTGATGGACCGGATCGCGGCATTGCGCGACGAAGGCCACACCACGGCCGAGATCGCCGACGCGCTCAACCGGGAGGGGTTCAGCCCTCCGAGGCGGCGCCGCGGATTCTTCCCTGACCTGGTCCGCCAGCTCATGGTGCGTCGCGGCCTGGCGCGATCGGAGGCGCACACGGAGCGACTCAGTCCGCACGAATGGTGGCTGCCGAGTCTGGCCGAAGCCATACCGGTCACCGTTGGGAAGCTCGCCAACTGGGCGCGGCGGGGGTGGGTCCGATCGCGGAGGACGCCCGAGCAACATCTCTGGATTCTCTGGGCCGACGAGGCGGAGTTGACACGACTCCGGAAGCTGGCGGCCTCGTCGCATCGTGGCGTCGTGAAGTATCCGGCCGAGCTCACCACTCCGAAGCGGCTCGGACATGGCTGATGGCGCGGCCCAGTTCGGCGGATGTGAGGAGTTACCCCCGGTAAGTCCGAGACGCCGCTTTCGCCCGGGAGCGCGCAGGCGCCGGAATCACCGGGGGCCTATGCAATATCCCCTCGCCGAGCGATGCTTCAGTCGATCACACCGACGCCCGCAACACGCATTGCACAAGCAGGCGGTCATCGATGATCCGTGATGCGAACGAGGCCGCATCCCGCGCAGGAACGGTCACGCATCCCATCAGCGCCCGGCCGCCGGGGGGATATCGAGCCGACGCAGCACGAGGCGGTCGTTCGTCGGGGGGATGGTCACGAGCAGCTTCGCGGCCGGCACGAGGTGGTAGCGGTTCTCCAGGCTGATCCCGTCCCGAACGATATCGCCCTTCTGGAGCACGCCGGCCATCTCGCCGAGGCCGACGACGGTCAGGAACCTCGTCCCGTCCCCGGCGCGGAGGACGGTGATCGCGTCGGCCGCGCGGAGGCTGATGTCCAGCCGCGGGTCGGTCGTGGGGAATCGCAGCAGTCGCTGCTCCTCGGGCATCAGCCGCGCCCGCGCGCCGAAGGGCGTCTCCAGGAACACCGCCTCGCGGACCCCCGTCCGGCCGTCGATGACCCGCCGGCCATCCGAGCTGGGGATCATGTAGAGCGCCGTACCGAACGCCACCGGCACGCCCATGTCCTGGCTCAAGGTCAGGACCCCGGCCTCCGCCTTGACGGCCCACTCAGCATGCGAGTTGCCGGCCAGCCCGATCGTGAACACCGAGCCGTCGAACGAGGCGCGGAGGACCGTCCGGCTCGGCCGCCCCCCGCGTGCCACCGCGAAATCGCCCCCCGAGGCGGCCAGGCCCGCTTCGCCCCCCCCCTGGAGCGCGATCGCGGGGACAGCCAGGACCCGGAGCGTCGCGAGGTCGATGAAGCTGAACCGGCCGGCCCTTCCGTCGTCGGGCGAAGGGCGCCAGGCGGCCAGCAGCGGCCCCTCCGAATCGGCGCCCAGGACGATGGCCTCGGGCGCGCCGTCGAACGGCAAGGGCTGGGGCTTGCCCTCGCGGGCCAGCGTGCCGAGGTCCCATCGCTCGATGAGCCGCGCCTCGGGATCGGCGATCACGAACTTGTTGGCACCCGCGGCGACGAGAGCCTTGCCAGTCGCCAGGGGGACGGTCTTGACGATCTCGGCCGCGTTCAGGTCGAAGACGACGAGCTGGCGCGCTCCACCGAGGGTCAGGAGGAGGTATCGGCCGGCCCCGCCCACCGACACGGCGGTCGCCGGCCCGGGGAGCTCGCGCACCAGCGGCACCTCCGGCTTCCGCGCCGCCACTTCGGGCTGGCGGGGAGATCGACCTGCGAGCGTCCAGAGATAGACGTCTCGACCGGAGTAGATCGCGGCCACCCGGCCTGAAGGGGCCAGCACAAGGTTGTCGTTCCACCCGGCCGCGCCGGTCTCGCGCGGCTTGTAGCGGGCAATCTCGGCCCCCGACGCGAGGTCGAGGAGCGCGAACCCGCCGCCGATCATCGGCTTCACCAGTCGCTTGCCGTCAGCAGTCAACTGGCTCGCCGCCGGCGGCGGAGGCTTGAGATCTCCCGATGGCAGCGGCGTGGACGTCGCCGTAGTCGGCCGCGGCGTCACCCTGCGCAGCTCCTTGCCGGCCTTCAGGTCACGGACGACGATCGCGCCATCCGCGGCCTCGCAGACGCACGTCAAGGTCCCGGGCAAGAGGCCGACCAGGGTCATCCCCGCCAGGTCCATCTCGGCCAGCAACCGGCCGGTGGCGATCTCGTGGACGCGGACCGTGCGCGCGGGGGAGGACCCATTCGGCGAGTAGAGGCTGACCAGGCGCGTGCCGTCGGGCGTCGGGCTCGGCGTTCCCACCCGGCCATTGGTGTCGAGCTTCATCGCCTCCGCGCCGCTCCGGAGGTCCCAGCACTGGAATCCGATCGAGAAGGCCGCGATGAACCGGCCGTCGGCCGAGATCCACTCGACCGGCACGCCGCGTTCGATCTGGGTGATCGACGCCGGCGATGCGGTCGTCCCAGTCTTCAGGTCCCACCACACGGGCCCGATCGCACGCACCGAGGCCGGTCGCGCGATGTTCCTCGTATCCGGGTAGCTGGCGGAGTAGGCGATCAGCCTGGCGTTGTTCGCGGAGAAGGCGAGGTGCGTCGCCTGCGGCTGGGCCAGCTCCTTGACCAATCGGCCGCTGGAGACGTCGTGGACCCGAATCGACTCCTGCAAGCCCAGCGCGATCAGCGAGCCGTCCGGCGAGAAGCCGACGCCGAGGATCCCGGCGAACCGATCCGGCTGCATGTCCATCCGACGGACGGCGTTACCAGGCGGGGCGGGGATATCCAGCATGCGGGTGCCCACGCCGGCCTCGGATGCGCTCTCGGCGAGCGCCTTGCCGATGGAGGCCCGAGGCGGCCGGATCGCCTTGCCGGCGCCGCGCGGCCCACCCGCGACGTCGAGGTCGCCCCCGATTCGGAACAGGCTCTCCTTGTCGTTTAGGCGCAGGCGGACAGTGCGCGGGCCCCTGGCCATCGTCCGCGTGACCAGGGTGATGGTCCGTTCGGCCTGCGAGGTCGCGGGACGGGTCCTCGCCGGCGGTTCGTTCGAGGGCGTCGCCACCGCCTCCGCCTCTTGGAACGGCAGCCGGGCCGAGGTCCCGCACAGCACCGGGCCGCCCTTGCCCCCCTTGTGGACCTCGATCACCGCCCCGACCTCGGGGGCCGGGACCGTCTCGACAGCGACGACGCTGAATTCGGCGGCCGCGCCGAGGTCGATCGCCTTCCGCGAGTTGTCCTGGACCGCCATGACTTCACCGAGGCCGGTGATCGGACCCCTCACCACCCGGCCGGGGCCGACGAACGGCGGCCCCTTCGCGGCCGGCTCGTCGGTCACGTAGGCCCACGGGCGCGGGCGGAGCACGAGATGACGGATCGCGGCGAGCCGGACCGCCTGGCCGCCGATGGTGACAGGCTGGTCCTCGACGGCGGCGCGCACGATGCGACCGCCGGTGCGGAGCACCAGCGAGACGGGGCGCCCCGGGTCGCGCGGCCTGGGGACGAACTCGAGTCGGAACGTGCCCGGGCCGGCCGCCGGGTCGGGCTCCGCCCAGAGCCTCCGCGGCTGGTTGGCGCCGTCGCCAACCGTGACCGCGACCGCCAGGTCCGCGGGCAGCCCGGCGAATCGCGACGCGATGACCCGGATCGCCCAGGTCGTCGGTCGCGCGCGGTCCGCGAAGGCGACCGGCAACATCCGCACCTCCAGGCCCGGCGTCGCGAGGAACTCGCGCAACCGCCCCACCGGGATCGCGAAGTTGATCGCCGCGAACTGCATCCCCGCCCGCGCGACGCCGATCACCCGGCCCCGGGGGTCGAGGACCGGTCCGCCCGAATTGCCGGGGTTGAGCTTGCCGTCGAACCGCACCGCCTCGCCCAACGCCGTGATCCGGCTCGTGTTGACGGCGACCTGGGGGTACGAGCCCTCCGCTGCGCGGCTCGCCCCCGAGATGTCCTTCCCGAGCGGGAAGCCGAAAGTGGTGACCCGCATCGTCGGGGCCGCCTCGCCGTCCGAGCCCAGCTCGATCGCCTCCGGCGGCGCGTCGCCCTCGGTCTTGAGCAGAGCCAGGTCGACCTTGGCGTCGATGCGGACGACCGTTGCCCGTTGCGTGCGCTGGGTCGGCAGGCCGCTGTCCAGGACGAGGTTGACGACGTGGCGCGGGTCCCCGGTGGTGTCCTCGATGACGTGGGCATTGGTGACGAACAGCCCGGACCGATCGACGCAGAAGGCCGTGCCACTGCATTCGCCCGCCCGGGTGCTGACCTCGACCAGCGCCGTCGCCGCCTTCCCCTTGCGGATCATCTCGAAGTGGCCGGCCTCGGCCGCGGCGGCGGCCGGGCCTCCCGGATGCCCGGCATCCGCGAGGAACCGCGACAGATGCTCGACCGCGAGCGCGCCCATGAAGGGGGCAGGCGCATCGGAACCGACGACGACACCCTGTCCGGACGACTGGACGATGATGGTCTCCTTCGCGCGGGGATCGGGCCGGATCAGGATGCCGATGACCTCGCCCGCCGCATTGAGCGCCGGCGATCCGGAGCAGAGGTCCGAGAATCCGCCGCCCGCCCCCTGATCGAAGTCGAACGAGCCGGGGCGGCCGTTCTCGCGCCAGACGTTCTGGACCTTCAGGGGCCTGATGAGGTGATCGGGCGGCTCCTTGCCCCAGGGATGGAAGTAGGTGAAGTCGAACTTCGGCCCCTCGACGAGCTTCCCCTTGGCGTCGTGCTCCACGTAATGCCGCCCCCAGGGGAACGCGAAGACGACCACGGTCGCACCCGGCGCCAGCTCGGCGGACCCGGCCGGCGCGAGCGCCTCCAGCGACAGCCCGGGGGCCGGATCGATCCGGAGCGAGGCGAGGTTGGCCTCGTCGTCGATCCGGACGATCCTGGGGTAGGCCGCCGTCCGGGGCTCGAGGCCATCGCCGAAGAGCATCCGCACCTGCCCCTGTTTCTCGGTGACCCCCCGGACGACGTCGCCGTGTGTGACGAACAGCCCGGCCGCGTCGACGCAGAAGGCGGCGCCCGTCCTCATGACGCGGTTCGGGCCCTCGCCAATTGACACCTCGAGCAGCGCGGTCGAGCGATTGGCCCGCCGGTCGATCGCCCCGACGTCGAGGCCCAGCAGGGCCGCCGACTCGGACCGCCTCCGCTCGCGGTCGCTGGTGCCCGAGTCCCGGCCGCCTCGCGATTTTGCGCTGACCGGGATCCTGGAGTCCTGCGCCGTCGTTGATTGGATTGCGCCCTGGACAGGTGCGGCCGCGCCGGCGCCCGACTTCGTCGCGTCCCCGCGTTGTTCGGCTGGCGAGCCGCCGCACCCCGACGCGGCTGCGAGGGCCAGTACCGGCACGATCCGGGCCACGGTCGCCTTCATCGACGCGCTCCTTTCCCGATCGGACTCATGGCTTTCGCGGGGTGGGGTCGTTCCTCTTTCTATTCGACTGCGCTGCGGGGCTGTTCCGGGACAGGGCCGCGCGGAATTCTCATCGTCGGGTCAGGTCCGACCGTCGGGATCGGAGCGGAACTCCGCCCGTCTCGAGGGCCACCGCTTTCCTGGATGGGGGCGGCGGCTGCCGGCGCCGGTGGAGTTGCCGACCACAAGACCGGGACATTTCGCGGAGCGCAAGACCGGGACATTCATCCGTTTTCCGCCGATTAATGACCGCATCCGGACTCAATCGCTTTTCCGGGACACTTCCTCCGGTGGGCCCGGAGCCGCCGACCATTGACGCGACAGCTCATGGCGCGCCCTCCCGGGCGAGGACGAGGAATCCGAGCGATCCTCGCTCCAGGCGCCCCGCGTCGGACAGGAGGCAGCGAGGGCAGAGATCCGCCGAGCCGTCGGACGGCAGCGAGGGGCCGCGGCGCGATCACTTCGTGCTGTCGGGTTCACTCATGGGGCCCGTCTCCGTCGAGGAAGGTCAGGGCGATCAAGAAATCTCCTCATGGCTGATACGTGCGGCCTCTCGAGAGCTTACACAGGGTCGGTCGATCCTGCAAGGTCGTGGGCCTGCGACCCTTCTGCGGCAGGCTTGGTTTGGCAGTGCGCTGGCGATGGCTCGGCGGCAAACCACGAGCGTACGCGTTTCGGTCCGGGCACACCGAAGCGTTCTCGAACTCTACATGACTGGTTCGCGCACGTACATCGAAGGGGCCATCCGCGTGAAACCACTCAGCCGCAACGGTTAGAGCCCGACCCCACTCGAGGGCTCAACTCCACCCGTTCCGCAGCGATCGGGGCACCGCTCCTCGGCTCTCGACGTATGAGCATCGGCTGGGAGTCGCAATCTCTGCGGCTTCCGCAGATAATCAGCGTAGGCGCCACGCGAGGGCCCGTACACGGGTACCTACGATGGACCCTCATTGGTCCGGGCTCATCGCGATGCCCGGACGATCGATCTCTGTGACGATGGAGGCCCAATGTCTGCTACTTCCAGGGGAGCACGCTGCGCATGTCCGTGGTAGACTCGTTCCCGGCAGGATAACCCCTCGGCCTCGTGGGCCGATTGGTGGGCATCGACGGGTTGCATCACCAGCGGCCCCGCCGGTCGTGGAACCTCGGTACGCCGCTTTCGGTTATCGCCCTGACCCGGAAGCGTGCGTCGAACCTCGAGGGGCCGTCACCTGGTGTCGTCCGCCTCCTGCCGCCTCAGAGAACGGGAGTGCAACGTCATGACGAATCCCATCCACCGCCGCCGCTTCCTCGAAACCGCCGCCACCGCGGGCCTCGTCGCCGGCGGAGTCCGGACGATCCGCGCCGAGGACGGAGCTGCCAACGACACGATGGTCGTCGCCGTCATGGGAACGGGCGGCCGGGGGACCGAGCACTCCCGCAACTTCGCCCGGATGAACGGCTGCCGGGTCGCGTATGTCTGCGACGTCGACCGCCACCGCGCCGAGGCCGCCGCGTCCGAGGTCGCCAAGGCCGGAGGCCGGTCGCCCGAGGCCGTGACCGACTTCCGACGCATCCTCGACGACAAGGACGTCGATGCCCTGGTCGTCGCCACCTGCAATCACTGGCACGCGCCGGCGACGATCCTGGCGTGCGCGGCGGGCAAGCATGTTTATGTCGAGAAGCCGTGCAGCTACAACCCTCGCGAGGGGGAGCTGGCCGTCGAGGCCGCCCGCAAGCACAGGCGGGTCGTGCAGATGGGCAACCAGCGGCGGAGCTGGCCGAAGGTGATCGAGGCCGTCGAGCGGATCCGCTCCGGTGCCATCGGCCGCCCGTACTTCGCCCGCTCGTTCTACAACAACAACCGGCCCTCCATTGGCCGCGGCCGCGACACGGCGCCGCCGGAAGGGCTTGATTACGCCCTCTGGGAAGGCCCCGCCCCCCACCGGCCGTTCCACGACAACTATCTCCATTACAACTGGCACTGGTTCTGGCACTGGGGCAACGGCGAGCTGGGGAACAACGGCGTCCACTTCATCGATGTCTGCCGCTGGGCGTTCGGTGTGGATTACCCCACCCGCGTCACCTCGGCCGGCGGGCGGTATCGCTACCATGACGACCAGGAGACGCCGGATACGCACGTCGTCACATTCGAATTCCCCGGTGAGAAGATGATCACCTGGGAGGGCCTCAGTTGCAACAACTTCCGCCCCGGCGGCCACTCCGACGAGATGGTCTTCACCGGCGAGGAGGGGTCGCTCGGCATCACGGGCGGCGGGTACAGGATTTATGACCTGAGTGGCAAGGTGAAGGAGAAGGTGAGCGGAGCCGGCGGCGACGCCGGCCACCTCGCCAACTTCGTCGCGGCGATCCGGGGCGAGGCGAGGCCGAACAGCGAGATCCTCGAGGGCCACCGCTCGACCCTGCTGTGCCACCTGGGCAACATCGCCCACCGGACCGGCCGCGCGCTTGTCTGCGACCCCAAGGACGGCCGCATCCTCCACGACGACGAGGCCATGAAGCTCTGGACCCGCCAGTACGCCCCCGGCTGGGAGCCGAAGGTATGACCCGCCGTTCGATCGTGCTCCTGGGACTCGCACTGACGTTGCTGTCAGCGCGGGCCCCGGCCCGGGCGCAGGCGCAGGCGCAGGCGCAGGCGCAGGCGCAGGCGCAGGCGCAGGCGCCGCTGCCGGGCGCCCGGCCGGTCCCGCGGGTCCAGGCGATCCCCCAGCCGTACGACCAGGTTTCGATCCAGGTCGACGGCCGGGAGTGGACCCGCTACCACTTCGGCGCCGGGCTTCGCCGTCCGTTCCTGTTCCCGGTGATCGGCCCCTCGGGCCGATCGCTCACGAGGATGGGCCACCCGCACGACCCGGTGACGCACAGCCATCATAATTCGGTGTGGATCTCGCACAATGATGTCGGCGGCATCTCGTTCTGGGATGATCGCGGTCCCGGCCGGATCGTCCACCGGCGGGTGCTCAGGCTCGACGACGGGGATGACGCGGCATCCGTCTCGGTCGAGAACGCCTGGCTCGGCAAGGACGACCGTGTGCTTCTGGTCGAGCGCCGGCGGATGACCGTCCGGCCGGTTGCGGGGCGGGACTGGCTGCTCGTGATCGACCTGGAGCTCTCAGCGCCTGGGTCGTCGACGACGCTGGGAAAAACGCCGTTCGGCCTGGTCGGGGTCCGGATGGCGAAGACAATCGGCGTACACGACGGCGGAGGATTGATCCGCAACTCGGAGGGAAAGCTCGGCGAGAAGGGGGAGAACGGCGTCTTCTGGAAGCCCGCGCGGTGGGTCGATTACTCCGGGCCGATCGCGCCCGATGCGAACGAGGGGATCACCCTGTTCGACCATCCCGACAACCCCAACCACCCGAGCGTTTTCCACGTCCGCGAGGACGGCTGGATGGGGGCCTCGCTGACGTTTCACGGCCCGCGGACAATTGAACCGGGCGCGCCGTTGCGGCTCCGGTATGGCCTGTACGTCCACTCGGGCGTGCCAGCCGCCGGGGCGATCGACGCGAGGTGGAAGGCCTTCGCGGCCGTGCCGGTCGAGCGGATTCCCGAGAAGCCGTGACGGAGTCCTCGCCCGACGCGAGACGCGCGGCTGCGAGCGCCTATTGGGGACGGCTCCCTCCACCAAGCCGTCCGCTGCGCCCCGACGCGGGCCAGCCGGCTCGGGAGATGGAGCCCCCTCCTGCACAGGACCGATTGGGGCCGCCGGACCGGGTTCGTCGTCGGCCCGCGCCGATCCCGCGACTTTCAGGCATCCCTCTGGTACGGCTCTACCGGCCGGCGAACGGCAGGATCCGCACGTCGCGCAGGTCGCGGGTCTCGCCAGGCTCGAGGGCGATCTCGCGGGTGACGTCGCCCAGGATCGTCAGGCTCCCTTCGCGCACCTGGAGCCGATACTTCGCCCCCGGGACCAGCCCATCGAGATGGAACCGACCGTCGGCGTCGATGGTGAAGTTGGGGTTGTTGTAACCGCGACCATTGAGGGTGTGGATCGGCAGGTCGCCGTCATCGAGCTGGATCTCCAGCCCGCGGGACCGCGGATGGCCATGGTCATCCACCAGGCGGCCCTTCACGTTCGCCCACGGGCGAAGTTGCAGCGTGACCGGGCCGTCGCCCTGGGCCTCCACGGTCGCCAGGCCCATCAGCTTCTCGGGGACAGACCGGGCCACGACCCGCCGGCGCTCGCCGGGGCGGAGGTTCGTCACGGAGAAGGACGATCCGGCCACCTGGCTCATCGGGTTCTCGATCTGGTTTTGCAGGCCGCTCGCCTCGATCTGGTCCCGGGGCCGACCGTCCGGCCCGACCACCCGGACGACGCGGCTCGCGCCCTTCTTCAGGCGGATCTCGCAGGCGAACGTCTCGGCGGCCTCGGGGATGTTGACCTCGATCGTCGTGTTGCGGATGTACGGGCTGAAGCCGCGAGGGTCGTAGAACACCTCGAAGACATTATCCCGGTTGAGTCCGGCGATCTTCTCGACGCCGACCCCTTCGAGGTAGCCGTGCCCGCCGCCGCCCGTGACGATCCCCCGGCCCGGATAACCGCGGATCCGGAACGTCCCGTCGGGGTTTGTCCGCGTGTTGTCGTCGAACCGGGGACGGAGCCCGTCCTTCAGGTCACGCACCAGGTCGGTGTTATCCCGGAACGCGTGATATTCGATGTTCTGGCCATTGAGGCCGGTTCCGGTGGCGTCGTCGATGACGCGGCCGGTGATCCAGACTCCCTTCGCGAGCGGGAAGTCCAGAGAGATCGGCCCGGTGCCTGCCGATACGTCAAGCTCAATCTCCGCGCCGAAGTAGGGCCGGTCCTCGGGGGCCTCCACCTTCAGGGACTCGCCGACCATCGCGGGGAAGCCGTCGATCCGGTAGCGGCCCCGTTTGTCGGTGGTCGCGAAGAAGCGGTCGAAGCCGGGGTATTCCAGCCGGGTCGGGGCCGGGCCGACGACCTTCACGCCGGCGAGCGGGGCGCCGGTCTCGCGGTCGCGGACAACCCCCGCGATCGTCCGCCCCGGCGCGAGCGTGACCTCGAACCGACGGCCGAAAAGCGAGAGCCCGAGGCCGGGATTGCTGATCCGCCTTGCCGCCTCCGGCGTGTGGGCGGGGATCTCCAGCGGCCGCAGGTCGCGTGTCGCCACGGCGATCAGCGTCGACGCGAGATCGGGAACGCCGTCGATGTAGAGCTCGGCCAGCCGCTCGCGGCCGACGCCCCGGATGGTGAACCGGCCGTCGGGGTCGCTCGTCGCGGCGGCGATCAGCGGGGCGTAGACGGTCGGGTGATCGCCCAGGATGCCGAACTCGAGCAGGCCCATCAGGAGACCCTGCGCCCGGATGTACTCGTTCATATCCGCGGCGCGGCGGACGAGGGACAGCCAGGGGTCGAGCCCCTCGCCTTTGGGAATCTCGGGGCCGGGACCGTTGCCGCGACGGTCCAGCAGGGACAGGAGCGGGTCGCCCGCGCGGCGGGGCCAGTAGACGTTCCGCACCCGCACGCGCGCCCCGGCGACGGGCCGGCCGGCGCGATCGATCAGCCGCCCGTTGATGGGCTCGTCCGGCACCAGCCGGAGGATGACGCCATCGCCCGGGCTCAGCGTGCCGAAGCCGTATCCCGGCGCGGTCGCGACGAGCCACGGCTTGATGCCCTGGACTTCCTCGGCGTCCGTGTGACGCGGGACGAGGGCCCTGGGGTCGGGCGAGGTGACGGTGATGGTGGCGCCGCCCGGGAGCCGCGTGACCGTTGTCCTCGGCTCGAGCTTTGGCGGGGGCGCGTCGGGGTCG
This sequence comes from Planctomycetales bacterium, assembly GCA_027452145.1. Taxonomy (GTDB): domain Bacteria; phylum Planctomycetota; class Planctomycetia; order Isosphaerales; family Isosphaeraceae; genus JAKAUH01. The sequence goes on from DAIDHB010000481.1 coordinate 27,711, forward strand.
AGCCTGGGGCCGAGCGTCCGCCGGGCCTGGAAGGTGAATCGGCCCTGGGCGTCGGTCGCGGCCTTGCGTTCCGGGGCGCGGATGCCATAGTGGCGGCGAAACACCGACGCGCCGGCGACGGGCTTCCCGTCGGGGTCGACGACCTGGCCGGCCACCTCGACGTCGCCCCAGCCCAGGGGATCTGGCTCGTCGTCAGCCTGGGCAACGGGAGCGGGGCCGGCCGGTGCCAGGATCGGGGCCGGAGCCGGCGGACCCGGCGGTGCGGGCGCCCGCCGCAACATCAGTGCCCAGGCGATGCCGGCGACCGCAAAGGCGGCCAGGACGAGGCCCGCAGCGGCCTTCGCGAGATGGCCGAGCGCCATCTCGCGGAGGACGGCCGACGCCAGCGCGCGGGACGGCCCCGAGGCGAGCCGTATGGCGGCCTCGACGAGTCGGGGCGGGACGGCGGGCAGCGGCGGGGAGGGCTGGAGGTCATCGTCGCGAAGCCGGTCCCGCAGCCGGGCGCGGGCCGCGCTCAGCCGGCGGCGGAGGGTGGCCTCGCCGCAGCCGACCTCGCGGGCGGCCTCGACCTGGGTCCGCCCCTCGAGCCAGCAGAGGACCACGGCCCGCCGTTGTGCGGCCGGCAGCCGGGCGATCTCCTCGTGGAGCTGGGCCACGCGGGGGTCGGCACCGGGATCCGGGCGGGCCTCGGCGTCGAAGACGGCCAGGCTGGGCCGCTCGCGAGCGGCGCGTCTGAGGCGATCGGCGTTCCGCCGCCGCGCGACGCGATACGCGACCCCGTGCAGCCAGCCGCCGAGCGAGTCGTCCACGCGGATTGACCGGGCCTTCCGCACCAGCACCAGGAAGACGGCCTGGAACGCGTCGTCGGCCTCGGCGTCGTCGCGAAGGATGCCCCGGCAGACGCCCAGCACCATCCCGCCGTGGCGCGCCACCAGGGTGGCGAAGGCGCCCTCGTCGCCCGAGGCGACATAGCGGCGGAGCAGCGCGCCGTCCGGCAGTCCCGCGGCCACTCCCCCGTCGAACAGCCGCTGGATCTGCGGCACGATCGCCCCGAGCTGCGTCCTCGCCTTCATCCCTATCCTCGCGCCGAGCCTTCGACTGATCCGAGATCCACCCTAACCTACCATGCCCCCGCCGGGGTCGATCCGATCATTTTTTCGGGGCGAACGCGCGTTTTTCGCGGGTGTCGATGAAAAGGGTTCCGGATGCGGGGAGGGGAGGAACGAGTCGGGAGTCGATGGCGGGGCTGGGGCGCGATGGCCGTATCTTGCTGGACCGGCTGGCCCTCGACGCGGTGCTCAGTAGGATTCCGAGCTGACCGCCTCATTTCCGTGGGGAGTCGCCAGGGCGTACCACTGCGTGAAGTGGATCGAGTTCTTGACGAACTGGACCGAGCCGTCCATGAGCAGGACGTTCACGCCGCCCGGGTGGTTTGAGCTGGGGCCGATCATGGTGATGGTGCCGCGGCCATCCTGATTGATGTCGTGGTAGACGCAACTGGTCCGGTTGGGCGTCTGGGTGTGTGAGTAGATCATGGTGGCCCCATAAGCCCACCACTCGCCCTTCCATTGCCACTGCTGGTTGGTGCTGGTGATCGGGACGGTATTGCAGAGCTCCATGAACTGCTGGTCGGTCCTGTAGAAGTTCGAATTCTGGCCAAGGTTGTAGACCTCGGAGAGGCCATCCTGGGCACGGCCGGTCGGCACGGCCTGTCCCTTGATCCACTCGCTGAAGATCACCGTGTTGCTGGTCCCGTCCGAGAACGTCGCCAGGTTCGTGGTCGAGTTGACGGTCTTATCCCAGCTACTGGCCACGTAGTTGGGACCATTGAGCAGCCACTGATCCAGCCGCCGGTTCAGGCCGATGTTGCAGGCGTAGTTGCTGGCCCCGACCAACTGGGACCGCCCTCCGACCAGGAATTCGCCGGATGAGCCGCGATTGAGGTCCGAAGGACAGAGGAAGGCCTTGAGCTGAAGCGTGAGGACGGACATCTGCGGGATGCTGTCCGGGCCGCCGTTCGCGCCGTCGGGCGGGTTGGCGTCGCGATAGATGAGGTCGCCGTCGCCCCAGCGTGCGCCGAAGGACCAGTTGATCATGTTGTAGGCGACCTGCTGCTCCAGGTAGGGGAGCAACCGGGCATGCTGAGACCAGTTCTGGTGCGGTTGCGGGATCATCTGGTTGGTGACGGACCACTGGGCATCGACGCAGACCGGCGGCAGTGCTTCGTTCATCGACACGTAATTGTGCATCGCCAGGCCGATCTGGCGGAGTCGGTTGATGCATTCCGACCGTCGACTGGACTCGCGCGCGGACTCCACGGCCGGCAGGAGGATGGCGATCAGAACGGCGATGATCAGGATCACCACCAGCAATTCGATGAGGGTGAAGCCGCGACGTCTTCGAGTCATGCTCCTGCCCCTTACAAGAACGAAAACGGAAGGTGCGAGACGAGGCCCACCGTGGCGGCTACCGCTTCACCTCGCCCGGTGCTTTCCCCTGCGCGGCCCGGGGCTGTGCCATGCGCCAGATCTCGGTCGAGCCGGGCATGCTGTTCGGCTGGGGATATCCCGTGCCCTGGTCGGGAACCGGACCGCTGCGCGTCCCGGCGCCTCGCACTCCCGGAGTGATCTCGTAGTAGTCCGCCTGCGTCTGCGCCTGGGCGCTGCGCGAACCGGGGATCGCCCGCTTCGTCCTCGCCGCTTGCAGCTTGATGGCGGCCTCATTGTCCTCCGCGCAGCCCGCCGCCCCCAGGAGGAACAGGCCCAGCGCGGCCAGCCTCGACCGTCCGGTGAACGACCTCATGATGCGCCGCCCCCCCGCGAGTTCCCTCGGCGAAGTTCCAGAACAGAGAGCGCCATTGCTCGAAGCCTGCACGAGTGTTGCTTCTTGGATCGATCCGGCCGGAACGCTGCTCGCGCAGCCGCACCCCTCCGATCCGTCACATACTGTGCGATCCGCCCAGCCGGCCCGTCTTTCTCAGGCTGTGATGCTTATCTAGGTTCGAAAAAGATGTGGTCGTCCACCTGGATGAACAAGCGGTACAGTTACCGATGATACTGGGGCCGCGCCCGCGAGACAAGAGTCGCGGCTGGTTCAAAGAGCGAAGAGGAATCGTCGCGCCCCCGTCCTTGAAAGAGGGACAAGGACGGGGCAAGAATGATGCACGGGCGGATGATGGCCGGGGCCGCTCGTCGTTCGCGAGGGCCCGGCGGCGATGGCGTCGGGATCGTGCTCCGGCCGATTGATGCCGGCGAATGTCGCGTCCGTGCGGCATGGGAACGGAACGGAGCGGGGCGATGGGTCGTCTGCGCGTTGGCAGCCTGTGGAAGGTCCCGCTGATCGGGCTGGGGATCGTCGCGCTGGCCCTGGGTGTGAGCCTGGCTCTGACCGACGCGGCGCCGGCGACCTTGCCCTTGCGGGCCTGGCGGTGGGTGGTGGATCGATCGCGGTGGACACAGGCGCCGCGACCGGGCGCCGCGAGGCCGGGCGCCGCGCGACCGGCCATCGACGAGCGGCCGTTCTCGGACATCACCTTCGACGACAGCGGGTATGCGACCGCGATCCGGTTCTCGCGGCCGATCACCGACCCGGCGTCGCTGGCGCGGATCCGGGACTCGGTCGTCGGGCGCGACCGGCAGGGCATCGCCTACCTGGAGAAGAAGCTCAGAAGCCTGCCGCCCGACGATCGGTCGACGGCGACGACGATCCACCTGGTGATCGGCTCGCTGCTCATGTACGACGGCCGGTGCGACGAGGCCGGCGCCGCGTTTGCCCGGGCCCAGGCGGCGGATCCGGACCTGTCGCCGCGGGTCCGGGCCAACATGGACGCCCTGCGTGGCGTCGCCGCCCTGCGACGCGGGGAGCTGGAGAACTGCGTCGCCTGCTGCAACGAGTCGAGCTGCATCTTCCCACTGGCGGCCTCGGCGATGCATCGAAAGACCGCCGGTTCGCGGGAGGCGATCGAGCACTTCACCCGGTATCTCCGGCAGCGGCCGGAAGACCTGGGCGTCCGCTGGCTGCTGAACGTCGCCTACATGACCCTGGGCGAATACCCGGACCGCGTCCCGACCGATGTCATCCTGCCGCTGGGCCGGTTCGCCGCGACCGGCGACAGTCCCTTGCGGATGGTCAACGTTGCGTCTCGCGTCGGCCTCAACGCGCGGGGCGAGTCGATGGCCGGCGGCTGCCTGGTGGATGACTTCGACGGCGACGGGCTCCTGGATGTCTTCATGCCGACCACCGATCCGGAGCGCGGGGCGTTGTTCCTGCGCAACCGGGGCAACGGGTCGTTCGAGGACGTCTCCGACGCGGCGGGCCTGACCGAGCAGGTGCTGTCGCTCAACGCGGTCCACGCCGACTACGACAACGACGGCCGGCTCGACATCCTGATGCTGCGGGGCGCCTGGGAGTTCCCGCGGCGGATGACGCTGCTCCGCAATCGCGGCGGCCGGTTCGAGGACGTCACCCTCGCGGCCGGGCTGGACGGGCCAATCGCCTCGCAGGCGGCCGGCTGGGCCGACTACGACAACGACGGATCCGTCGACCTGTACGTCGCGGGCGAGTTCGACCCTGGGCACCCGGATCGCCGCAACCGGGGCCGGCTCTACCACAATCGGGGCGACGGGACTTTTGTCGACGTCGCCGAGACCGCCGGCGTGGCCAACGACCGGTTCGGCAAGGGGGTCGCCTGGGGCGACTACGACGATGACGGCCGACCCGACCTGTTCGTCGCAAACCTGGGCCAGCCGCCGCGGCTGTACCACAACGAGGGGATGGGACGTTCACCGACGTCGCCGCCGCGCTGGGCGTGACGGGACCGATCAACGCCTTTGCCTGCTGGTTCTGGGACTTCGACAACGACGGCCGGCTGGATCTCTGGGTCAACCCGAACAACGCGACGCTCTCCGAGGTGGTCCGCGACCAGCTCGGCCAGCCGTCCTCCGGCGAGCGGCCCCGGTTGTACCGCAACGTCGGCCCCCCGCGGTTCTTCCGCGACACGACGGCCGAGGTCGGGCTCGACCGGGTCGTCCTGCCGATGGGCTCGAACTTCGGCGACGTCGACAACGACGGCTTCCTGGACATGTACCTGGCAACCGGCCGGCCGTCGTACTCGTATTTGATGCCGAATGTCCTGCTACGCAACGAGGGCGGCCGGCGATTCGCGGACGTCACCGCGGCGACCGGGACCGGCCACCTCCAGAAAGGGCACGGCGTGGCCTTCGCCGACTGGGACCGCGACGGCGACGCCGACATCTTCCTCGAGGCCGGGGGCGCCGCGCCGGGCGACCGGGCGCACAATGTTCTGTTCCAGAACCCCGGCTCCGGCAACCGCTGGCTGACCGTCAAACTGGTCGGCACCCGGACCAATCGCGCGGGCCTCGGCGCCCGCATCCGCGTCGAGGGCGAGGCGGCCGACGGGTCGGTCGCGTCGATCTACCGAACCATCACGGCCGGTTCGAGCTTCGGCGGCAACCCCCTGACCTGCACGGTCGGCCTGGGCCGGGCCGTCCGGATCCGGGAGCTGCAGGTCGTCTGGCCGACGAGCCGGACCCGTCAGGCTTTCCGTGACGTCCCCCTGGACCGCTCAATCGAGATCACCGAGGCCCGCGACGGCTATCGCGTGCTCGATGCCCCCCCAATCCATGCGGCCGATCCGACCTCGCCCGCGACTCGTCCCTGATCGTCAGGGAGACCGGCCGCTCCACCTTGCCTATTTTCACCAGACAGCACAATCGGGTTGGTCGTGGAGCGTGCGGATCGCGACGGTTCGAGCTGGTTTCCGGACATTGCGATGAGGTTTTGAAAAAAAACCTGTCCGGATCCGCGAAGGTTTGGATAAATTCCTAGGATTCACCGTGGACCGAACGAGGCCGGTCCGCCGCCTATCCAGAATCATCGTTGAACGACGCCCGGCCGAGGGCAGGGATTTCGGGCGATCGAAGCCGTCCGGGCGCGGTCGCGTTGCGCCCGCGAAGTTGGGGGTCGCGCCGGCACGCCCGGCCCTGCGATGGCCGGATCGTCCGTTCGTGCGGGAAGCCAGCCGATGATCGACTTGAGGGTGGACGCCACCAGACAGGGATCGCCGGACGCGACGACCTTCATCGCCCTGCTGGCCGCGCACGGGCAGAGCCTCTATCGGTTTATTTATACGCTCTTGCCCGATATCGACCAGGCCCAGGACGTCTATCAGGAATGCGCCATGACGCTCTGGGAGAAGTTCGGCGAGTACCGGGCGGACGAGCCGTTTTTGCCGTGGGCCTATCGGTTCGCGCATTTCAAGGTCCTGGCGCACCGGAAGAAGAATCGCCGTCATCCCGTTCAACTGGACGCGGACGTTCTGGACATCCTGGCCGAGGTGCAGCTCGAGGATAACGAGCGGTACGAGGCCCAGCTCCAGGCCCTGCCGGGTTGCCTGGACCGGCTCAAGCCGAACGAGCGTCATCTCCTCGAGCTGCGATACGATGCGGGGGCGACGGTGGTCCAGATCGCCGAGGAGACCAATTGCCGCGCCGAGTCGCTGTACCGGGCGCTGCACCGGGTGAGGAAGAAGCTCCTCCATTGCATCCAGAGGCGTCTGGAGATGGAGAAAGCCCCATGACGGTGCCGGATGTCGATCCCCGGGAGTTCGATCGGTTGCTGGCGGGGCTCTGCGATGTCGGGCTCGAGCCGTCCGAGATGGCCCGGCTGAACCAGCTCCTGCGGCTGTCGCCGGAGTGGCGCGAACGCTACATCCTGTACATGGGCCTCCATGCGACCCTCCAGAACACGATGGGCGGCGGCCGGGCCGCGGGGGCCGGCGATGGGACAGAGGCCGGCTACACCCGTCGGCTTCGCCTGAAGCTGGGGGAAGGGTGTCGCCGATGGGCGGCGATCAGCCGCCTTCGCCGGGTCCGGCTGACGGCGGCGGCAATCGTGCTGCTGGCCGCCGTGGGCGCGATCGCCGGGTGGTGGACGGCCCGTCGCGCCAGGCTCGACGCCCCGGTCGACCGGCCGATCGTCGCCCGGGCCTCCCGGGGCTCGGGGGTTCGCTTCGATGCGGACGGCCTGACCGTCGGGCCGGACCGGTCGCTCCGTGCCGGCGAGTATCGCCTGCTCGAGGGGATCGTCCAGGTGGTGTTCCGGCGCGGGGCCGAGGTGCTGATCATGGCGCCGGCCGAATTCACCCTCTCGGAGGACCGGCTGCTGCTGAGGTACGGGAAGCTGACGGCCAGGGTGCCGGCGCCGGCCAAGGGCTTCACGGTCGAGACGCCGAGCGCGACGATCGTCGATCTGGGCACGGAATTCGCGGTCGAGGTCGATCGGACCGCGAACGGCGAGGTGCACGTCTTCCGAGGAGAGGTCATCGTCCAGCCGCGATCGCAGACCGACGTGCGCCCCGTCCGCCTCACCGAGTCGCAGGCGACGCGGGTCGATGGCGCGTCAGCCACTCCTTCGGGGATCGACATGGATGCGACCCGGTTCCTCCGGCGGCTCGAGGAGCCAGACACGGAATACGCCCGGCTCGCGGCGGCCTTGAATCCGCGGATCTACCTGGGCATGGAGCCGACCACCGACGGACATTCGCTACTCGACGCCGCCTCGTCCCGCGCGATCGGCCGCGTCGCCCCCGGCCACGGCCAGGGGCAGGGCACGCCCTGGTTCCCGGGCCGCTTCGGCGCGTCCCTCCGACTGCGAGGGCCGGGCCACGGCGATTACGCCCTGATCCCGTTCCGGCCGGAGATGGTCGGCGAGACGATGTCGGCGGTGGCGTGGGTCCTGGCGGAATCCCGGCCGCGATGGGCCAGCATCCTCAAGAGGTGGGGGCAGGCCGGGGACAATTCCTTCCATTTCGGCCTGTATCTCGACGACGGCGACCTGGAGATTCACACGGCCCAGGCGGACGGGCGGGAGTTCCTCGCGCGGGAGGGACGGCCTCTGCCCACCGGCCGCTGGCAACATGTCGCATTCGTGGTCGACCGGAAGGTGCTGCGCCTCTACCGCAACGGCGAAGAGGTCGCCCGAGCCGACCATCCCGGGCTCCGGCCCGGGTCGCTCCCGTCGATCGGCGTCGGGGTCAAGCTCAACGTGAAGGGAGACGGGCCGGACCCCCTCGACCCGGGCTACTGGGACGGGCGGCTCGACGAGATCGCGATCTATCCGCGGGCCCTCGACGCCGACGAGATCCGCCGCCTCTACCTCGCGGCCGGCGACAACGGGTCGCCCGAACCCGCCGTCGACGGCGAGGGCGGCGTCGACGCATCCCGCGGCGCCGGGGCGAGCCCGCCACAAGGACAGCCGTCCCACGAGTCCGCGCGCATCACGTCGATGTCCCCTCCGGGCCGGACCGGCCCGAAGGCCGCCGCGACGCCGGTATCCCCGGGGTCCCGGATTCTTTCTCCGTTTTCCTCCCATCGCAGCGACGAGGTGTCCCATGAAAGTCCCTGATCGTCATCGAGGTTTTACCCTGATCGAGCTACTGGTGGTCATCGCGATCATCGCGGTGCTGATCGCGCTGCTGTTGCCCGCCGTCCAGTCGGCGCGCGAGGCGGCCCGGCGGGCCCAGTGCGTCAACAACCTCAAGCAGCTCGGGCTGGCGGCGCACAACTACATCTCCATCAACAACGTCTTCCCGAGCCAGTCGATCAATAACACGATCAATCCCGGCTGGGCGTGGGAACCCTCGTGGGTGACCTTCATCTTGCCGGAAATGGAGCAGCAGCCGGCGTACAACGCGATCAACTTCAGCCTGCCGATGCTGGAGATCGGATTCGTGAGCCCGACGGCGTTCGGCGGTCCGGCCAACTCAACGGCGGGCTTGATGACGATCGCGAGCCTGCTCTGCCCGTCGGAGAGCGTCCAGCACAGCATCAGCTACGGGGGCGACTGGGCCCAGTGCAATTACGCGGGCGCCTACGGCGGGCCCGGGATGATCTCGTCGTGCAACGGGATCATCGTGCCCTCGCGCGGCGACCCGTTCGTCAGCAGCCCCGGCCTCGGCCCGGTCTCGGTCGCCTCGGTCACGGACGGGACCAGCAACACGGCGATGTTCAGCGAGCACCTGCTGGGCGCCGGCAGCGGACTCGACGGCCTGACACCCGGCTACGTCTCGCCGTATGTGGCCGGCAGCCAACTGGCGAAGCGGTGCCTCTTCCAGGTCAGCTCGGTGTCCCCCTTGCCGGACCAGGGGGCCAACGGCGTGGCCGTGGCCATGCAGCTCGTCACCGCGTGCAAGGCGATTCCCGGCGGCACCGTGCCCTCGGAGGACGCCGGCACCGGGTATGCGTGGCTCTATACCCAGGGATATGACACCCTGAACCTGTCGTATTCCCACGTGATGACGCCGAACAGCCTCTCATGCACCGGGAACGAGAGCGGCTTCTTCGGCGGCCAGGGCAACTTCACCTCCGACGGGTCGGCCGGCGGCTGGCTCGCGGCCTCGACGGCCACGAGCAATCACCCCGGCGGAGTCAACGTCTGCATGGGCGACGGTCACGTCCAGTTCATCAAGGACTCGGTCAGCATCCAGGCGTGGTGGGCGCTAGGATCCCGCAATCGCGGCGAGGTCATCGGCGCCGATCAGTACTGATCATTCAGGAGATTCCCTTGAATCGATGTCTTCGCACGGCGATGGGTTTCGTCGTCCTGACGGGCCTGGGTCTCGGCCTCGGCTCGGGCTGCGGCCCCAAGCCGGAAGAAGTTCCGGCGTCCCAGGTCGACCTGTCGAAGGTCGGCGGCAACCAGCGGCTCAAGGCGCCCGGCGACGAGTACAAGAAGCTGATCGGAAAGGACGGGAGGGTCATGATGAAACCGGGGATAAAGGTTCCCGGCAAGGGCGCCAGGTGACGGCTTGCCGGGAGGGAGGTTCGATGGCATACCGGACCCGCCACGGTCGCCCCGGGGCGAGCTGCCTGGCCGCCGCCTGCCTCGGCCTGATTCTGGCCGGCTGCGACGAGGGTCCGCGCGATCCGCCGGTCCGGGCGCCGGGCGCGGCCGCGCCGTCGGAGGATCCCCGGCTGCGCCACCTGGGCGTTTCCCGCCAGCCGGGCCTGAGTGCCCGCGCGACGTTCCTCGCCCTGGCTGATACCGCGTCGAGCATCTCGAAGGAGCCCGGCCCGTTCCGGTTCACCGATACCTGCGCGGGCAGCGGAGTCGCCTTCGTCCACTTCTCGGGAATGGACCGGCGGAAGCTCTACCCGACGGCCTTCGGCTCCGGGGCGGCGATCCTCGACCACGACGGCGACGGCCGGATGGACCTCTATTTCGCCACGTGCACGGCGATCCCGCCCGGGAGCGCGAGCGCGCAGGCGGGTCCGAACCGGCTGTACCGCAACCTCGGCGGCGGCGGTTTCCGCGACGTGACCGAGTCGTCGGGCCTGGGATTCCGGGGGTTCTGCCACGGGATCATCGCCGGGGACGTGGATAACGACGGCGACCCGGATGTCTTCCTGTGCAACTACGGGCCGAACGCCCTGTTTCTCAACAACGGCGACGGCACGTTCCGCGACGTCAGCCATGCGGCGGGCGTCGACCGGCCGGGCTGGTGGTCCTCGGGCGGGGCGATGCTCGATTACGACAACGACGGCGACCTGGATATCTTCGTCGCGAATTACGGGGACTGGGTCTACCCACGCGATGCGCACCGCTGCGGCAACGATCGGGTGCCGCTGTTTTGCTCGCCGTGGGAGATCCGCACGACCCGGCACTTCCTCTACCGAAATAACGGTGACGGGACCTTCACCGACCGGGCCGTCGAGGCGGGCGTCGGCCGCGCAGACGGACGCGGCTTCGGCGTCGTCGCGTCCGATCTCGACGGCGACGGCCGGGTCGACCTGTACGTCGCCAACGACATGAATCCGAACTTCCTGTTCCTGAACCGGGGCGATGGGACGTTCGAGGACGCGACCGACACCTCGGGCGCCGCGTTCGACGACCGCGGGATGGCGCAGTCCAGCATGGGCGTCGACGCCCAGGACTTTGACGGCGACGGCCGGCCCGAACTGCTGGTGACCAACTTCCAGAACGAATACGCGGCCTTTTATCGGAACCTC
>DAIDHB010000482.1 GCA_027452145.1 Planctomycetales bacterium
GAATTGGATCCGGACCTGGCGCTGCTCGCCCGAGCGCTCGAAGAGCAGGTGCGGCCACCAGAACCGGACGATTCGTTCGCGACCCGGTTGCGACGCCGTCTGGAGGCGCAGGCGAGCGCGTCATCTCCCAATGGCCACGTCACCGACCCGGTCCAGCGCTGGCCCTGGCTGCGCTTCCCCACATCGGCGACGCGTTGGCCCCTGGTCGGGCTCGCCACGGTGGCTGTCGTCATCCTCGCCCTGCTCGGCGCGGCGCTCTGGACGCTACGCCCTCAGCCGGTGAGTGCTCAGGAGATCATCCGGAAGGCTCAGGCGACTCTCACCGCGCCGGAGGCGAGCCAGATCCGCAGCTTTGTCCTGACCGAGGTGATGATCGCGGATCGTTCGGGATCCCCGCTACAGAACATGCCGCTGGTAACCGGACCGGTGCATCCCGGTCAAGCAACGCAGATCCGCTCCGAGACGCGGCGTTGGTATCAGGCGCCTGATCGCGGCCGGATCGAGAACGTCTGGACCGCCCTGGACGCGAATGGGGCCATGGTCGCCCGGCGCGACACGCTGTCGGTGAGCGACGGCACCGACACCTGGACCGACGACCGCGTGACGAACGCCGTGACGGTCAGTCGGCAAACGGCTAACCCGGGCGACCGGACGGCCCTAGTCCCCTTTGACTCGGGCGCCAGCGACCTCGCCGCCGTGCTCAAGAACGCTAGCACCTGCTACGCCCCGGTGCTTCGCGGGAGCGCGACGATCGCCGGCCGTGTGGCCTACGTCATCGACCTCGGGCCGTCCAAATGCCCCTCGGCCTCGGCGCCGGAGATCAACGGTCCACGGACCATCTGGGTGGACGAGCAGACGTTCTTCTTACTCAAGGACGTCCTGTATGACACCCACGGCAAGCCGTTGATCACGCGGGAGGTCACGAGCATCGCCTACAACGTCCCGATCGATCCGTCGCTCTTCACCTTTACGCCCCCGCCGGGCGCCCGGGTCCAGGACGATCGCCCGAAGCCGACGCCGAGCGCCGGACAGTTCCAGCAGCAACTGGCTCAGCTCGCCGAGCAGGTCGATTTCCCGGTCTTTGTGCCGGCGACGCCGCCGTCCGGGCAGGCGCCGCTCCAGCCGCGCGTCGACTCGGCGCCGGTACCGCGGGTCACGATCAGCTATGCTCCGCCCGATGAAGCGGGCCAAGCGGTCACTGGCGGACCACACGAGGTGACGATCGTCGAGCAACGGGCAACTTACAGTAGGGTGGCCGGCTGGACGGCGCAGGCCGTGCCGACGCCGATCGCCGGCGGCCAGGGCTGGCTGCGGCGCGGTGTCCACAACGCCGACGGGACCGGCTCGAGTTCGGCCGCCATCGTTCTGCGGGATGGCACGTTGATCTCGGTCGCGAGCTTCACCGCGGCGCCGGATGAGCTGGTCCGCATCGCCGCCTCGCTCCAGCCCATTCCCGGCGGCCATCCGCCGCTTCCCAACCCGACGCCACCGCCGCTCGCCGCGCTGCGCCAGCGCGTCTCGTATCCGGTCTTCGTGCCGACCTGGGTGCCCGCCGGGCTGACCCCCGAGCCGCCGGTTGGGGCCGAGCAGCCGCGCGCCGTCATCCAGATCCGCTATCACACCGATGACGGCGGAGTCGCCTTGACCGTCCTCGAAGGACCGGCTGGCTGTTGCCTGGATGCCGACGGACGGAAGGACGGCCAATCGGTCGTTCTGCCCAATGGGATC
>DAIDHB010000483.1 GCA_027452145.1 Planctomycetales bacterium
GCGGCGGCCTCGGTCGCCGGACTCGGCTCGCCGGGGACGATCTCCAGGACGATGCGGTTTGCGCCGAGGTACCGACTCGCCACGCGGCGGACGTCGGCGAACAGGTCGAGGCCGCGGTCGAGGTGGCGTGCCAGGGCCGTCAGGCTGATCGTGGTCGACTCGAGTCCGCCGTCGCAGTCGATGCTCGATCCGATCTCCGCCAGGTCGCCTGCCAGTTGCATCGTGGTCCGCGAGGTCGTCCCCTCCTCGAGCAGACTCGCGGCGAGCGAGGCCAGGCCCTCCTTGCCCTGCGGCGCGAGGGTCTCGCCCGACTTGACGATCAGGTCCACGGTCACGATCGGCAGCTCGTGGCGCTCGACGATGCGAAGCTCCAGGCCGCTGGCGAGCCGTCGGCGCAGGAAGGTCGGCGGCCGGTAACGCGGCGTCGGGCCGAGCGGCGGCATGGCCGAGCGGTCGAAGTCGTCGTGGATCCCGGGCAACGGGGCGACCGCCGTTGCGGCGTCGGCCGGTGCGCGTGCAGGCGCCGGGGCCGCGGCGGCCTCGGTCGCCGGACTCGGCTCGCCGGGGACGATCTCCAGGACGATGCGGTTTGCGCCGAGGTACCGACTCGCCACGCGGCGGACGTCGGCGGGCGTGACGGCGAAGACGCGCTCCAGTTCGGCGCGGTAGGCGAGGGGATCACCGTACGTGGCCTGGTAGACGTTCAGGAGCTCGGCCTTGCGAGTCACCGACTGGAGGCCCATGACCAGTTCGCTCTCGCGGCCGTTGCGCGCCTTGCGGACCTCGGCCTCGGTCGGGCCGTCGCGCTTCAAGCGTTCAAGCTCGCCATCGGCGAGACGGATCAGCTCGGCGAGGTCCTTATCGGGGTGTGCGGTGATCACGACCTGGAACTCGCCCGAGAGGCGATGGGTTGGGTGCGCTGCGGTGACGCCCGCGGCGAGCTGGCGGTCGTACATGAGCGCGCGGAACAGGCGGTTCTCCCGATCCAGGCCGCCGAGCACCGCCGCGAGCACGTCGAGCGCCGCCTCATCGGGACGGCCGGCGGGGACGGTCGGCCAGACGATCTGCGCGCGGGGGAGGCTGACGGCGTCGGTCAGACGGATCCGCCTCGACTCCGCGAGCGTGGGGACGCTCGGCTTCGGCGGGTCCGGACGCCGGCCGCGGGGCAGGGAGCCGAAGTAGCGCTCGATCCAGCCGCGGACCCGGGCCGGCTCGAAGTCTCCCGCGACGCACAGGATCGCGTTGTCCGGCGCGTAGTAGGTTCGGAAGAATTCGGCCACGTCCTCGGGGCTGGCGGCCGAGAGGTCGGCCATCGACCCGATCACGCTGTGGTGGTACGGGTGGGCCGCGGGATACAGGGCCTTGCGCAGGGCCTCGTCGGCGCGGCCGTAGGGGACGTTGTCGATCCGCTCCCGCCGCTCGTTCTTGACGACCTCGCGCTCGCCGTCGAGCTTCTTCCGGCTCATCGCCGGTAGGAGGAAGCCCATCCGGTCGGCCTCGAGCCACAGCGCGCGCTCCAGGCCGTTGCTCGGCACGCGCTCATAATACTCGGTGCGGTCCTCGTCGGTCGTGGCGTTCGTCTCGGCGCCCAGGCGTTCCAGCGGCAGCGAGAAATCGGCGTCGTGATGCTGCGAGCCCAGGAACATCATGTGCTCGAACAGGTGCGCGAACCCGGTCTTCCCGGGCTTCTCGTCCTTCGAGCCGACCTTGTAGTAGACGTCGATCTGTTTGGAGCGGCAGGGCCGCGTCCATGAGATTTCAGGCCGCGAGGAACGCATCGGTGCAATAGCGAAGGAATATGCGAAGTCGCCGGAGGGTACGCTGGTCGTCTCTCCCGACAATCGTTCCCGCGTAGAGATCAACTTGGCGATTCGTACCGAGATGCAGGAGCGCGGCATGGTCAGCAAAGAAGAACATCGCATCGAGGCACTTGTGCCGC
>DAIDHB010000484.1 GCA_027452145.1 Planctomycetales bacterium
ATCGGACGTAGCCGGGGGGCGTCAGCCCCCCGGGGTCGGATCGTAGTTTCACACGCCGATTTTTCCCGACGGACCCACCCGGCCGCGACCCCGCCACGCGGGATCGCGGCCGGGTGGGTGGCACAGATGTCGGGGAGATGAGGGTTCGCATGGCGGCCCGGGGGGCTGACGCCCCCCGGCTACCTCCTGACGCCCACTTCGTGGGCTCCCGAGACAGACTCAGGGAAGATTCCAGACTCGCAGCGTGTTGTCATCGCCGCCGGAAACCGCCATCCGACTGTCGGGCGCAAGTGCGATGCCGCGAATCCGGGCGGTGTGGCGTTCCAGCCGCAGCGCGGGGCGATCGGACGCCACGTCCCAGAGAAGTACCGAGGTCCCGTCGGCGGCGAAAAAACGCCGGGCGTCTCGCATCACCGTCGTGCCCAGGCCGGCCTCGCAGTTCGTCGGGAACCCGGCCACCTCGCGGGCGGAAGCCAGCTCGACCCGCCGGACAGTCCGGTCGTCGGCGCCGACGAAGGCGGTCTTGCCGTCGCCCGAGAGGGAGAACGAGCCGAGCGGGCAGCCCCCGTCGTACTTGCGCAGCTCGCGACCGGTGTTCGGGTCCCAGACTTTGAGCGAGTGGTCCCAGCTCGTGCTGACGAGCGACCGGCTGTCGGGCGTGAACGCCAGGCAGTCGACCGGCGCGGTGTGACCCTCGATCTTGCGAAGTTCCCGGCCGGAGGCGGCGTCCCAGATCCGAATGGTCGAATCGTCGGCCGAGGATGCCGCGAGCCGGCCGCTGGGAGATAATGCAACCCGGCGGATCCACGAGGTATGGCCCCGGAAAATGGAGCGCGGCTTGCCGGTCGTCGCGTCCCAGCTCCGCAGCACCTTGTCGCCTCCGCCCGAGAGGACGAGGCTGCCGCGGGCCGACAGGGCGACCGCCGTCCAGCCGGCGCCGTGGCCGTCGAGCTTGCGGACCTCTTCCCCTGTCGACGCGTCGATCAGGCGAACCGTTCCGTCGTCGACCGCCGCCGCGATGCGACCCTCGGGGCCGAACGCCACGCCGTTGACCTTGCCGGGGAACTCCACCTTGTGCGCCTCGAGCGCCGAGCTGTTGGCCGGCGGCAGGGCCCAGGGAAGGAGCGCTTTCCCTCCTTCGGGGAAGTGCTGAAGGCCCACCAGGCCGTCCTGGGCGTAGGCCACGATCAGCGTCTTGCCCTGGTCAGGCGCGGGGTTGGGCAGTCCCATCTCGGAGACCGGAGCGTCGAGGCGGCCGCCGGAAACCCGGGCCCGGACGGCCTCGGTGGCGTCGGCCCACGACTCGCCCACCCCGAACCGGGCCGCCAGCACCGCGAAGCCCTTCGCGGGTACGTCTGCGAGATTGTCGGGGCCAGGCAGCGGCGGCAGCGACATCTCGCCCTCCGGCTGGACGATCAGTCTGACCTGGCCGCGGCTCGAATACATCACGGCCATCGCCTTCTTCTCGCCATAGGACGGGTCGGGCAAGACGCCGCCGTTCCCCGACTTGAGCAGGCCCGACGCGATCGCGTCCCGGGCGTAATCCGTCGCGTCGATCCAGCCGACCCGGCCGTAGCGCGCGGCCAGGACGGCGAAGCCCGACGGCGGCACTCGCTCGCCCAGGTTGATCGACTGGGGGCCGACCTCCCACTCGTCACGGGTGTCGGCGGAGGCCATTACACTGCCGCTCGGTTCGACCTCGAGCACGATCGGCCGGCCGTAAATGTCGTCACCGTAGAGCAGGTAGCCGATCTTGCCGTCCAGTGCGCCCCAGTGCTTCCTCCAGGCCTCGACCGGCCGGAAGCCCGCCTGTTCTCGGTCGCTATCGGCCTGCTTGCGGGCCGACGCGAGCGCGTCGGCGGGGACGTCCGACGGGTCGACCTGCTCCTGGTAGGTCGTGATGGTGTGGGGCGGGAAGCCGGTGAATACATACCTCCGGCCGCGTGTGCCCTGGCCGTGGATGACGTAGTTGTCCCCTCCGCCAAACTCGGGGTCGTCCACCTCGCGGATAACCCTCGTCGCCTTGAACGAGGGAACGATCTGCGCCATCGCCACTTGCATCGCCAGTCCCAGGACCCTCGGAGCGAGCACCTGCCGCTGCCGGCGGTAATTCGAATTGATGAGCGGAGAGTCCACCAGGATCCGCTCGCCCGCCGGGCTGATCCGGATCACGTGAAAGACCGTGTTTGTCTTGCCGAGGTACTCGTAGAAGGTGGATTTCTCCTCCTTGCCGTTGAATCTCTTAAATTCGTCCACCAGCCAGAGCCGCCGGGGCGTGAACCCGGCCAGGCTGTAGCCGGGCTTGGCGGCCTTGGGATCGCGGATCGTCGCCTGGAGCGTGCGCGCGACCGCCTTCGGAGCCTTCGCGAGCGTGACCTCCTTCCAGTTCCAGATCCGCAAGGAATCCGCGATGCCGAACCGGACCGAGACCCAGCTACCGTCGTCCTTCTTGCCGACGAAGCGGTAGCCCTCGTTGTTGTCGGTGTAGATGACCGAGAACTTGGCCCCGGGGGCCTCCTTCTCGGCCCGGGCGCGGAGGGCCTGGGGCACCTTGCTCGGCCGGATTCGATCCTCGTTGTAGCCCTGCTCCTGCCCGATCGCCGGTGCCGAGAGCATTCCGAGGAAAATCCCAATCACGATCGCGTTCCGTCCGGTCATAATTTGACCCTTTCTTTGGAGAGGGTGGCAGGAAGAAGGGCACCGGCAGCGGAAACCTGCATCCCGCATGCCGGTCAAATGCCTGGGTACGCATGCATCAGAAGACAGGAAAACATCGACGCCTAAAACCCTTTTGCAACGCCGGACCCGCTCGCCGCCGGCCAGAGAAACGCCGGGCCGTTGCGGCTCGCGGCGAGAGTCGTACCGTCCGGTGCGAACGACACGCCCCAGGCCTGGCCGTTGCCGGGGAGCGTCAGCGTGGTCAACTCCTGGCCCGTGGCGACGTGCCACAGCCGGATCGTGCCGTCCCACCCGGCCGTCGCGAGGGTGCGGCCGTCGGGCGCGAACGCGGCGTCGAAGGCCACGTCGGTATGACCCCGCAGCGAGGCTAACTCGCGCCGCTCGGCGACGGCCCAGAG
>DAIDHB010000485.1 GCA_027452145.1 Planctomycetales bacterium
TCGGAGTGGACCTCGACCTGGCCGTCGATCAGGTTGACGAGCCAGTAGACCGGGACGCCGCCGGCGGCATAGATGTCGGCCATCGCCCGATCGTCGTCCACGCTCGAGTAAGACACCTCGACGACCAGGGCGGTCTCGGCCGGTTCGGGATACCGGGCCAGGTAGTCGCGCGGGGAGCCTCGCACGATGGCGAGGTCGGGACGCGGCACGCTGATCTGCGAGGGGATGCACAACCCCTTCTCACTGCGGATGTGCCACGCGGCCAGCAGGATCGCTTCGATGGCCAGGCGGATCGTTTCGCAGACGGCGCCATGCAGCGGGGATTCGGCCATCCGGTTCACCACATATCCGTTGACGAGGTGCACATCGTCCCGCTTGCCGAAGAAGCCCGAGGCGATCAGCGACTCGTATTTCTCCACCGTCATGCGGTAGAGCGACGACGGAATCCAGCGCGGCCGGGCCGCTGCCGATCCGGTTGTTGTAGCCGTGGACATGGTCGGTTCGCCCCTCTTTCTCCGGGCTCATCCATCGGACCGGCTCGAGGTCAGGATCCTTACCCATTGAGTCAGATGCCGGCCGGGAACGTCAAGATGCTTCGAGTCCGGGCGAACCACAAGCGTCTCGAAACCCGAACGGCGACGCATCCAGGGACCCCGAAGCCGAGGCGCATCTGATTCCGCCGGCCCCGCTCCGGCGGGCCGGCTGCGACGTCCTCCGATCGGGGTCCGCGGCGCGCCGGCCGGTTCGGGGACCGGAATCCGACTCCGTCGCGACCGATCCCCAGGGGAGCGATCGCCTGCCCGTTCCGCCAACTCGAACCGGCTCCGATGGTCCGCCATCATCGGCCTGCCTGTGCGATCGGCATAACCAGACCGGGAAAATCGGGAATCCGGAAAAAATGTGGGACTAAAACTGCGCAGCGAGCGTCTATATTAGATGCTCTTTGACAATTTGATCGTTGGAAAAAAGCCATCTCGCCCGGGATGGCGGTGCATCTGCGATGGTGCGCGAGGCCGGCCGCAGGTGAGCACTTTGGCCCTCGCGGCACGCGTCGCGGGCAGGCGAAAACCGGCCGCCTGCTAGATCAGCGCCTTGTTGCTTGCAGCAAGGTCAAGATGAGTGCACTCGGTCCCGGGCGGGAGATTCGAGGGCTCGAGCCACCTGAAATCGCGCGAACGAACCCAATCTTCATATTTCCTTCATACGCGTTCGACGGTTTCGGCGCCGAAACGGCGTCCTGGGGGTGGATTTCAGCAAAACGAACCCAATTTTGCCAGACCCTGGCAGGCGCGTTGGTGTTCGTTCTTTCATCAAGCGGTCCGCGTCCGTTTTGCGCGCCGAGGGCGGTCGGGCCGGTCGTGCGAGGTCAACACGAGCGATGAATGCGGGCTTCCGCTCCTTCTCGACGGTCCCCGGCGCCTCGGGGTCGCGCCGCCCGTCGTCCTCCCGCGGGCCCGCTGATTCTTTCCGATCGCATCGGGAGGGCGAGGCTCCTGCCGAGCCGTGGGGCAAGGCTCGGCAGGAACCTCGCCCTCCCAGGAACGGGGGGCGGTTCGGCAGGAACCTCGCCCTCCCAGGAACGGGGCAAGGCTCGGCACGAGCCTCGCCCTCCCAGGAACGGGGGACGGCTCGGCGGGAGCCTCGCCATCCCAGGAACCGGACCGCATTGGCGGGTTCGTGGATCAGCGGACCTCGCGGTGGCCGGTGGCGGCGTCGGTGAGGATGAGTCCCAGGTCCGCCTGGCCGTTGTTCGCGACCGGGGTACGGAGCCGCGATGACAGTCGGCGCTCGCGACGAGTCCTCGGGGTGCCTGAACCCGCCCCGCGGGGCCTGCTGGCCACTTTCGTCACCCGGGCGCTCCCAGTACCATGAGGACGCGTGGCCTCGTAGGCCGTTTACCGCGTCACCGACAGGGAGCCGCCCCCGCCATGTCACGGTCCAGGTTTTCCGCGTTTCACCCCGTCGGGGTGATGGCCGCAATCCTCGCGCTCAGCTCGATCGGGCCGATCGCGTTCGCCCAGCAGATGCCGGGCGCAACCGCGAAGTCTCCGATCAAGGAGCCCGTCGCCTCGCGGGTCTATCAGCGCGACATGAACGGCCGCGCCGAGATCCCGATCGTCCTGGATGAGTCCGCCCAGGGGTGGCAGGTCACCAGCGTCCAGGTCGGCGGCAATTTCGACCCGTCGGCGATCCGATACGCTGATGGCAAGATCTCCGGCGTGCCGGTGGGCGGACCCTACACGGTCACCTGCTTCCTCCGCCAGGACAACAAGACCCAGACCATCCAGGTCGCGCCCGTGTACGTCGGCGATCTCTGGGTCCTGGCCGGCCAGTCCAACATGGAGGGCGTCGGCGACCTCGTGGACGTCAGCCCGCCCAGCCCGCAGGTCATGATGCTGGGCATGGACGGCAAGTGGCGGCAGGCCGAGGAGCCGCTCCACTGGCTGGTCGACTCGCCCGACCCGGTCCACTCGGGCGATCCCAAGGACCGGGCGGCGCGGTCGGCGGCTACCCACCGGACGAGGACCAAGGGCGCCGGCCTCGGCCTGCCGTTCGCCGTGGCCCTCAACGCCTCGACCGGCGTGCCCATCGGGCTGGTCATCTGCGCCCACGGCGGCACCAGCATGGAACAGTGGAACCCGGAGAAGAAGGGCGAGGGCGGAAATAGTCTCTATGGCTCGATGATGCGGCAGTTCCAGCTTGCCGGCGGCAAGGTGAAGGGCGTGCTCTGGTATCAGGGCGAGAGCGACGCGATGGGCGGCGACGCCTGGAAACGCTATCCCCAGGTCTTCGCCCGGTTCATCGAGGCGGTCCGATCGGACTTCGGTCAGCCGGAGCTGCCGTTTTATTTCGTGCAGATCGGCCGGTTCGTCGTCGCGATGAATCCGCAGGGCTGGAACGCCGTGCAGGAGGCGCAGCGGGTGTTGCCCGAGCGCGTCCCGTACACGGCTGTGATCTCGGTGATCGACCTGGAGCTCGACGATCTGATCCACGTCGGGACGCAGGGCCTCAAGCGCGCCGGGCAGCGGCTGGCGCGGATCGCCGAGCGCGAGCTGTTCGGCCAGCTCGGCGCGACCACGCCGACACTTGACCGCGTGGCGAGGGGCCCGAACAACACGCTGGTGGTCAAGTTCAAGGGCGTCAACATGGCCACGCCAGGGCAGCGTCCGGCGGGGATGCGCCCCGGTCCGATGGGGAACATGATGGGCGGGCTCTCCGGACCCGGCGCGGCCACCATGGGCCCAGGACCTGCGCCAGTTCCGCCGGGCAGCGCCGGCGAGGCGACTCGACTCGGCCTGATGCCAGAGCGCCATATCGCCGGGTTCTCGATCCGCAAGGCCGACGGCGGCGAGGTCCCGCTGATCTACGAGGCGCACGTCGGCAAGGCGCGGGACACGGTGATCCTCAAGCTCGCCGGGCCGATCCCGGCCGGGGCGCAGCTCTGGTACGGTTATGGCCTCGACCCGTATTGCAACCTGACCGACAGCATGGACATGGCCGTGCCCGTCTTCGGCCCGGTCTCGCTCGACGAGCTGGCCGCCTCCGGCCCGACGGTTGCGTCGGCTCCGGCTCGGCCCCGCTCGGAGGCCCGCAACGCCGGCCAGGCCGGCTCCGGCCCGATCCGGGCCCTGGTCATCACGGGCGACAATGTCGGGGCCCACGCCTGGAAGGAGACGTCGAACGCGCTCAAGGAGATCCTCGAAAAGGGCGGCCGCATCAAGGTCGACATCACCGCGACGCCTTCGAAGGACCTCACGGATGAGAACCTCGCCCGTTACGACGTCCTGATCCTCAACTACAAGGAGACGCCCGGCGGCTCGCCCGAATCGCGGTGGTCGGAGGCCAACAAGGAGGCGTTCCTGAAGGCCGTCCGCGGCGGCAAGGGGCTGGTGGGGTATCACTACGGCTCGAGTGCCTTCGCCAAGCCGAACTGGGTGGAGTTCGAGAAGGCCGTGGCCGGCGGCTGGCGGTCGCAGGGCTTCCACGGCCCGGCGCACGCGTTCACCGTGAAGAAGACGGATGCGAAGCACCCGATCTCCGAGGGCGCGCCGGCGTCGTTCGATCACGTGGTCGACGAGCTCTATCAGAACTCGATGCTCACCCCCGGCAGCGTGGTGCTGGCGACGGCGTACTCGGACCCCAAGAAGCCGCGCGGGACGGGCAAGGACGAGCCGGTGGTCTGGGTGAACCAGTACGGTCAGGGACGGGTCTACGAGAATGTGCTGGGGCACAGCACGGCCGCCATGGCCGACCCGAACTACCAGGAATGGCTACGACGGGGCGTGATCTGGGCGGCGACCGGCGAGGTCAAGTGAAGTGACGCGATGCCGGACGGGCGGCATGGTCCGCCCGTCCGGTCGCCCCGATGAGATGAGGGCCAGGGCGGTGACTCCTCCCGGCCAGCGCGATTACAGCCACGTGCGATTGACCCGGCACGCCGTCGAGCGGTTCGTCGAACGGTTCGCGGCGAAGCCGGACTCCGCGGCCGACGAGCTGCGCACGGCGCTTGCGCGGACGCGGCGGCTCGGCCGCAACCCCGAGAACGGCGCCATCGCCGTGCTGGCGCTCCACCGCTCGCGGGTGATGGTCGCGATCGTCCAGGAGACGGCCTGCCTGACTGTCCTGACCTGGAACCAGTTCGAACCTCGGCTCGCCGAGTTCGGCCGGAGCAAGCTCCCGCGCAAGTGGGGGCGGACCCTCCGCCGCCTGGTCGAGCCGGGTCTCGGTGAGAGCCCATCCCTGGAGTATCCGGATCGAGAGGGCGAGCGTCCCGGCGAGCCGGAACATTGAGGTCTGTCCCGGAAGCCCACGGAAGTGGGCGCCAGGACGTAGCCGGGGGGCGTGAGCCCCCCGGACCGCCACGCACCCCCTTATCTCTCGGACC
>DAIDHB010000486.1 GCA_027452145.1 Planctomycetales bacterium
CGCACACGGCCCAACCGGAATCTACGACGGCGGCCGACGTTTGCCACACTGCCCACTGATTCCGTCCGATCCGGTCTGATCCGGGCCGCCCGGCCGGGGGACAGAGCTCCTCCTCCACAGGACCGGCCTGGGTCGACGGACCGACCGTTCGACGCTTTGTACGTGTTTAGCGGGCACGGCGAGCGGGAGGGACGGGGGTAGTGGGCGCGTCCATGGGCAGGCAGTCGGCCAGCCAGGAGACGAAGTCGTGACACCGCTGCTGGCACGTCTTCGCCAGGCTTGTCAGCCGCTCCCACGCCGTCTTGCCCGCCTCCGTCTTGTTCCCGCACGAGACTTTCCGCGCGATCACTCCCGGATCACGCAGCGACTGCTCCGCTCGATTGTTTGTCGGCTCCGCCGCCGGGTCGTCCAGGCACCCCAGGACGACTCCGCGACGCTTGCCGATCCGCCGTTGGATCGCGACATCCCCCGGCTGCGTCCGCGGCTCCTGAAGCAACCGATCCAGCCAGTTCTCCAGGTGAGATCGTTGCCGCGCGAACTCCGCCTCGCCCAGGTCGGCGCGGTGCTTCCACAGCACGTTGACCATCGTGAACAGCAGTCTCCATTCGTCGAGATGGCTCGGGTCTTTCGTGTCCGGCCGAGCCCGCGCCTCGGCGATCTTCTTCAGGTGATGGCCGATGCACTTGTGCGTCCGGTACGGCAAGTTCTCGTAGCTGGCCAGGCAGTCGCTGACCAGGATGCCGTCGAAGTGATCGCCGAGCATCTCCAGCACCACCTCCCGGCCGCGGCAATGGTCCACATGGTAGACCGTGGCGTCCGCCGTCGTGAACGTCCAGAGCCAGTAGCCCGGAGCCCCGACGTACCAGCTCGTCTCGTCGGCGAACACGGCGGCCGCGCCGCGGACGTCCAGGATCAGGCTGTCGAAGGCCGGGAGCACCTTCGTGGCGATGCGCTGTACGGCCTGGGCCAGCCCGCCGGGGCTCAACGTCAGGCCCGTCAGGATCTGGAGCACGCGGCAGGTCTTGCGCATGGTCAGTCCGAACTGCTTGTTCAAGGCGGCGGCCAGGGCCAGGGCGCGGGGGCCGAGCTGGGTCTTGGCCGCGCCGGTGGCCATCGAGGTCTGCAAGGGGTGGGAGCTGTGCACCTCGCCGCAGACGGCGCATCGGCCCCGGTACGTGACCAGGCGCGTGACGCGCGGTCGGACCACGGGGATCTCCTCGATGAACTGCTCGATCGCTTCCACCTCGGTCACCACCCCTCCGCAGTGAGGGCAGCCGGTCAGCGGGACCTCAGCGTGTTCATCGACGTGGTCGGGGACGGCGCGATGCACCCCCGGATGGCCGGGTGGCCGCCCAGGGCGCTTCTTGGAGCCGTCGGGGACCTTGCGGGACTCGCGCCGTCGGAACGGTGCCGCCTGGCGGGCCGCAGCCCGGGTCAGCTCATCGAGCTTGTCCTGAAGCCGCCGGTTCTGGTCCCGGAGATCCTGATTCGATTGTTCCAGGGCGGCGATCTGAGCGCGCAGCTCCAGATTCTCTTGGCGGAGTTGCTCGAAATCGGCTCGCTCGACGGCAGTCATGGCTCACCCCGCTGGCCCATCGGCCACCTGATCGATTCAGGCCAGCAAGCTCTATGCCGCTAAACACGTACCACGTCGCCGG
>DAIDHB010000487.1 GCA_027452145.1 Planctomycetales bacterium
AACGGGCCGTGGGCTGGTACAAGGAATGCCGTCGGCTGGCCACGCGATACGAGAAGCTGGCGGTCAACTACCTGGCGTTCTGGTTGGTCGCCATGATCGAGAGGTATCTCCGCTTGTTGGGTTTGCCAGACAGAGCCTAGAGCAATGGGTGTTCGAACGAAGTCCAGCGGAGGAAAAAGGGGACAGGCTCCCGGCCCGCGCGGCCGACGGAATCCGGCTTCCAGGGCATGAGGCCCGGGTGCCTATCCCCTATTTCTGTGGGCTAGCCTTACGATGGTCGCTCACACCGCGATCCATCACCACGATCCGATCTCGACCCACCGATGACCCATGACAGCCGGCTGAACGTCGTGCTCGTGCGTCCGGAAATCGCGGCGAATGCCGGCGCGATCGGGCGGACCTGTGTGGCGGTCGGTGCGACGTTGTGGCTGGTCCGCCCGCTGGGATTCCGGCTCGACGACCGCTACCTGCGCCGGGCGGCCCTGGACTACTGGGAGCACCTGGACTACAAGGTTGTCGACGGGCTCGACGAGGTGGCCTCGGCCCTCGGTCGGGACCGGCTCTGGTCGTTCAGCACGCGAGCGGCGCGGGTCTACACCGACGCGCGTTACGCCCCCGGCGACGCCCTGGTCTTCGGCCCCGAGAGCCGCGGCCTGCCGCTGGCGTGGCTGGACGAACGCCCGGACCAGGCCGTTCGCATCCCGATCCGCCCCGAGGCCCGCAGCCTGAACCTGGCGAACGCCGTGGCCATCGGGCTGTTCGAGGCGGCAAGGCAGATCGGAGGGATGGATCCCGGGCCGAGGGCCCGAACGGTGGTGTGAGGACGGCGGCGGATCACCGGGGATGGCCCCGCAGAGCCGATAGGAGCGCCATGACATGACCAGGTCCAGGACCCCGGGCGTCGGCGATGCCGCCCCCGACTTCGAGTTACCGTCTGCCACGGGCGAGACGATTCGGCTCTCGGACTTCCGGGGCAAGTCGGACGTCGTGCTGTTCTTCTACCCGAAGGACAACACGCCGGGCTGCACGGTCGAGGCCTGCACGTTCCGGGACAGCCACGAGGCGTTCCGCGAGGCCGGCGCCGCGGTGATCGGCATCAGCTCCGACTCGGCCGATTCGCACCGGCGGTTCGCCGAACGCTTCGGCCTGCCCTTCCTGCTCGCGTCCGACGCCGACGGTACCGTCCGCGCGAGGTACGGCGTCCCGCGGACGCTCGGCCTGCTGCCGGGCCGGGTCACCTACCTGATCGACCGCGACGGGATCATCCGCCATGTCTTCTCGTCGCAGTTCCAGCCCAGGCGTCACGTCGCCGAGGCGCTCGAGGTCCTCAGGAACCTGAGGCACCGGGATTCCTGAGATCCCCCGCGCGGATCGCCCTTCCGGCGACCCTCGTCTCCTCAAGGCGCCGGGGACTCGATGTGGTGACGCACGAAGATCCCTTCCTCGAGGTAGATGATGGTCTGCGCGATGTCGGTGGCGTGATCGGAGGCACGTTCGAGGTTGCGCGCGGTGCCGAGCAACTGGAGCCAGGCCTTGAGGCGGTCGGGATCCTGGCCAAGTTCTCGCTTGAGGGACTTGCGGAGGCTGCGAAAGCCGGCATCGATCGAGCGGCCCGACTCGATGAGCGCGCGGGCCCGTCGGGCGTCGCGCGCGGCGAGGGCGTCGTAGCTCGATCGCACCTGGACGAGCACCTCGCGGGCGAGGGCCTTGAGGTCGTCGGGCACGATAAAGCCGTCCGACCTGCGGGCGAGCTTGCGTGCTCGGCGGGCGATCCGCGCGGCGAGGTCGGCGACGCGCTCCCAGTCCCGGCTCACCTTCAGCATCGTGGCGAGCCGGCGGAGGTCCGAGGCGACCGGCTCATACAGAGCCAGGATCCGCAGGCATTCCTGCTCGATCCGCACCTCCTCGCGGTCCGAGTCCTGCTCCGCCTGCTTGACCTCGGGAATCACGTCGAGCCGGCCGTCGCAGATCGCCTCGACACCCTTGGCCAGCGAGTCGACCACGCTGCGCGACATCGCCAGGAAATCGGACCAGAGGACTTCCTGATCCCTGAGGGCGTGGCGAATGGACTGCGGCACCGGCCGGGGGGACGCGGCGCCGGCCCCGGGGTCGCTCGGGGTTTCCATGGTGGTCCTGCTCCGTCCCGCGGCGACTGGGAAGCTCGAACGAAATGGGGGCTGGCTCCGAGTCTTCGAGGGGCCTGTCCCCATTCCGTTCGAGCGTGGAATTCGAGCATGGCCGGGGTCCTGGCCAAATGATCGGCCGGATCCCGCCAACTGGCATGATATCCATTGTGGATCTCGTCCCGGGCGGATTCAAGACACGGCCTTCCGCGCCCTTCGTGCGGGAATTGACAGTCGAACGGCCCTTGTCCTACCATCGAGCCGCGACGGGCTCGGGCCGCCTCGGCCCCCCGCTCGCGAGTGAGCGAGTGGAGCCGTGGGATCCGAGATCTCGGGGGTAGCCATGTCGGCGGGAGAGGAACGGGTCGGCATGTTGAGGCCGGGTGCGCCGGCGAGGTCGCCGGGCCCCCTCGCCTCGGCCGAGATGGCCGGCGAAAGGACCCTGCGCGTGGGCCTCCTGTACGACATGGACTGTTGCCGCACGCCGACGGGCGTCACCCGCCACGCGATGGCGCAGCTCGATTGCCTGTCGCGCCGCCCCGGCATCGAGCTGACCGTGATGACCGGCCGGATGAAGCATCCCGACGGCCTGGCCTACTGGGAATCCCTCGATCGCCCGAGGCGGCGCGAGCTGCCCCTGCGGACCCGCGACCTGCTCCGATGGTGGCGCGTCAAGCCCTGGCCGCCGATCGAGTGGTGGTCCGGCCCGCTCGACTGGCTGTATTGCCCGGCCGAGTTCTTCGTGCCCACGCGCGAGGCGCAGCGGGCCGTCACCAGCCACGACGTGCTCCAGCTTTTGCGCTACGATACGCCGAGGCGTCGTGAGCAGATGGGCTGGATCTTCCAGAACGCCGACCTCGTGCTGTCGGTCTCTCGGTTCAACACCGAGCGGCTGCTCGAGGTGTTCCCGTCGTGCCGGGGGCGGGTGGCGTACGTGCCCAACGCGGCCGACGACCTGTTCTTCGAGCCGGCCGCGCCCCACGAGCGAGCCCGGGTCCGCGACGACCTGGGGCTGCCGCCGGGGATCCCGTATTTGCTGTCGGTCGGCAATTTCCAGGCGAGGAAGAACCTGTCGCGGCTGATCCGCGCCGCGGCGACTCTCCCCGAGGTATCCCAGGGTGATCTTGCGCTGGTGATCGTCGGCACGGGCGACGAGGAGGAGGCCCGTCCGCTCCGCGAGGCGGCCGCCGCGGCCGGGCGCCGCGTGGTCATTCGGCTTCCGGGATACCGCCAGGGCCGGGCCCTGCGCGCCTCGTATGCCGAGGCCACCGCCCTGGTGTTCCCCTCGCTCTGCGAGAGCTTCGGCATCCCCGCCGTCGAGGCCATGGCGCAGGGAACCCCCGTCGCCCTGGCCGACTCGACGGCGCTGCCCGAGATCGGCGGCGAGGCCGGCTGGTACTTCGACCCCGAATCCGATGAGGCGATCGCCAACGCCATTCGCCGCCTGCTCGACGACCCCGCCGAGCGCGACCGCCGCGCCATGCTCGGCCGCGCGATCGCCGGGCATTATCGCTGGCAGAACGCCAACGACCGGCTGGTCGAGGCGCTCGTGGCGCATCGGCGAGTCGGTTCATGACGACCTTTCGTCCGACCGACCGACCGACCGGGTATCGAGCCCGGCCGGGGCGGCGATGGCCGATGAGACGAGCATGGCCGGTCGTCGTCGACTGGCTCGATCCAGCCGATCACTTTGCGGGTTTCGACGGTCTGGCCTTTGGGAACCCGGCCTCGATCAGGGTGCCGTAGCCCTGGCGGAGCGGCCGGGCCTCGTAGCCGAGCTTGCGAAGAGCCTCCGCACCGGGAAGGGCGCGGCTCCCGAAGGCGCAATGGCAATAGACGACCGATCCGCCGGGGAGGGCCTTCTTCAGCGCCTCCTTCTCGGCGTCGGTGATCCCGCTCCTCTCCCATTTCGCCAGCTTGCTCAGGGGAACGAGGACGGCGCCCTCGATGTGCCCGCGATCCCATTCCTTCCGCTCGCGAACATCGACCAGGATCGCCTTCCTGGCCTGGACGCTCGCCTTGACCTGGTCGAGCGGAACGTCGGTGTAACCCTCGTCGTCGGCCCGCGTGGCCCCGACCAGCATCATCGGCAGCGCGGCCAGCCCCAGCGAGATCCGTCGCAGTGCATCGATCATTTCGGATGGCTCCTTCGCTCGAAATCCCTCGTTTGCCCGGCAGCGCCCTCCCGAGAGGCGTCCTCGACCCGAGGCGGGCTGCCCGTCATCGCCGGCGCGGAGGCGCCGGCTTCATCGTCGACGCGGGGAAACTCCCCGCAGGTGCCGGACATTCACGTCGGCACACCCATCCCCGGCAGGATCCAGCGGAACAGCGCGATCCATCCCACCAGAAAGGCCACGGGCATCAGCCAGTCCCAGTCCATCGGACGATTCCTCCGTTCCCTCCGGCCCGGGCACCTGTTCCCGATTCCGCCGGTCATGTTGTTTAACTATATTCCCGATCGGTGATACGGTCAAGCGGGGGCGTTGGGCTGCAAGGGGTGACAACGCGGTTCAGAGTGGCGGTGCGTCGGGCACCCGGGATGCGGCCGCGGCCAGGCGGGCGACGAATTCGGCATGCTCGGTCGATCCGATCCCTTGCTGGAGCACGGCCAACACCCTGGCCGAGTCGCCGGCCGTCAGCGCGGACGGGTCGAGCCAGAGGCCGGGGAAAACGAGGCTGCGGAGGATGCCGTCGGTCCCCGGCGCCAGCCGCTCGTACTGCTTGCTCCGGAGCACGAACCAGTCGACCGTCTGGTCGACCACCCGCCATACGATGTATTCTCGGACCTCATTCCGCCGATAGGCTTCCTGCTTCTCGCCGAGGTCGCGATCGGCGGTGCTGGCCGAGACCTCGGCGATCAGGTCGGGACCCCCCTCGACGTAACCGTCCGCGCCGATTCGCACTTGTCCGCCGTGCTCGGGTCGGATGATCAGCAGGCCGTCTGGCTGAGGCATGTTGCTCATGTCAAGCCGGAGGCTACTGTTGTCGCCGGATCTTACGCCCGGCGTGCCGGCCCGGTAAACCCATAGCCAACCGATGAGGCAGGAATGCGGGTCGCCGTGCTGGTCGAGGCGCACGGGAGAGGGCATGCGGACGACTCCTTCGATCAGCTCGGCCTTGTTCACGCCCGGCATTGCATCGTAGCGGCGTTCGAATTCGTCGCGGGTCAGACGCTCGCCGTCGACCAGGGGTGGGACCGGCTCGCGTGGTGCGGCCGGCCTTGAGTGGCGTCCGACGGAGGGGGAAGCGGACATGTCTCGGCTCCTCGATGGGCCTCGGATCTCGCCGGGTGCCTCCTCCGGATTATACGGCAGGTCGCGGGCGAAATCGGTATCGCTGACGTTCGGATCGCCCGGCCCGCCCGCGGCCGGCCGTGCATCCGGCCGCGGGAGCGGTCAGGTGCGTGACGCAGGGGGCGACTCGACGAGGTCGCGGAGCGGCTGCGGCGTCACGTCCCAGGCGGCCATGTAGGTCCGCTCGAGCGGGACGCTGACATACCAGCCGGGTGCGAGGAACAGGGATGCGTCCGGCAAGGGGTCGCCGACGGCCAGCGGATCGACGTAGGCCGTCAGGTTGTCCCCGGCGTCGTACGAGGCGACGGTCAGGGGATGGCCGGCCGGCCGCGGGTCGAAGGGCACGCTGGTCATCTGGTCCCAGATGAGCGCATGGAGACCGTCCGGGTCGCGGGAGGTGGGCGGGAAGAGGTCCACGACGACGAGATTCACGCCGTTGCGGAGGAATTCAATGGCCTTCGAGAGAAAAGCTCCAATCGCCTGCTTGCTGTCCTTGTTCCCTGGCGAGACGACCTCGAGGATGGCGACGACGTGACCGAACTGGTGCCGGACGGCGATGCGATTGGCCTTGCGAGCATACGCCGCCGCCTCCGACTCGATGCGGGCGACCTGCCGGGCGCCTGGCGGCGCGTCGGCAACCGCCGAGCCGCCCGTGCGCACCACCGGCCGTCGGGTCTGGATGGTCACCACGTCCGGCTCCCAGCCGCTCGCTCGCAGGTCGGTGTAGGCCGTATAGCCGGGAGGGAGTAGCCCTCGGTTGAGGGCGCGATAGATCTCGATCGTCCAGTCCTGGTGGAAATTATGGAAGCCGCCGGCGGACACCCGGGTCCAGTCGTGGATCGGCATGCGTCACCTCCTCCTCCGTATTGTACCCTCGCCCGCTCACCGGGTGCGGGGGGCGGGCAGTTCGAAGGCTCGGAGCCCGTCCCCATCTTGTCGGGACTGGTAATGCGAGCCGGCCTGCTCCATCCGGGTGGACGGAGCAGGCCGGTTCGGGATTCATCGCTGCTACGGGAGCGGCGTGTCGGCGATCAGTCCTTGCCGGCGCCGACGGGCGTCTCGTCGCGATAGCGGGCGTAGGCCGGGCCCTTGTCGGCGAGGGCCTCGAGGGCTTCGGGCCGGATGCGGACCTCGGCATCCAGGTGGGCCTTGAAGCCGGTGCCGGCGGGCACCAGGTGGCCGAGGATGACGTTCTCCTTGAGGCCGACCAGGTAATCCACCTTGCCGGCCAGGGCGGCCTCGGTGAGGACCTTGGTCGTCTCCTGGAAGCTCGCGGCCGAGATGAAGCTCTCGGACTGCACGGCGGCCTTGGTAATCCCCAGAAGCTGGGTGCTGGCCGCGGCCGGCTTGGGCCGGATCCACTCGGCCTTGCGGCTGCCGGTGGCCTCGACGCGGACGTTCTCCTCGTCGAAGACCTCGCGGGGTACGATCTCGCCCACGGGGAACTGCGTGTCGCCGGGGTCCTTGATCTTCACGCCGCTCATCAGCTCGAGGTTGTGGCGGCGGAACTCGAACTTGTCGATGACCGAGCCCGGCAGAAGCTTCGTGTCGCCGACGCTGTCGACCCGGACCTTCCGGAGCATCTGGGCGATGATGATCTCCAGGTGCTTGTCGTCGATCTCGACGCGCTGCGAGCGATAGACGTTCTGGATCTCGCGGAGGAGGTACCGCTGGACGGCCTCCTCGCCGGAGATCCGCAGGATGTCGTGCGGGACCAGCGGCCCCTCGACCAGGGCGTCGCCGGCGCGGACGCGGTCGCCGCCGTGGACGCGGAGGTACTTGCCGTGGGGCACGAGGTGCTCGCGCTCGATGCCGCTCTCGTTGCGGACGATGATGGTCCGCTTGCCGCGCCGCTTCTCCTCAAGGATCTCGACGCGGCCGTCGATTTCGGCGATGACCGCCGGCTCCTTGGGCCGCCGGGCCTCGAACAGCTCGGTGACTCGCGGCAGACCGCCGGTGATGTCCTGCGTGCCGCCGACCTCGCGCGGGGTCTTGGCCAGCAGGGTGCCGGCCGAGATCATCTGGCCGTCGTTGACCTCGATGCTCGCCCGCTCGGGGATGTACTTGTAGTCGAGCGTCTTGCCCTCGGCGTCCACGATGATGATCTGCGGGTGCAGGTCGCCCTTGTGCTCGATGATCGTCCGCCGGACGTGGCCGGAGGGGTCGATCTCGATCTTCATGGTCTCGTTCTCGACGATGTCGTCGAACTTGACCATGCCGCCGACCTCGGCCAGGATCGGGATGTTGTGCGGGTCCCACTCCACCAGCATCTGGCCGCGGTTGACCTGCGCGCCGTCCTCGACCATGATCGTGGCACCGTCGGGCACGTCGAACTTGTCGATCTCGCGGCCCTTGGCGTCGAGGATCTGGATCTCGCCGTTGCGCGACAGGGCGATGATCTTGCCCTCGTCGTTGGTGACGATGTTCAGGCCGACGAACTTGATCTTGCCGTCGCGCTTCGCCTTGACGTCCTTCTCCTCGACGGCGCGGGTGGCCACGCCGCCGATGTGGAAGGTCCGCATGGTGAGCTGGGTGCCCGGCTCGCCGATCGACTGCGCGGCGATGATCCCGACGGCCATGCCCGCCTCGACGAGCTGGCCGGTGGCCAGGTCCATGCCGTAGCACCGGCGGCAGACGCCCAGCGACGCCTCGCAGGTCATCGGGCTGCGGACCTGGATCTTCTCGATCTGCATCTCCTCGAGCTTCTTGGCCGCCGCGAGGGTGATCATCTCGTTTTCCTTGACCACGACCTGATCCGAGATCGGGTCGACGATGTTCACCCGGCTGACGCGGCCCCGGATGGACTGCACCAGGCTGACCTCGACCTTCTCGCCCTTGTAGATGACGCCCTTGGTGATCCCCTGCGAGGTGCCGCAGTCCTCCATGGTGATCACGACGTTCTGCGCCACGTCGGCGAGCTTGCGCGTCAGGTAGCCCGAGTCGGCCGTCTTGAGCGCGGTGTCGGCCAGCCCCTTGCGGGCGCCGTGGGTCGAGCTGAAGTACTCGAGCACCGACAGGCCCTCGCGGAAGTTGGCCTTGATCGGCGTCTCGATGATCTTGCCCGACGGCTTGGCCATCAGGCCGCGCATCCCGGCGAGCTGGCGGATCTGCTCGACGCCGCCGCGGGCGCCCGACTCGGCCATGAGGAAGATCGGGTTGACGTACCGATACCCCTCGCGGACGTCGTTCCGCAGCGCCTCCATCATCTCGGCGGTGATTCGCTCGCGGGCGTGCGTCCAGGCGTCGAGGACCTTGTTGTACCGCTCCTGGTCGGTGATGATTCCGCGGTTGTAGAACTTGTTCTGCTTGGCGACCTCCTTCTCGGCCTCCGCGATGATCGCGTCCTTCGAGTGCGGCGTCTTGAGGTCGTCGGTGCCGAACGACAGCCCCGAGCGGGTCGACTCGCGGAAGCCCAGGTCCTTCATCCGGTCGAGCAGCGCGATGGTCTCGCGGCGGCCGAGGAGCTGGTAGCAGTCGGCGATGATGCTCTGGAGCTGCTTCTGGCCGAGCGTCAGGTTATAGAACGGCATCCGCGCGTGGAGGATGTCGTTGAACACCACGCGGCCGACCGTGGTCGTGATGATCATGCCCGGCGAGAATTCCTTCTCACCGTCGCCGCGGAGCCGCTTGTGGGCCGGCAGCCGCAGCTTGACCTGGGCGTGCAGGTGGACCTTCCCCTGGCTGTGCGCCAGGAAGACCTCGTTGGGGGTGGCGAACACCATGCCGTCGCCCGTCTCGTTGGGGCGGGAGACGGTCAGGTAGTACGACCCCATGACGATGTCCTGGGTCGGGCTGATGATCGGGTTGCCGTTGGCCGGGCTGAAGATGTTATTCGTGGACATCATCAGCGTCATGGCCTCGACCTGCGCCTCGATCGACAGCGGCAGGTGCACGGCCATCTGGTCGCCGTCGAAGTCGGCGTTGAACCCCTTGCAGACCAGCGGGTGGATGCGGATCGCGTTCCCCTCCACGAGCACCGGCTCGAACGCCTGGATGCCCATTCGGTGCAGGGTCGGGGCCCGGTTCAGGAGCACGGGGTGGTTGCGGATGACCTCCTCGAGGATGTCCCAGACCTCCTCGCTCCGCCGCTCGAGCATCTTCTTGGCCGACTTGATCGTGTCGGCGTGCCCCAGCTCCTTGAGCCGGCGGATGATGAACGGCTGGAACAGCTCCAGCGCGATCTTCTTGGGCAACCCGCACTGGTGCAGCTTGAGGTCGGGGCCGACGACGATCACCGAGCGGGCCGAGTAGTCGACGCGCTTGCCCAGCAGGTTCTCGCGGAACCGGCCCTGCTTGCCCTTGATCATGTCGGTCAGCGACTTGAGCGGGCGGTTCGAGCTGCCCAGCACCGGCCGCTTGCACCGGTTGTTGTCAAAGAGCGCATCAACGGCCTGCTGGAGCATCCGCTTCTCGTTGCGGATGATGACCTCGGGCGCGTTCAGGTCGACCAGCTTCTTGAGCCGGTTGTTCCGGTTGATGATCCGGCGGTACAGGTCGTTCAGGTCGCTGGTGGCGAAGTTGCCCGAGTCGAGCAGCACCAGCGGGCGGAGGTCCGGCGGGATGACCGGGATGCACTCGAGCACCATCCACTCGGGCCGGTTGTCGCTGTCCCGCAGCGCCTCGACGACCTTGAGCCGCTTGGTCAGGTCCTTGATCTTCTGCTTGCTCGAGGTATCCACGAGCTGCTGGCGCAGCTCCTTGGAGAGGGTCACCAGGTCGAGCCGCATGAGGAGCTTGCGGACGGCCTCGGCGCCCATGTCGGCCTGGAACGCCTCGCCGTACTGCTCCTTGGCCTTGCGGAATTCCTCCTCGGTCAGGAGCATGCGCTCCTTCATCGGGGTGTCGCCCGGGTCGACGACGACGTAGTCCTGGAAGTAGATGATCCGCTCCAGGCTGGTCGTGCGCATGTCGAGCAGCGTGCCGAGGCGGCTGGGCATGGCCTTGAAGAACCAGATGTGGACCACCGGCGCGGCCAGCTCGATGTGGCCCATGCGCTTGCGGCGGACGCGCGAGTGCGTCACCTTGACGCCGCAGCGGTCGCAGATCATCCCCTTGTACTTCATCCCGCGGTACTTGCCGCAGGCACACTCCCAGTCCTTCTCGGGCCCGAAGATCCGCTCGCAGAACAGCCCGTCCTTCTCGGGGCGATACGTCCGGTAGTTGATCGTCTCGGGCTTCTTGACCTCCCCGAACGACCAGCTCCGGATGTCGTAGGGGCTCGCCAGCCCGATCTTGACGGCGCCGTAGTCATTGATACGATCGTAGGCACTTTCGCCCATGCTCACGAGACACTCTCCTCTGCACGTCCCCGGGACGCGCCGATGTCGGGGGGTGGTTGGTGGGTGAAAGCGACGGCCTGCCCCCATCCCCGCGGATGGACATGGGTCGGCCGCTCGAAGTGTCCGCTCATCTCAGCCCGGCATCGCCTCGGGATGCCTGGCCGATGGCCGCTCGGTCATGCGACAGCCCGTCCGTCCGCTGGCGACGTAACGAAAAAAAGTCCGCGGGTCGATCCTCCGGACACACCATGAGGACCGCCGCGGTCGAGTACCCGGTCGTCCCAGACCCATTTTTGCCCATCCGGCACCCTCCTTGACCG
Organism: Planctomycetales bacterium; assembly: GCA_027452145.1. Lineage (GTDB taxonomy): Bacteria > Planctomycetota > Planctomycetia > Isosphaerales > Isosphaeraceae > JAKAUH01. The sequence continues at coordinate 11,016 of DAIDHB010000487.1, forward strand.
GATTGTGGGAAGACTCGCGGAGCCGTGCCCCAGGCCGCAAACGCGCAGGCGCCTTCGCCCACTCGATCGCGTCCGGAGCGGTTTCCGATAAAGTCGCATCCTGTCATCCTACGCAATCCGCAAACCATTTCCAAGGAAATTCTTCTTGACAGCGTGATTTTTTCTGAAGATGCGGGGTAATACCGGAAGGTCATCGCTGGTCGTCTCAGGCAAACTGCGCCACGTTAACCCGTTGAGCGGGAAGGTGGGCAAACGGGACATCGGGGATCAGTCAGACGATTTCAACCGCAAGGTCCGGGAAACGGGTCAATTGAGCGTCATTGGTCAGGAACACCGTGCAACCACCCTCGACTGCGGCTGCCAGGTGCAGGGCATCTGGCGTCTTGAAGTTGTGCGTTGCGCGGATCTCGGCGGGCCCGGCGGAAGATCGCCCCGGTGAAGCTCACCAGATCGGCCACGCGGACCCCAAAAAACATATCGAAGTCGCCCACCCTGGCGGCGTCCTGGGCTCGCAACGGCACCACCAGGCACTCGAGGCGGGCCAGCTCGCTTGACACCAGCAGAATGCCCGAGGCGGCCAGCCGCGCGTCCACTGCCGCCGCGAACGGCATCATTCGTTCGATGAAATAGATGATCGGAGCCGAGTCCAGGTACAGTCGCATTCCTACTCGTCCCAGCTCTCCCGCTCGGCCCGCAGGGAGGCATCCACCTCGTCGCGGGTGCGCGGGACATGGCCGCGCGACTCGTGTCGCTTCTGCAACCAGGCCAGGAACTCGTCGTGCGACATCTTCGACGCCGGCTCGGCGAGTTCGACGATCACGCGCACCTTGCCGTCGGAGAGCGGTATCGGCTCATCCAGGCAGACGGTGCGCGAATCCTTGAGCGACCCGGTCACCACGAAAGCCTGATGCATGCCCCCACCTCTTCGCCGTCGCCTTCAACCGTTAGCGACGATCGTACCGATGGTCGCAGGGCGGGTGAAACCCACCGGCGTAAAGCCCTGGGATTCGATGGGTTACACCCACCCTGCAGGATACCATCCTCGGCTCGATCTCAGATCCGCTTCTTCTCGAGCTGCATGTTCAGCCCCAGGCCGCGGATCTCGTTGGTGAGCACGTCGAAGCTGGCGGGCGTGCCGGCCTCGAGGGTGTTCTCGCCCTTGACCATGCTCTCGTAGATCTTGGTGCGGCCCTCGACGTCGTCGGACTTGACCGTCAGCAGCTCCTGGAGGATGTACGCGGCGCCATACGCCTCGAGCGCCCACACTTCCATCTCGCCGAACCGCTGGCCGCCGAAGCGGGCCTTGCCGCCCAGCGGCTGCTGGGTGATCAGCGAGTACGGGCCGGTGGCGCGGGCGTGGATCTTGTCGTCGACCAGGTGGTGGAGCTTCAGCATGTAGATGTAGCCCACCGTGACCCGCTGGTCGAACTTGTCGCCGGTGCGGCCGTCGTACAGCTCGGCCTTGCCGTTCTCGGGCAGCCCGGCGTCCTTGAGGCACTGGCGGATGGTGTCCTCGCTGGCGCCGTCGAAGACCGGGCAGACGGCCTGGAAGCCCAGCTTGGCGGCCGCCCAGCCGAGGTGCGTCTCGAGGATCTGGCCGACGTTCATACGGCTCGGCACGCCCAGAGGGTTCAGCAGGATCTCGACGCCCGTGCCGTCGGCGAGGAACGGCATGTCCTCCTCGGGCAGGATCTTGGCGATCACGCCCTTGTTGCCGTGGCGGCCGGCCATCTTGTCGCCCACCGAGATCACCCGCTTGGTGGCGATGTAGACCTTGACCATCTGGAGCACGCCCGAGGGGAGCTCGTCGCCCCGCTTCAGGCTGTTGATCCGCCGCTCCTTCTCGTCCTTGAGCGACTCGATCCGCGGGGCGTACTGGCGGACCGCTTCGCGGGCCTTGTTCACCGCCTCGGGGCTGCGGATGTCCAGCGCGTCGAGCTTGAAGCGATCGGACTCCTCGACCAGGTCCTTCGGGTCCTTGGCGCGGCCCATCGCCTTGCCGGTGCCCGGGTCGGTCACCGGGCCGCCGATGGCCTCCTCGATCGCCTTGATCATCTGCTTGTATTCGTCGGCGATCCGGACGTTCTCCGCGGCCTCGGTGTCCTTCAGCTCCTTCTCGAACGCCTTGCGCTCGTCCTCGTTGAGGCTCATCCGCCGGCTGAAGCGCTGGGTGTTGATCACGATCCCCTCGACGCCCGAGGGGACCTCCAGCGAGTCGTTCTTCACGTCCTCGCCGGCCCGGCCGAAGATCGCGTGCAGCAGCTTCTCCTCGGGGGTGAGCTCGCTCTTGCTCTTGGGCGCCACCTTGCCGACCAGGATGTCGCCCGGCTTGACGTACGTGCCGATCAGCACGACGCCGTTCTCATCAAGGTTCCGCAGCGCCTTCTCGGAGACATTCGGGATGTCGCGGGTGAACTCCTCGCGCCCCAGTTTGGTCTCGCGGATCTCGATCTCGAATTCCTCGATGTGGATCGAGGTATAGACGTCGTCGCGCACCAGCTTCTCGCTGATGATGATCGCGTCCTCGAAGTTGTAGCCGTCCCACGCCTGGAAGGCGACCAGGACGTTCCGCCCCAGCGCCAGCTCGCCCCTGTAGGTCGAGGCTCCGTCGGCGAGGAGGTCTCCCTTCTTGACCTTCTGGCCGACCTGGACGATCGGCTTCTGGTTGAGGCAGGTCCGCTCGTTGAGCCCGACGTACTTGCGGAGCTTGTAGATGTGGGTGTGGTCGATGATCACGCGGGTCGAGTCGACGTAGGTGATCGTCCCGTCCTGCCCCGCCTTGACGACCATGCCCGAGTTGATGGCGACGGCCGTCTCCAGCCCGGTGGCGACGATCGGCGGCTCGGCGACCAGAAGCGGCACCGCCTGGCGCTGCATGTTCGAGCCCATCAGCGCCCGGTTGGCGTCGTCGTGCTCGAGGAACGGAATCAGCCCGGCCGACACGCCGACCATCTGCTTCGGCGAGATGTCCATGTACTGGATCTGGTCCACGGTCGCGGTGACGAAGTCGGTCTGGAACCGCGCGTTGATGTTCGGACCCTTGAGCTTGCCGTGGTCGTCGAAGGGCGAGTCGGCGGGCGCCAGGTAGGCCTCGCTCTCCTCGTCGGCCCGCATCCAGATGACGTCCTCGGTCATCTTGCCCCCCTTGATCCGCCGGTAGGGGGTCACCAGGAAGCCGTACTCATCCACGCCGCCGTAGATGCCCAGCGAGCTGATGAGGCCGATATTCGTCCCCTCGGGGGTCTCGATCGGGCAGATGCGGCCGTAGTGCGAGATGTGGACGTCGCGCACCTCGAAGCCAGCACGCTTCCGGTTGAGGCCGCCGGGTCCCAGGGCGCTGAGCCGCCGCTCGTGGGTGAGCTGCGCCAGCGGGTTGGTCTGGTCGACGACCTGCGACAGCTCGCCGCGGCCGAAGAAGTATTCGATCGCCGCGCTGATGCTCTTGGGGTTGATCAGCGACCGCGGGGTCATGTCCTCGGCGTCCTTGAGGCTCATCCGCTCCTGCACGGTGCGGCGGAGCTTGAGGAAGCCCTTGCGCAGCTCGTCGGCGGCCAGCTCGTCGATGGTCCGGAGCCGGCGGTTGCCCAGGTGGTCGATGTCGTCGACGTGCCCCTTGCCGCGGCGGAGATTCAGGATGTACCGGATCGCGTTGACGTAGTCCTCGGGGTCCAGGGTCATCCGATCCTCGGGGATGTCCTGGTTGAACTTCCGGTTGATCCGGAACCGGCCCACCTTGCCGAGGCGGTAGCGGTTGGTGTCGAAGAACTTCTCGTGGAAGAGCTCGCGCGCCTTCTCGAGCTGCGGCGGGTTGCCGGGCCGCAGCCGCTGGTAGATCCTCAGAAGCGCGCTCTCGTGGTCGGTCGTGGGGTCCTCCTGGAGCGACTGGAGGATCAGCGGGTCGCGCGCCTCCTTCAGGACCCGGATCATGCCCAGGTTGCCGGCGTCGGCCAGGATCTGCGCCGAGGCCTTGGAGATGGTCGTGCCGCTGTCGATCAGGACCTCGCCGGTGGACGGGTCGACGACGTCGCCGCAGGCGATCCGGCCCTCGAGCCGGGCGGCCGCCTTGGGGTCGGACGAGTCGACGTCCTCGGCCTCGTAGAACGCCTCGAGGATCGCGTCGTCGTTGGAGTATTTCGGGCTCATGGCGCGGAGGAGCGTCATGGACGAGAACTTGCCCGACTGGTCGATGCGGACGCCCAGGGTGTCCTTCTTGGTGACCTGGAGCTCGATCCAGCTCCCGCGCTCGGGGATGACCCGGCAGGCGTGCAGCCGCTTGTCGCTCGATTCGATCTCGACGACGAAATCCACGCCCGGCGAGCGGTGGAGCTGGCTGACGACCACGCGCTCGGCGCCGTTGATGATGAACTCGCCGCCGCCGATCATGATCGGCATGTCGCCGAGGTAGACCGACTCCTCGAGCGTGGTCTCGCCCTTGTTCAGCCGGAGCCAGACGTGCAGCGGGCGGCCGTAGGTCAGGCGGAGCTGGCGGCACTCATCCGGGTCATAGCGCGGCTTGCCCAGGTCGTAGTGGAGGTACTCGAGCTTCAGCGTCTTGTCGTAGCTCTCGATCGGGAAGATCTCGCGGAAGACCCCCTCGAGCCCCGCGTCGCCGCGGCCGTCGGCCGGCAGGTCGGCCTGGAGGAAGCGCTCGTAGCTGCGGGTCTGGATCTGCGTGAGGTCGGGAACCGTGAACTCGTCGGAGATCCGGCCGAAGTTCCGTCTCTTGCCGGGGACGATTCGACGAACCGAGGTCGAGGTGGGCATGGGCTCGCGCTCCAGAGGGGGGATGAGGGGGCAGCAAGGCGGGGGCCGCGATCCCCGGGCCGGCCGTTCGCTGCGCGCCGGAACGCCCCGGACCGGGCGGCCTGTCGACCGCCGGGTCCGGGGCTGGGCGGATATTGTCGATGATACGGGTGGCCCGACGCCGATGCCCGCGAAGGGCGGGCCGGCGACGGCCGGGTCTCGGTCAGTTCCGCTCGCGCGCCGGGCTCGATCACTTGATCTTGACGGTGGCGCCGGCGTCCTCGAGCTCCTTCTTGAGCTTCTCGGCGTCTTCCTTGGAGATGCTCGTCTTGATCTCCTTGGGGGCGGCCTCGACCAGGTCCTTGGCCTCCTTGAGGCCCAGGCTGGTGGCCGCGCGCACGACCTTGATGACGTTGATCTTGTTCGCGCCGATCGCCTCGAGCACGACGTCGAACTCGGTCTTCGCCGCGACCGGCTCGGCGGCGGCGGCGGGGCCGCCCTGCACGATCATCGGGGCGGCGGCCGCCGCCTCGAGGCCGTACTTCTCCTTGAGGTACTTGGTGAGCTGGAGGACCTCGAGCACCTTCATGTTGACCAGCGAGTCGCCCAGGCCCGTGATATTCTCGGCGAACGTCGTCGTGGTTTCCGCGGTGGACATTGGAGGAAAGATCCTTTCGTGACGAGATCGTGGATTCGTGAACCTTGAAATTCCGGGATATCGGGCCGCCGGCGCCCGACGGGGCCGGCGGGTTGCGTCATGTCATGTCATGTCGGATCGGGTCGGTCAGGTCGCGGACGCCTCGGCGTCCGCCGCCGGGGCGGCCTCGCCGGTCGCCTCGCCGGCCTCGCCCGGCGCCTGGTTCTTCTCGATGAAGGCCTCGAGCTGGCCGATCAGCGTGCTGGCCGGCGAGCCGACGAGTGCCAGCGCCTCGCGGGCGGGGCTAAGGAGCAGCGTGAGCACCTGGCCGATCAGCACCTCGCGGCTGGGCAGCTTGGTGATGTCCTCGACCTGCTCGGGGCCGACGACGACGCCGTCGACCGCCCCTCCCTTGATCACCGGCTTCTTGAGCGCCTTGACCTGGCTGGAGAGCTCCTTGGCCAGCTCGGCGATGCCCTCGCCGCCCCACGCCGCCGCCGAGGCGCCGACGAGGTACTGCGACAGGCCCTCCATGCCCAGGTCGGCGAAGACGCGGCGGGCCAGGGTATTCTTCAGCACCCGCAACTGGATCGACTTCTTCCTCAGGTCGCGGCGGAGCTGGTATTCTCCCTGCGCGTCGAGGTCCTTCAGGTCCAGGATCAGCAACGACCGGTTGTCGCCCAGGTCGGTCCGGAGCTGATCCATCATCATTTCTTTAACATACTTGCTCATGGCGTCGACTCGCGTCCCTCGTCGTGCGTGTTCGGGCCCGCTCGCTCGCTCCCGCCCGCGGCGGTCCGGCTCAGGCCGAGGTCGGGATGCCCGGGCTCATCGTGGCCGAGATGGTGATGGAGCGGATGTACGTCCCCTTGGAGGCCGCCGGCTTGAGCGACCGCAGGTAGTTCAGGAAGGCGTTGATGTTCTCGGCGAGCTGGTCCTCGCTGAAGGCCAGCTTCCCCACGGGGACCGCGACGTTGCCGCCCTTGTCGTTGCGGAACTCGATCTTGCCGGCCTTGAACTCCCGCACCGCCGAGGCGATGTCGGTCGTCACGGTCCCCGAGCGCGGCGAGGGCATCAGGCCGCGCGGGCCGAGCACCCGGCCCAGCGGGCCGACGACGGTCATCATGTCGGGCGTCGCCAGCGCGACGTCGAAGTCCATTGTCCCGCCCTTGACCTGCTGCGCCAGGTCGTCGGCGCCGACGATGTCCGCGCCGGCGGCGCGGGCCTTCTCGGCGTTGTCGCCCTGCGCGAAGACCGCCACCCGCACGCTCTTGCCGATCCCGTGCGGCAGCGCGACCGAACCGCGGACGTTCTGGTCCGTCTGCTTCGGATCGATCCCCAGGTGCGTCGAGACCTCGACGGTCTGGTTGAACTTCGTCGTGTTGAACGACTTCAACAGCCGCACCGCATCCGCTAGCGGTATCGGGCCATCCACCTTCTTCAGCTTCTCGCGCAGCGCCCTGAAGCGCTTCGATTGCTTGGCCATGTATCGCTCCTGAGAGCTCCCGCCCGTGTCATCCGGCCCCGGCCGGCGGTGGTGTCCGGGGCCGTGCTTTTCCTCGTCATTTTGTCATTAGTCATTGGTCATTGGTCATTAGTTGGCCACGGTCCTTGTCGGATGACTCGCCGATCGTTGCTCATCGACTTCGGTCAGGACCCCGGCACCACGGCTTCATTGGCTTTCGACCAATGACCAATGACCAATGACTAATGACTAACCCTTGACATCCACACCCATGCTCCGCGCCGTGCCGGCGATGATCCGGCAGGCGTGCTCGAGGTCGCGGGCGTTGAGGTCGTTCATCTTGGTCTCGGCAATCTTCCGGACCTGCTCGGCGGTCACAGTGGCGACCTTGGTCTTGTGGGGCTCGGGCGAGCCGGAGGCGATCCCGGCCGCCTGTTTCAGCAGCACGGCCGCCGGCGGGCTCTTGGTGATGAATTCGAACGACCGATCCGAGTAGATCGTGATCTCGACGGGGATCGTGGTCCCCTTCATGTCCTTGGTCCGCTCGTTGAACTGCATCACGAACTGACCGATGTTCACCCCGTGCTGCCCCAGCGCCGGGCCGACGGGTGGGGCGGGCGTCGCCTGGCCGCCGGGACACTGGAGCTTCACCTTCGCCGTCATCACTTTCGCCATCTTATTTGGTCCTTTGTCATTGGTCCTTTGTCATTGGTTCCGGACGATCGATCGATCGGCCACCCGCCGGGTTTCGGGGCGACCGGGGCGACGGCCATCGATGACGGTCACTGGCTGGGCGCCAGGGGACCAATGACCAATGACCAGTGACCAATGACTAGATTCGCTCAACCTGCCAGTATTCGAGGTCCACCGGCGTGGGCCGGTTGAAGATGATGAGCATGACCTTGACGAGCCCGCGTCCCTCGATGACCTCCTCGACGGTCCCCTCGAAGTTCTCGAACGGGCCGTCCTTGATCTTCACGCGGTCGCCGCGCTCGACGTAGATCTTGACCTTGGGGGCCTCGGCCGTGGTCTTCTCCTCCTCCTGGTGGAGCATCTGGTTGACCTCGGTGTCGGTCATCTTGGTCGGGGTGCCGTGGGCCCCGACGAAGTCGCCGACGCCCGGGGTCTCGCGGACCACGAACCAGGTCTTCTCGTTGAGCTCCATCTGGACCATGATGTAGCCGGGATACGTCTTCCGCTCGACGATGCGCTTCTTGTTGTTGCGGATCTCGGTGATCTTCTCGGTCGGGACGACGATCTGGCCGAAGAACCGCTGGAGCCCCTGGATCTTGACCCGCTTCTGGAGCGCGTCGCGGATCGTGTCCTCGCGAGAGCTCTGGACCTTGAGGACATACCAGACGAGCTCGGGCGGGGGCTCGTCATCGTCGTCGACCGCCGGCGTTGCGGCCGCCGTTTCGGTCGCTTCCCCGCCCGTCTGATCCGGTCCCGGCCCCGCGGCCATGGCCGTGGCGACGGACGATTCGGATGCCGCCACCTTGGCGGGCCCGGCGGGGTGGCTCTCGGCGGTCCCGGGCCGGCCGCCATCCGGGGTCTGTTCGTCGACCTCGATCGGCTCGTCGTGATGCGATGCGCCGGGGGCGACGCCGGCGGACGGGTCGGTCGCGTCGTCCGGGGTCGCGTCGGTCGGCTCGTGGTTCGATTGGCTCATGGCTGGGGTCGCGTCCGGATAGCAGGCTGGGTCCAGGGCCGCTCCATCGTCCGGCGTCGTCGGATGCCGGGGGATTCGGGCGAGGCGAGGCCGGGGTCGGGCGGGTCCGTTCGGATCGGGGTCGGGCGGCGCGTCCGCCTGCCGGGTCGGGGCCGCCCGCGGGTGCCGGGCCGGCTGCCGGGCGAGGCGTCAGGCGGTCGAGCCGAAGCTGCCGCCGCCCCCGAACATCAGCACGCCGATCTTCTGGAGGATGAACGTCCAGAGCCGATCGACCACGAACAGGAATGTGGCCATGATGACCACGGTCGAGAGCACGACGGTCGTCGCGCGGATCAGGTCGTCCTTGGTCGTCCACGAGACCTTGTTCATCTCGGCTTCGGTGGCGATCAGGAAGTCGGCGAACGGCGGGAACTGGAGGATGCGGACGATCAGCCACCCGAAGGCGGCCGCGAAGACCAGCGGAACGCCCACCCGGAGGTACACGTCCTCGTCCTTCCACCCGTCGTACATCTGCCAGGCGCCGGCTGCGGCGATCAGGCCCAGCCCCAGACCGGTGTAGAGCCGGGCGTTCCATCCCTGCATCGGCTTGTACAGGTCAGTGCGGCCGAGGTTCGCCAGGAACCGGCTGAGGATTCCGGGCGGCCTGGAACCGGTCCGCGCTTTGGCGGACTTGGACGGCTTGGAAGCCGATAGGTCGTCTCGGACTTTGCCCATGACATCGGTCTTTCTTGCTGGGACGAGGACGGGCCCGCGCGGGCTTCTCGATTCGGTCGATCCGGCCTGGCTCGGCGGTCCGCCGGGTCCAGGGCTTCGGCACGGCGGCGATCCGCGGGCCGTCGGCCTGCGATGCCACCGCCCCGATGGGCCGGCTCCTTCGCTGGGAAGAGCCGGCCGGTCGTCGTTCCGCAGGGCGCCTCCCGGCCCGGCCCCGACGTCCTGGACTCGACAGCACGAGCGGAGGGAATCGAACCCCCAACCGCCGGTTTTGGAGACCGGTGCTCTACCAATTGAGCTACGCTCGTAGCAGGACGACACGGCACGGCCTGGCACGGCTCGAGGCGGGCGGGCCCGCCCTTTCGGGCGGATGCCGGCCCGCGCCGGCCTCCGGGAGGAACGGACAGCCCGGCCGGCCGGACTCGCTCGACCCGGCCGAACGGACCTGATCAGACCAGACTGGGCCGGACCAGGCACGGTCCGGGTCCCGCCCGGCCCGCCGTCGACTTACTTCTTGCGCGATTCCTTGTGCGACGTGTGCTTGCGCTCACGCCGGCAGTACTTCTTCAGCTCGAGCCGGCCGGCGCCCCGAGTCTCTTTCTGGACGCGGTAATTACGCTCGCCGCACGAGTTGCATTCCAGCCACACATATTCCCGCATGGATTCACTCCTGCCCCGCTGCACGGGGGATGGACGGCCGCCGGGTGCCGCCGACCCGCCCGGTGGATCCGCATCCTGCTCCCATCGACCCGGCCCAGGACGGCGAGGCGGCCACTCGGACCCCGCGGGGGGCGAGCGGCCGCCGGCTCGCACGCTTCGGGCCGAAGCCGGGGGGATCGGTGCCCCCGGGCCCGGGTTGGACTCACTCGAGGATCTTGGTCACGACGCCGGCGCCGACGGTCTTGCCGCCCTCGCGGATGGCGAAACGGAGGCTCTCCTCCATGGCGATCGGCGTGTGCAGCTCGACCGTCATCTTGATGTTGTCGCCCGGCATGCACATCTCGGCCTCGCTGTTGTCCTCGGACAGCAGGTTCAGCACCGAGCCGGTCACGTCGGTCGTGCGGAAGTAGAACTGGGGGCGATATCCCTTGAAGAACGGCGTGTGCCGGCCGCCCTCGTCCTTGCTCAGCACGTAGACCTCGGCCTCGAACTTGGTGTGGGGCGTGATCGAGCCCGGCTTGCAGATGACCTGGCCCCGCTCCAGGTCGTTCTTCTCAACGCCGCGGAGCAAAACGCCGACGTTGTCGCCGGCCATGCCCTCGTCGAGCGTCTTCTGGAACGCCTCGACGCCGGTGATCGTCGTGGGCTTCTTGGCGCCGAAGCCAATGATCTCGACCTGATCGCCGACCTTCACCTTGCCGCGCTCGATCCGGCCGGTGCCGACCGTGCCGCGGCCCTTGATCGAGAACACGTCCTCGATCGGCATCAAAAACGGCTTGTCGATCTCGCGGACCGGCTCGGGGATGTACTCGTCCATCGCCTTGACGAGGTCGAGGATCGGCTGGGCGGCCTTGGCGTCCTTGGGGTTGTCCAGCGCCGGGCGGCCGGAGCCGCGGACGATCGGGATCTCGTCGCCCGGATACTTGTAGTGCGTGAGCAGCTCGCGGAGCTCCATCTCGACCAGCTCCAGCAGCTCCTCGTCGTCGACCAGGTCGATCTTGTTGAGGAACACCACCAGCGCCGGCACGCCGACCTGCCGGGCCAGCAGGATGTGCTCGCGGGTCTGGGGCATCGGGCCGTCCGCCGCCGACACCACCAGGATCGCGCCGTCCATCTGGGCCGCGCCGGTGATCATGTTCTTGATGTAGTCGGCGTGGCCCGGGCAGTCGATGTGGGCGTAGTGCCGCTTGTCGCTCTCATACTCGACGTGCGACACGGCGATCGTCACGGTCTTGGTCGCGTCGCGCACGGTCCCGCCCTTGGCGATGTCGGCGTACGCCTTGCTCTTGGCCCGCCCGTGCTCGGCCAGGACCGCGAGGATCGCGGCCGTCAGCGTGGTCTTGCCGTGGTCGATGTGCCCGATGGTGCCCACGTTGACGTGCGGCTTGGTTCTGGTGAAGGTTTCCTTTGCCATTGCTCAACGCCTTTCGGCATCCCTTTCGCTGTGCGACTCAACGCCTTTCGGCAACACTGAGGTCCATCGCCGGGAACTCGCCCAGCCTCCCCACACGCCGGCTCGACGCCCTGCCTTCCGGCACCGTCGAGTTCGTCACGACCCTCGCCATCCGGGCGGCCGGCCCTCCGGCGGCCCGGTCGCCCCCGCCCTCGCGGAACGGGTGATCCCTGCTCCCCGGTGGCGGGCCTTGTCCGACACGTCACCAACGCGAGAGCTGCCTCTGGGATTCGAACCCAGGACCTCGTCCTTACCAAGGACGCGCTCTACCGACTGAGCCAAGGCAGCGTTTGATGCTCTCCTGCGATACTCTCTCCGACCCCCTTTGCTCCGAAGGGTTCGCGCCACCCGGGCCGCCTCGTCTCGTCTCTTCTCAGCTTGCCCCGCGCCCGGCCGCGCCTACCTCCCTGCCTCAGCCTTCCGTCCCCTCCGAGGCAGAGCGGGTGATGGGAATCGAACCCACGTAGCCTGCTTGGAAGGCAGGTACTCTACCATTGAGTTACACCCGCAGCCTGTCCCGAACTTGCCCCGTGCCCGACCTCCGGCGCTATCGCCGGCCGATCCGATCCCCCGGACGGCCTCGCTCTCGTCCCCCCCGGACACAACATCGACCGGATCGATTCCCGACCCGTTCCATGTCTCTCGGGGGCGACATGGGTGGAGCAGGATTCGAACCTGCGAAGGCAGTGCCACCAGATTTACAGTCTGGCCCCTTTGGCCGCTTGGGTATCCACCCGTATTGTCGGTCGCTTCCGGTCTTCCCTGGTCTGCCCCTTCGTTATCGGCTGGTTGGTTCGCGGGAGGTCGTCGCCAATCTCCCGGAATCGGCCCTGCGTCGCGGCAGAGCTGGCGGTGAGACTCGAACTCACAACCCTCGGTTTACAAAACCGATGCTCTGCCGATTGAGCTACGCCAGCTTTTCCATCGTCGGGATCGTCTCCCGCCCGTCGCAACGGCCGGAAACGACCCCGTGGGCCGTGAAATCGTCCACTATACCCGAGCGGCGCGGCATTGCAAGACTTTTGGCCCTTCCGCGGCGAAAAACACCCATCCAGCCCGGGCATGGGCGCACGGGCGGCGCGCGGGGGACCGAAGATGGGGATATCATACCCGCGCCGCCCCGCCCACGGCAAGGGGCCTCCGCGGCCCGTTCGCACCGCCGCGCCGGCGGAAGGGCTCTCGGGGCCGCGGCGGCGGCCGCCGGGCGGCGGTGCGGTCATTCCCCGGCGAGCCGGTCGGCGACGGCCTCGATGGTCGTCGGGGCGTGCCCCTCGAGCCGGTTGTTGACGAACACGTACGCCGGCCGCCCCGATCGGCGGGCCTCGTCGGCGATCTGGACGAGCGCGTCGCGGGTCGGCGGATCGGCCTCGCCGAGCGACCGGTAGGGCGAGAACCGCGAGACGGCCTGCTCGTAGCTCCGCCCGGCGCGCAGCAGCGCGCGGACCACCGCGAAATCGCCCGTGAACGAGCCGGGCAGCGCGGCCTGCGCGGCGAGGTCGGGCATGCGCGTCCAGGCGTTGTAGACGTGGGACACCCCGTGCCTGGCCAGCGTCGCGAAGTAGCCGGGCCCGAGGTATTCGGGATTGCGGATCTCGACGGCGTAGCGGTATCCGCCCGGCAGCTCGGCGAGGAAGCCGTCGAGGCGCTCGACGAACTCGCCCGCCGTGGCGATGACGTGGCGCGGGATGGTGCCGAACTCGAAGATCAACGTCGCGACCCGGTCCTGGTACGGCGAGAGCGGCCCGGTGAACTGGCGATCGAGCAGCCCGGCGTCGAGGAACGACTCGTTGGCCTGCCCGGCGCGGCGGCCGTAGCGGGCGTGCCTCGGCCAGAGTGCCACGGTGACTTCCTCGGGCACCTTGAAGGCGAACTGGAGGGTCCCCGGCGTCCCGCCGAACAGGTCGTGCCAGTATTCCGGGCTGGGGAACTGGTAGAAGCTGAAGTCGCCGCAGACGGCCGGGAACGTCTCGGCGTACTCGGCCAGGCATTCGGCGTCGAACTTGCGCTGCGAAAACCGGCCGCGGACGGAGTAGCGGCCGGGGGTGTAGATCGATCCCAGCCAGCCCTCGTACTTCCACGAGCTGGTGCCGAAATAGATCCCCTGGGCGGCGAGGGCCCGCAGCCGGGGGGTCAGCCGGGCCGCCTGGGCGGGCCGCTCGTCGGGCTCGAAGAGGTTCAGTTGGGGCATTGGTGGAGCGGGGGCCGCCTCAGGCCGTCAGGCGCCTTTAAATTCGAAGAGTTTCTGGACCGGAATCCGAAGGCCCGGGAGCACGTCGCCGCCGTCGAGGGTGTCGCCCGAGTCCAGGAGGACGAAGCTCCCTGGCGTCCGATGCACGCGGACGGTCTCCTTCTTCGGGTCCACAACCCACGCCAGCCGGGTTCCGGCGGCGAAGTACTCGACCAGCTTGCGGGCAATCTCGGCTTTGGTGTTGCTCTTGCTGACCACCTCGACGGCCAGGTCGGCCCCGATCGAGGGATACCGTTCGCCGCCCTGCTTGTAGCGCTTGAGCCGTCCGCTCGCGACGAATGAAACATCCGGGGCCCGCATCAGGCCGGGGACCAGCCTGAGCATGCCGTCGGATCCAAGCACAATGCCCAGCTCTTGCGGTTCGGCGAAATTCCCGAGCAAGCGAGCGATCAGGATGGCGATCGCGGACTCTTCCCATCCCATGGCCTTCTCCACCAGGGTGCCGTCGACCAGCTCGCAGATGGCCGTGCGGAATGGGCTCTCGTTGCTCCGGATCGCGTCCTCCTCGGTGGCCGTGCCGGGCGGAGGATGGAGGCGGACGCGGCTGGCCGGGATGCCGCCAAGCCGCTTCAGCAGGTCGGCCAGGGTTTCGGGCCGGGGCGGCGCCGGGACCGGCTCATGACGGCGGGTGGTCGTCGCGACGCTCATGGCGGAAGACCCCATGGGACGGGGAAGATCGATCGGCAATTTCATCTTACCTCGCCGGGCATCGCGCCGCACGGCGAATCACGACGACGCCTGAGCCCGCCTCGGCCCCGTAAACGCCGAAAGGGCGCGGCAAGCCGCGCCCTGTTCGTTGGGAAGCACGAGATTTCGATTTCGGCCTCGGCCGAGCCGATCAGAGCATCGGCAGGTCGAGCTTCTCCTCGCTGGCGATCCGGCGGAGCTTGTCCTGGGCGCGGGACTCGATCTGGCGGACGCGCTCCTTGGTGATCCCCAGCTCGCGGCCGAGCTGCTCGAGGGTCTGCTCGCTGACGCCGCCCAGGCCGAACCGGCTGATGATGATCTTGCGCTCGCGTTCGTCCAGGCGGCCGAGCATCCCCTTGACGGCCTCCTGCATGCGCTTGAGGGCGCTCTCGTATTCGTGCTCGTCGGTCCGGTTGTCGGCGGCCGCCTCGAACATCTCCTCGTGGCCGGTGACGAACCGGTCGCGGCGATAGTTCTCCTCGGGGATGGTCCGGGCGAAATTCTTCATGATTGCCCACGAGGCATACGTGCTGAACTTGTTGCCCCGCGAGAAGTCGAACTTCTCGACGGCGCGGATGAGCGACATGTTGCCGTCGGAGACCAGCTCGAAGAAGTTGTTCGACGGCCCGACGTGCCGCTTGGCGATCGAGACGACCAGCCGGAGGTTGGCCCGGATGATCTGGTTCTTGACCGCCAGCGCCTCCTCCTGGAGCCGCTCGATCTCGTCGAGTTCCGAGGTCCTGGCGCGGGTCGGGTCGACCTTCTCGCGCAGCTCGTGGGCGCGGAACTTCAGGTAGTTCATCTTGCGGAACAGGTGCATCTCCTGCCCGCGGTCCAGCAGCGGGACCTCGTAGAGGCTCGCCAGGTAGGGCGGCAGTCCCTTGGGGGCCTTGGGCCGCCGGGGCGCCTTGCCGTCGGCCGGCGCGGGCAGCTCGGCCAGGATCTCGGGGGCGCTCTCCGCCCGGTGGAAGCTCTCGTGATCGATGAATTCGAGCTTGGTCCCGAGGATCCTCCGTGCACGCATCTCATTGATCACGCGGTAGATGCTCGACCGGGTCCGCTCGTGCTGGCGGGCCAGGACGTCGGCCGAGACACCCATGCGGAATCGCCGGTAGATCTGGGCCTTGGCGTCGTCGTCGAGCGGCGGCACGGTGCCCGGGAAGATCGCCCGGTCGGGATGATCGCGGTCGTAAGCTTTCAAGGTCAATCGGATGGCTTCTGTTGAGCGTGACATTTTTTTTGCGATCCTCCGCGCGATCTCGACCAGGCCGGCCTGCCCTGGGAGTGCGAGCGCCATGCGGCGGGCCCGACGGATAATCTCGTCGCGCTCCGCCTCGGTGAGTTGCCGAAACCTCGTCCCTCGTTCAACTTGCACGCGATGTGCCGAGACAAACCGCATCAAGCTCGACTCGAGGAACCCCACCTTGGTGCGCCCGCCGATGACGAACCGGCGTGCCACCAACCCCTGCCGCCGCCATCGCGTCACCGTCCGGGTCGACACGCTGAATCGGCGACTCACTTCCTCGACCGTCAAGATTGGTTCCGCGACCTGCTCGGCGGCCTGCCGGGCCGTCGCCGAGAGATCCTCGACGAATAGCCCCAGGTCATGCTGGACGTCTCCACCGTCCAGGACCAGAGCCGGCCAGCCCTCGGGGCGAAACCCCGTGATCCGGAAACACAAATACTCGTACGGGTAACGCTTCTCTCCGTCGATCTCCGCCAGGAGCTGCTCGGCCCGGTCGATCTGCTCCAGCCGCCTCTCCCGCGGCGCGTATCGCATCTGCTGATCTCGCAGTTGCTTCATCGCGGGATGACGGTAAACCTTCCCCATCCTGACCCCCGACCGGCTGCCCGGGTTTTCCTCTTGCATCCATCCCCGATCCAGGCCCCCAACGAGGCCCCTGCCTGGGGATCGCACTCCACCGCCGGACCACGACGAAAAAATTCAAACTCGCCTGTCGATCTTACACGACTCGGGCCCCGTTCTTCCTCAATCCTTTCGTTCGCCGCCCCACTTTGATTCGTCAAACCGGCCCCAGTTCCTTCCGGACGGCGTTGCTCCGGCCACACCCAGACATTAATACGTCCAGAATGCAACGGCGGGTCGATCGATCCCGTGACGAGAAAAACGGGCCCGCTCCGCTCTTTCAGACCCGGCCGGCCCGATCCAGGTTCCCCCCGCCCGATCGCCACCGTCCTCGTCACTTATGAACCATCCAGTCATGGGTAGCAAACCGCATACCGGCCCGGTCTTCATCCGATTCACGACACCTTCGTGCCTCTCCAACTCGACCAACGCTCGTTTCAAACAGACGTTTGAATCGGGAGTTTTGTTCGACGAATTCGGCCCTTTCCTGGAAAACGGAAAACGGACCTCCAATCGCGCGCCACCTGCCACGCAGTGTTCCGACGGCGGCCGTACGAGCAACCCACGGCGCCGTCAGAGGTTCCGGCCAGAGCGTCGCGGCGGACCTCGTCCCAGAAGCATCCATGCAATAAAGCTAGTCGGCAGGGCCGGAGAGTCAATCACGCCTGGATGGTTTTCCCGGGACGGTGGGCCTGGCGGGATGGTG
>DAIDHB010000488.1 GCA_027452145.1 Planctomycetales bacterium
ACAGATGTCGGGAAGAAGAGGATTCGCCCGGCGTTCCGGGGGGCTGACGCCCCCCGACTACGTCCTGCCGCCCACTTCGTGGGCTCCCGGAACGGGCTTCGTGGGCTGCCGACGGTCCGGGGGGCTGACGCCCCCCGGCTACGTCCTGACGCCCACTTCGTGGGCTTGCGAGACAGACTCTGAGCAGGAAGCCGCCTGTTTCGTTATCATGGAAGATGCGAGCGGCGACGGGGAGCACCCCGAACCGATTCCGTCCTGTCGTGGCGGAATCCCTGTCATCTCCGAGGTGGCCTCTGGCCCGCACGTGGCCGGGAGGCCCAACATGCGCGTCCCATCTCTCACCCGATCGGCCTGGTTCTCGCTCGCCTTGCTCGCCGCGGCCGGCTGCACGGGGTCGCCGACCGGCATCGCTTCGCCCGAGGCGGCTGTCGCCTATTCCTCGCCTGACGACGGCATCCCGCCCGGGCATCGAGAGGTCGTGCTGAGGGAGTTCTACCGCGGGATCGGGCGAGTCGAGCGGCATGAGTATCAGGAAGCCATCGCCGCCTTCGAAAAGGTCCGGGAGCTGGCGCCGCGGTGGATGCCCGGGTCGATCAATCTCGCGATCGCGGTGATGTACACGGGGGATTCCACGTGGGCGATGCAGATCCTGGACCAGGCTCTCGCGTGTGACCCGGACAATCTGCACGCCCACTACTGCCGCGGCCTCATTCATAATGAGAGCGGCTCGTATCCGCGGGCTCACGCCGACTTCCGGTTCGTCGTCGAGAAGGACCCCGATGACGCGGAGTCCTGGTACATGCTGGGTTCGAGCGTGCAGACCGACCCCAATCGGCTGGTCGGTTCGAGCGTGGAGACCGACCCCAATCGGCCAAGCCCAGGCGATTTCCACAAGTTGCTCGCCGAGCGACTGCGCGAGCAGGGCAAGTCTCTCCGGAAATCCCTTGAATGCAATCCCTACCTCTACCCCGCGATTTACCGGCTGGCCGTCGGTGCGAGGCGGCTGGGCGATCAGGAAGAGGGTCGCAGGTTGTCCGGGCGATTTGGGCGACTCCGGTCAGGACCGGGGGGAGTCCCCGCGGGGGACGACTTTGCGGCGGGTTACGGCCGGCAAGGCCGATACGCCCGGATGATCGAGCCTCCGATCGATCGGGCGGCGGTGGACACGCCGTTCCGGCCGCCTCATTTCGAGGAGCCGGCCGAGCTGAAGGTCGCGCTGGCCGAGGGCGAGCGCTGGGCGTCGGCCTCGGACTTCACCGGGCGGCTGGCCGTGATCGGTCGGGCGCGGGCGAGGTTCGGGGCGCCGGTGGCCGCGCTCGACGCCGACGGCGACGGCCGGCTCGACCTGTTCCTGCCCGCGGCGGTCGCCGGGCCGAAGGGCGTGCGCGACGCCTTGCTGCTGAACCGGGGGGACGGGACCTTTGAGGACGCCAGCCGGCGGCTGGGGCTCCCGGCCGATCGCGCGAGCCTCGGCGCGGCCGCGGCGGACTTCGACATCGACGGCCGCGTCGACCTGGCCGTGACGGGCCTCGGCGAGGTCCGCGTCCTGCACAACGAGGGACCGGGCGGGTTCCGGGACGTGAGCGGCCCCGCGGGGGTCGTCAGCCCGGCGGCGCTCGGCCTGACCGCCCGCTGGCTGGACCTCGACCGGGACGGCGACCTCGACCTGTTCGTCGTCAACCACACCACACTTGAGAATTCGGAGCGGGCATTCACGGGTACGGCCCCGCCCGGTGCTGCGTGCTCCGTCTACCGGAATGAGGGGCGGCCGACTCTCGTGAAGGGGAGTCCCGACGATTACGCGGTCCCGCGGTCGGTGGCCCCGTTTCCCGACGGCGCGGCTCCCGGCCTCTCGATCAGGCTGACACCGTGGACCGGCGCCGGGGCGCCCATCGGCGACGTCGCGGCCCACACGGGTCTGGCCGTGCTCGACCTGGAGGACGATGGCGACCTGGACCTCGTCCTCTCGGCCGAGGGCGAGGCCCCGCGGGCGCTGCTCAACGAAAGGCTCGGCCAGTTCCGCCCGGCGGCGATTCAGGGGATCGACGCGGGCGCCGCCGACGCGGGGCTTCTCGTCACCGATCTCGATCAGGACGGCCGGACCGACCTTGTGGCCGTCGATGGGTTGGGAAAGGTCTCGGTCTGGCGGAATCGGTCCCGGCGCCGCGGGCTCGGGAGCGATGCGGTCCTCGCGTTCGAGCGAAGGCCGTCGAACGTCGAGGGGTGGTGCACCGCCATTGCCGCGGATGTGGATCTCGACGGCTGGCCGGACCTCGTCGGCCTGCCGGTCGAGCAGGGCCAACCCCAGCCGGGCTGGGTCCGCGGCGATTGCCGGCGGCTCTCGGCGATGACCCTGCCGGTGAGCTCGCTCGCCGCGGAGGGGCCGGTCATCCGCGCGCTCGCGCTGGTCGACCTGGCCGGCGACCCGTTGCCTGATCTCTTGCTGATCCGCGACGGCGAGGCGCCTCGCGTGGCGCGCAACCTGGGCAACGGGCATCACTGGCTGTCCATCCGCCTGGCAGGACGATGGCTTGCCTCCGACGGGATGCGGTCGAATCCTCACGGCGTCGGAGCACGGATCGAGCTCCTGGGCCCGAGCCTGCGGGTGCATCACGACGGCACGACGCCGGGCTCGGGGCTGGCCCAGTCGTGCACGCCGGTTGTCCTGGGCCTGGGGACGAAGGAGTCCGCGGCGGTGCTGCGCGTCGTCTGGCCGGATGGCGGCCGCCAGGGCGAGGTCGACGTCGCCGCCGACCGCCATCTGGACCTGGCCGAGACCGGTCACCGGCGAGGCATGTGAACGACGGCGGATCGCGATTCCTTTCGCACGGACATCCTTGCGGTTGCCGGAACGCCGGGTCTATGCTCAACCAAATCCGAATCCCACCCCGGCCGATTCGGCCCTCTCCCCGCGAGGCCCTTCCATGCGTTCCTCCGCCTGGCATAACGCGGCCGCTTCCGGCAGGATCTGGTTGATGCTCGGCCTGGCGGTCGGCCTGGTCGTGAGCGCAGCGACACCGGCGCGGGCGCAGCGGTCGCCGAGACGGAGCGGCAACGCGGCGAAGGCGGCCCCGGCGGCGCAGAGTGCGATGCGGCTCTGGGTGCCGGCGTATGTTTATCCGTTCGGGCCGGGCCTGCGCGAGTGGGACCGGCTGATCGCCTCGGCGAAGGATGTGCCCATCGTCGTGATCGTCAACCCGGCGAGCGGGCCCGGGGATGATGTCGACACCAACTTCGCCGCCGTGTTGCCCCGGGCGCGGAGGGCCGGGATCACGCTGGTCGGCTACATCGGCACGCAGTACGGGCGCAAGCCGCTGGCGAAGGTCGAGAAGGAGATCGAGACCTTTCTGCGGTTCTACCCCGATATCCGCGGCTTCCATTTCGACGAGCAGAACAGCGATGCGCGGGGCGTCGATTATTATGCCGAGCTGTACCGTTATGTGAACCGGCGGATCCCGGGCGCGCTGGTCGTCACGAACCCGGGAACGACGTGCGACCCCGGCTACGTCTCGCGGCCGGCGTCGGACGTGATCTGCCTGTTCGAGAACGAGCGGGGCTTCGACAGATTCCAGCCGCCGGCATGGTTCTCGCGGTTCCCCGGG
>DAIDHB010000489.1 GCA_027452145.1 Planctomycetales bacterium
CGGCACGGCCTGGTTGTGGAGGTCGGTCCAGATGGGATTGCCGCTGAAGTTGTTGGCATCGAGGCTGGCGCCGATGGGCGATCCGCTGAGGGCCAGCCGCGATTCGAGGCCCTCGGCACCGGGACGGAAGGCGGGACGGCGAATCGACCGGCGACGTCGGGTCCGGAATTGATCCAGGAAACGCATGGAGTCCTCATTCCTAGGTTGCGGCGCCGGCCGTCGGGGCCGGCGCGAGTCATGGATGCACCGCGATCCGTCGCGCAAGGTGCGTGGAACGAGCGGCCCGGACGCGGGGCCGCCTGGCGTGCTCTCGACGCCTGGAGGACGGCCTCGACCGTCACGAGGACGGGGTCGAGACCGATTCATCAATGCTTCGGTGTTGGTGTCAGTGCGGTGCTGAGAGTGCGGATCGCCCCGCGAGGCCGATCGCGATTCGGGAAGCGGGAGTCCGCCGGGCCGGGGCGAGCAACGCCCCCGCCGGGTCGCGTCCTGCGATCTCCCTATCACTCCATCGGGGTCGGAACATTTTTGCCGCCAACGAAATCGGGCCGCTCGCGGCACCGGGGCGACGGTCTCCTTCGATCGCACGAGGCCCGCCGGACGCCGGGCCGCGACGCCGCCCGCGGGGCGACGCATTCAAGAGAGGCAGCATAGCTCTGTGAACTTATCCTGGCAATAAGACAAGTTGAATCTCTTGTCAGTGGATAGGATACCGAGGGCTCGCCGGGGAGACAAGTGGGCCGTCGGGAATCTCGGCGCTCCTCGTGCGTCCCGCCGGCCCGCGGCGAGCCGGAATACCGGATCCGGGATGGGACGGCTGGGTGCGACGGTCGGTTCGGGAAACGCCCCGGGGTATCCGGGCGAGGCGCGACGAGGTTATCATGGATGTGCGGCCTCCGGCCCGCGAGATGCCTCCCTCGTGCCCCGGGCCGGGGCGCCGGCGACGACCGGCCCCGCAGCCGGATTTTTTTCGCGGAACTCGCGGCCCGTCCCGGGCGTCCAATCATGAAGATGTCGCGGTCCTCCGACGATCACAGCCTCGTGGAAGCCTGTCGTGCCGGACGGACGGAGGCCTTCAGCCTGCTCGTCCAGCGGTACCAGGGGCGGCTCTATCCCACGATCGTGCGGCTGGTCGGGTCGCCCGAGGATGCCGAGGACGTCCTCCAGGACGCGTTCGTCCGTGCGTACCAGAAGCTCGACCAGTTCCAGGGGGGCAGCTCGTTCTATACGTGGATCTACCGGATCGCGGTGAACCTGGCGCTCTCGGACTACCGGCGTCGGCGGGTCCGATCGGCGCCGCGGCTCTCCGGCGCCGGGCGCACGGCCCGGGCAGCCCACCCGGCCGACGAGTCGCTGGAGGCCGATCCGGCCGCGCCCCTGGAGCGCGCCGAGCGCGAGCGGATGGTCCAGGCGGCGCTCGAGCGGCTGGGGCCCGAGCATCGGTCCGTCATCATCCTGAAGGATTTCGACGGACGTCGCTACGACGAGATCGCCGCGATCCTGGACGTCCCGATCGGCACGGTCCGCAGCCGGTTGCACCGCGCGCGTTGCGAACTCCGCGACCAGTTGCGCGGCCTGGTCGACGAGCCGCAAGCCGTCCGCCACGGGGCATCTGATTGACCCTAGCCCGACGCGCCGCCGCCACGGCTCGGGCGGCCGACGTCCTCCCGGGTACGAGGCCCGCAACCCCGGCCCCCTTTTCCGAAAACCAGTACCATGACGCTCGACGATGATTCAATCCTGAGTGCCTACCTGGATGGCCAGCTCGATCCGGAAGAGCATCAGGCCGTCGAATCGGCTCTCTGCGCCGACCCCCGGCTGGCCGAGGAGCTTCGCGCCCTGACCGCGCTGCGCGACCTGGTGGCCGGCCTGCCTCGCGAGGCGCCGACGGACCTGACCGCGCGTGTGATGCGCCGGGTCCGCGCCGCCCGGCGTGGCTGGGCGGCGCGGGCGATGGCATGGGCCCCGGCACGCGCCGCCGCGATCGTCGCGATCGCCGCGGGCGCGATCGCCCTGGTCGCCAGGGTCTGGTTGCAGCATCCCGCGAATGCCCCGGGGCTCCAGGGCCACGCGCCGGTCGTGGCGAAGGCGAACGGGGCCGGACCCGCGATCCGGCCCGGGCTCTCCGAGCGGCTCTGGCCCCGCTTCGTCGACCATCGGAACAAGGGCGGTTCGCGCCCAGGGCCGGCCGACGCCGCCGACCGACAGGACGGTCCGCGCCCCGCCGCCTCGGTCGACGCCGGCGGTGATCGGCAGGACGGCGACCTGGTCCACGTGCGCGAGTATCTCGACAATCCCAGGCTCCGCCGGATCTTCGTCGTCACCGACCTTCAGGACGGTTCCGCCCGGCGACAGGTCGCCGGCATCGTCGAGCAGACCACCCGGTTCAATTTCTACAGGTTCACGATCTCGCAGGGGGTCGTCATCGACCCCCGCCACCCCGACCAGGCCACCGTCTTCGCCCTGGCCGTCGGCCCGCGCGAGCTGGACGGCCTGCGTCACAGCCTGCGAGCCGCGCTCAATGGCCGGGTCGAGGAGGCCGACGTCGATCCAGCGATCGTCGCGCGGCTCGCCGAGATCGGACAGGTCCAGGCCTGCCGGCCGTCGCCGATCCCCGGCATGGCGATCCCTCGGGACGCGCTGGCCATCAAGGCCGAATCCGACGGCAACGCCGACGATCTCGCCGAGCCGACTCCGGCACCGGCGCCGCCCGGGGCCGAGCGTGCGGACCGGCCCCCGCCGACCCCCGAGCAGGAGCGCAGCTCGCCTCGATTTGCGGTCGCCTCGGGCGCCCGCCCCGCGGCATCCGATGCCGACTCCGGGCCCCGGCCGGGGACGCCCGGTCCCGTCGACGAGTCCGAGGAGCCCGTCGTGGTCCTCGTCTGGGTCGCACGCCCCCGGCCGGGCTGAGCCCGGCACGGTCCCAGGGCGACGGCCACCTCGTCGTTGTCCCTTGCCCGTCGCCCGGACGCATGGGCTGTCACCCCGGTTGCCACCCGTCGTATGATATGCTCACGGTCACCACTTGCGCGGATGGGCGGGCACCCCCGGCGAGAGGGACCGCCCGGATGGATTGAGGGACTGTCGGTCGTGAATATCATCGAGGTCCAGAACCTCTCGCGACGATTCGGCTCGTTCAAGGCCGTGGATGACGTGAGCTTCACGGTGGGCGGCGGCGAGGTCGTCGGTTTGCTTGGCCCCAACGGCGCCGGCAAGACGACAACCATGCGGATGCTCACGACCTACCTGACTCCGACCAGCGGACGTGCCGTGCTCGCCGGCCATGATGTGCTGGATGAGCCGCTGGAGGTTCGCCGCAAGCTCGGCTACCTGCCCGAGAGCGTGCCGCTCTACGGCGAGATGCGGGTCCGCGAGTTCCTCCGCTTCCGCGCCCGGCTCAAGGACGTGCCCCGGTCCAACCTGCGCCGGGTTATCGCCGAGGTCGTCTCCCGCTGCCGGCTCGATGAGGTCGAGAACCGGATCATCGGCCAGCTCTCGCGGGGATATCGCCAGCGAGTGGGCCTCGCCGAGGCGCTCCTGCACGACCCGCCGATCCTGATCCTGGACGAGCCCACCTCGGGCCTCGACCCGATCCAGATTCTCGAGGTACGCGCCCTGATCCGCGAGCTGGGTGCCCGGCACACGATCGTCCTGTCGACCCACATCCTCCCGGAGGTCGAGGCGGTCTGCGGCCGCGTGATCATCATCGCCCGGGGCCGGATCGCCGTCGACGAGCGGCTGGAGAGCCTGCGGCGCGAGAGCACCGTCGTCGTCGAGGCCCGCGGCGGGTCCGAGGCGATCCGCGGGGTGCTCGAGACCGTCCCCGGCGTCGAGCGGGCGATCCCCGACGGCCAGGACGGCGCGTTCGCCGGGTTCCAGGTCCGCACCCGCGAGGGCCAGGACCTCCGCGAGTCGATCGGCCAGCGGCTGGCCTCCGGCGGGTTCCCGATCCGACGGCTCGACCTGCGGCGCAGCTCGCTGGAGGAACGGTTCATCCAGGCCGTCAACCGAGAGACGCTCGCCGACGCCCGCAGCGAGGCTTCCTGACAGAACGCGATCCGAATCCATATATGATGAATATGCGACACGTTAATATCCTGCTGAGGCGCGAACTGGGGGCCTACTTCCTGACCCCGATGGCGTACCTCATCCTCCTGGCTTTCCAGCTCATCGCCTTCTGGAATTTCTGGGTGCTCGTCGACACCCTGAGCCAGCCGCGGCGAGCCTGGCTCGAGTTCTCGAGCCTGAACGACCCGATGACCGGATATGTCTCGGAGAGCCTGGCGTTCTGGGGCGCCCTCCTGCTGGCCATCCCGGCGCTCACCATGCGCCTGCTGGCCGAGGAGCGCCGAGCCGGCACGATCGAGACCCTGCTGACGCTGCCGGTCACCGAGACCCAGGTCGTGGTGGCCAAGTGGCTGGCCGGACTGGTCATGTACCTGACGCTGCTGCTCCCCTTCGCGCTGTACCTGCCGTTCCTGTATTTCCAGGCGCACTTCCGCTTCGACATCGGGCCGCTCGTCGCGCTGGGGGTCGGGCTGACGACGATGGGGATGATGTTCGTGGCGCTTGGGCTGCTGTTCAGCGCGATGACACGCAACCAGATCGTGGCGGCGATCTGGACGTTCGTGGCGATGCTCATGATGATCGTGGTGGTACCCCTGATTGTGCTGGCCGCGACCCGCCGGCAGGGCGGCTGGCTCGAGGCCGCGCGCTACACGTCGGTCTATCATCAGATCCGCTCGCTGGCGCTCGGACGGCTCGACCTGCGGCAACTGGTGCTGCACGTGTCGGTCTGCATCCTGCTCCTGGGTCTGACGGTGCGGGTCGTGGCGGGGCGGGGGAATCGTTGAGTCCCGGGCTGCCGGGGCGCCCGGCCCGCCGGGAGGGCGCGTCGCTTCGAGTCGAGTCGGTTCGCGAAGAGGGGGGATGGTCCGGCGATGATCGAGAAGGTCCTGACGTGGCTGGGCCGGGGTGAGGTCTGGGTCGTCGGCGCGGGGATCGCGACGTTCCTGGTGCTCACCTGGGTGCTGCGCGGCGCCGTGCCGGGCAAGTCGGTCGAGGGCGAGTCGGGCGGCGACTCGCCGCGCGGCGTCCATCCCGATCGGATCGTGATCGGCGTCGCCTTCGGGCTGATCCTCATCCTGGCCGGGGCGGCCGTGGCGATCGGCCGGGGGATCCCGTGGTCGCTGCCGATCTTTGCCGCCGGCTTCGGGCTGGTGCTGTTTCTCATCCGGGTCAACCGACGGCATCGTCACACCAGCCCGACCGTGCGCCGCGCAATCGATGTCTCGGCCTCGTTCCTCGACCTGGCGCTCCTGGCGGGCATCCTCGTCGTGGTGAACGTGCTGGTGTTCCGTTACGGCGGGCGGCCGTTCGACATGACGAGCGAGGGCGCCTACTCGCTGCTGAAACTCAGCGTCGACCAGGTCAACGCGCTGGACCGGCCGCTTACCTTCACCCAGATCGGCGGCCGCGGACCGCTCGCCGAGACGTTTCGCCCGCGGGTCCGACAGCTCCTCGACGCGTACCACGCGCTCCGCCCCGACATGATCCGCATCAAGGAGCTGAACCCCTACGAGGAGGTCGATGAAACCGGGGAGATGATGAAGCGCGTCCCCGAGATCCGGCTGCTCACCGGGACCGCCGGCGGCGTGGTCATCGAATACGGCGAGGGCGCCACCCCGATCGTCGTGCGCAACCAGGATCTGTTCGACCTGCCGAACTACGGGGAGGCCGACCGGATCGAACCCTTCGACCGGAGCTTCCGGGGCGAGGATGCGATCACCTCGGCGCTCCTGCGGCTGCGCGAGGGGAAGACCGTGAAGATCGCGTTCACGGTCGGGCACGGCGAGCCGAAGCTCGACGACACCGGCGCGACCGGCCTGGCCGACTGGCGGGCCCGGCTGGTCCGGGTCGGCTACAAGCCCGTCGAGCTGCACCTCATCGAGAACGAGATCGCCGAGGACGTCGCCTTGCTGGTCGTGGTGGGACCGGTCGACCCGTTCAAGCCGGCCGAGGTCCAGCGGATTCGGGCCTACGCCGACCGGGGCGGGCCGATCCTGCTGCTCCTGAGCAACGAGCGTCCGAGCGGCCTGGAGGAGTTCCTCAGGTCGAATAACCTCGAACTGGGCAAGGGGCGGATCCTGGATCCCCGGGCGAATATCAATAGCTGGGAGGTCGTTGTCGCGGCGTCGCGCAGCGCGGTGGATCACCCGATCTCCGCGGCGATGGCCTCCGACCGTTCGGTGGTTCTCCCCTACGCCGGGCCGATCCACATCCTCGGGATGTCCGCGCAGGCGGGCGGGAAGGCGAGCGACCCGGTGGACCGCAACCTCGTCCCCTCGCCCATCCTCCAGACCGGGCGCACCTCGTGGGTCGAGTCCGACCTGAAGAATCCGAGACCGACCCTTGACCGCTCGACCGACGACGAGCCGGGGCCGGTCACGGTCGGCGTGGCGGTCTCGCGCCGCAAGGAGAGCAGCCCGTCACCGGCCAGGTCGGGCCCGGGCGCCGGTGCCACCGCCAGGGAGGATCAGCCGAGGCTTGTGCTCTTCTCCTGCCCGGGGATGGCCGAGAACATGTCGCGCATCTCGCCGGCCAACCTCGACCTGCTGATGAACGCGGCCGGCTGGCTGCGCGGCAGCCCCAGGGATACGCTGGGCATCTCGCCGCACACGCACACCGCTCTGACGCTCGTCGTCGACCCGGTGCTCCGGCAGCGGCTCATCGTGGTCCCGTCGTTCACGGCCGTCCTGTCGATCATTGCCATGGGAATCATTGTCTACGTCGCGCGGCGGGAATGATGAAAGTCCAACGAACTATCCTGATGATCGTGCTGTTCTTCGTCGCCCTCCTGGTCCTCTGGGGCCTCGATCGGAGCGGGATCCCCACCGACGACGAGATGCGGCGGCGCGACGGGTACGTCCTCAAGGAGCTGATCAACACGCCCGAGGCGTCGATCCGACGGGTCGCGATCGACCGGGGCGACGAGCATCTGGAGTTCGAGCGCCGCGGCAAGGGGCCCGGCCACTGGCAGATGGTCAGGCCGAAGGACGTCGCGGCCGAGCCGACGCGGTTGGAGGCCCTGGTCCGCAACCTCCGAGAGCTCCGGGCCGTCCCCGACGCCGGCACCGTCCAGGGCGACCCAAGGACGTTCGGGCTCGCACCTCCCGCCGCCACGATCCGGCTCTACA
>DAIDHB010000490.1 GCA_027452145.1 Planctomycetales bacterium
ATCGGACGTAGCCGGGGGGCGTCAGCCCCCCGGGCTCGGACCGCGGCGACACACACCAAATCCTCTCGCCAGACCCTCCCGGCCGCGACCCCGCCACGCGGGGTCGCGGCCGGGAGGGTAACACGATGGCGGGGAGATCAGGGTTCGCCTGACGGTCCGGGGGGCTGACGCCCCCCGGCTACGTCCTGACGCCCACTTCGTGGGCTTCCGGCACCGACTCGAACCTCCATCTCTCGCCCGTGCGCCATGCAACCGCAATGCGCTCTAGGGGAAGGAGAAGGAGACCCGGCGTGAGCTCGACCGACACGCTTGTAACCCGGTCACGCCGGTCGCCGTCGAGGGTTCGTTTCCGCCAGGTGGAGACTCTTCCTAGCACGCTTCGGGTTTGTCCTGGTCAATAGCCGAAGAAGCCATCGTACTTATCACGGTCCCGACGGCCGACTCCTGACCATCGTCCGCCCACACGGTGGGCGCTCGACCGGCCGTTCTCAAGAGATCCGCTGACTCCTCCAGGTGCTCGGACCATGAAGCGCACCGTTCATGAGGATCTCCGCTCCATATTCACAATCGGTTACCGGCCGATCGAGCCGATTTTCACGGTCGACTTCGCCGATTTGAACTAAACCGCTTCGCGGTGGGTATAGTGACGGCCGTACATCAGCATCGCAGGGCCTTGTGGCCACGACAAACTCCCACCAGGCCACGCCCCTTTCCCAGCTATCCAGTCTCCTCTTAAGGCAAAAGCCGTGCCCATGCGGCTCAGTTCAACGGGATGGTATCCGGCAGGCCGGCAACGGCCTCACGGTCGGCGTTTGCCCAACTCGGCCCACCGGATACCACCTTCTTCATTCGCCGCGATCATCATCATCGGCGACTCCCTGGCCGACGCCTTCGCCAACGCATGCGAGGCGCTTGACCTGCACCTGGAGACGCTTCGAAAGCTGGGGAATCGCGTACCCAGGCCCAGGCATCGCCTGATGATCGAGGCCCGATGAGGGTGCCCGTCGTTCCGGGTCGCTCGATCGGCGGACCTGAGAACCGAACTCCGAAAGTCCGGCAACGACCCGGGGCTGTGATACGCCGCCGCGCCCTCCCGATTGACCGGAGCGGCGTGGCTCTTGATAATTCTGACACCTGTCCATGCCCCGGCCGGGTGCCCGCAGGCGCGTGCGAGCGACCGATGACGGGGCGGACAGGGGGTACTGTCGGGGGCAAGTCTTCCCATCGAGGTGACCGCTTTGGGATTTCTGGGCCGGGCCAAGAAGATGTTGCGGGACCTGGGGACGGAAGCCCCGGGGCGGGAGCAGTACTTCAACGTCCTCTGCGCCTCGGGCCACCGGGTCCGGGGCGAGCGGACGGAGGGATACCAGGCCCTGCGCTGTCCGGCGTGCGGCGAGGGAGTCTTCGTACTGCCGCGCAGCCCGCTGCCGGAGCCCGTCGCCCCTCCCGGGATGTCTCCGAGGCGGGCGCGTTCGGCCCGCCCGCGCGCGGCCGAAGGCCCGGTCGAGCTGTCCGACGCCGCCGAGGGCACCCTCGAGCTGGACGAGGGAGCGGGCGGCCTGGCCGAAGACCAGATCATCTGGGACGACGACCCGGGCGCCGCCGGCAACGGGTCATCCGCCGCCACCGCCTCGCCGCGAGTGTCTCCCGAGGACCTCGCCGCGGCGGAGATCGATGACGCCCGTCGCCAGCAGGCGGCCGCGGGCCGCGGCGCGGGATCGGCCGCGAGTCGTCGAGCCGGACCCGCGCCCACCGGCCGCGGTCGTCCTGCTCCAGGTCCCGGACAGGGCAGGGGACCCGAGGCCCGTCCGGTCCGGCCGCGGCATGCGCCGGCCGTCGCCGCCGCCCCGGGCCCGATCCAGGCCGCCGCCCCCCGGCGCAGGACCGGTCCGAACGTGCCCCTGATCTTCTTCCTGCTCGGCCTGCTGGTCCTGGGCGCCATCGGCTGGCGGGCCTGGCGGCATCGTCGCGAACAACTGCCCCGCGTGGTGGAACGCGGCCGGGAGGAAGGCATCCCGGCCCTCGAGGAGGGCGATTTCGACCGCGCCAACCAGTTGCTCTCCGCCGCCCGCGACGCCGTCAACAGCCTGGGCGGCGCCGTCAGCGGCGCCGACGAGATCCGCGAGGCGGCCGACGAGGCCGACCTGTTCGTGAACCTCTGCCCCGAGAAGCTCGAGGACCTGCTCGCCAAATCCGGCCGGTCCGACCCTGCCGCGTGGAAGTCCGAGTTCGACACCCTCTACAAGGGGCGATCCTGCCTCTTCGACACGACCATCACATCCACCCCGGCCGAGGGCGGGTACGAGATCGCGTACATCGTCTTCCCGCCCGGTGAGGCTAGCCGCTTCGCCGACGGCGGCCTGGCGCTCCCCGACCGCTATGCCCGGATCGATCTCGAAGGCTTCGAACTCTTCGAGCAAAACCACCTCGCTCTCGACGCCCACGTCACCTTCGGCGCGAAGATCCAGTCGCTGGACTACGACGCGGCGAAAAAGCACTGGGTCGTCCGGCTGGATCCCAGGAGCGGGCGGATCATCCGACATCACAAGGCGCTCGAGGCCAGCGGCTGGTCGTCCCCCGATGCGGCCCAGGTCCCCGAGGAGGCGACACCATGAACCCGCGCCCGCCGATCTCGATCGCGGTGGCGGCGCCGCTCGTCCTGATCGCCGTCGCGGCCGGCTCGTGGACCTGGGCCCAGGCGCCGGCCGCCGCACCGGTCGTGGTCGAGCCGGCCGAGCTGGCCCGACGGCAGGACCTCGTCGGCCGCGAGGTGATGGTCGACGACCGGGTTGCGTATTACGTCGCCCGGACCGGCGCGGAGGACGACGAGCTCCAGCTCAAGCGGACGCCGGTCACCTTCCGCGTCCCGCGACAGCTCCGCCCGGGGACCGCTCCGAGGATTCCGGCAGCCGTGGTGCGTGGAGTCCTGGAGCGCGAGGGGAACCTGCTCGTTTGCCGCGTCACGAGCCTGGAGGTCAAGCCGGCCGACGCCGAGCGCCTCCGCGCCGCCGTGGCGCAGCTCGGCCCGCGCGATTATGCGAAGCGACGAGCCTGGGCACGCTGGGCCGAGCGCCGGGCCTCGGAATTCAAGGACAACGCCCTGATGCGCCAGGCCCAGGCTCTCGACGCCCAGGCCCTTCGGCTGGAGGGCGATGCCCGGCGAGTCGAGGTCGACGCGCCCCAGGAATGGCTGAACATGGCCCGCGAGGCCCGCCGCCGGAAGGTCCCGGAGCCCGAGCCGTCGGCCCAGGCCCACCGGGCGCTCCGGGCCCGGCTCGTCGGCGCGGCCGACCCGGGCGCCCTGGGAGCCCTGGCGCGCGACATCGCCGAATTCTTCCCCGAGGCCGAGCGCGACCAGGCGTCCGCCCGGACGAACCTCGGCCGCTGGGAGCGCGACTATCAGGACGACCCGGCCGAAGGCTACCGCTCCGCCCCGGCCCCGATCCGCAAGGCGCTCGATCGCCGGCTCTGGGCCGAGGTCCAGGCTCGCCTGCTGGATGCCGAGCCGATCCCCGACCTGGCGACCGCCGTGGAGCAGTCCGAGAAGGCCGCCAAACTCCTGCCCGAGCGGCCCGACCTGCCCGGGCGGCTGCTCGAGAAGGGGGTTGGGGCCGTCCGCCGCGACCTCGCCGGGCTGCGCCGCGACGAGGTCAAGGCGCTGGCCGAGGTGTACCGGACGCGGCTCCACCGCGACGACGAGGCCCGGACCGTGCTGCGCGAGTGGCTCGAGGCCAGGAAGATCCGGCTCAGCAACACCGACGCCGAGGGCCGGGTCGCCCTGGCGGGCCTCTACGAAGATCTGCTCCAGGACCGCGTCACGGCGGTTGAGCTCCTCCGTAAAGCCTGGGAAATCGACCCGACGTCCCGGGAGACGGAGGGAGCTTTCCGCACCCGGGGTTTCCGCCGATCAAAGGATGACTGGGTCCAGGACAACCCGCAGAAAGAGGCGCCCGGTCCGGCGAATGCACCGGCCCCCGCGCAGCGGGCCGTGGCGACGAGCCAGAGTCTCCTCGGCCTGACCGACGAGGAACTTCCCGACCGACTGATCGCCAAACCGGATTCCAAGAATTACATCGCGACCCGCGGTCAGCTCATTGAGCAGCGGATCTATCTTGACACGGACTCGGTCCGTTATGTAAATCTCCTCCGAACGCCCGGTGAACGCCGATTCCGGGTGATTTCCGATTACACCTTGCCCCGGCGCGGCCGGAAGGGAGGTCCGCCGGCTCGCTGAGATTGCCGACACCAAAGGCCGATCCACCCAACGAACCCGCCCTGGGATCGCACGCTCCAAGGTCAGGCCCCACGGGCACCCGTCAGTCGCCGGTCGATGGCCGAAGCTCGACCCCGCCTTATCCCGATCCGGCGAATGGCTCCAAAACCAGACCCGATCGTCCGGATTCATCGAAACTCCGGGCTCCCAAGCACTTGGCCCCGCGCCCGCTCTGATTCGCGGGTCGCTGGCGGCCGGTGCCCCAGGGATCAAGTCGTTCCACGGACGGAAGATTTCGGGGGCGTGCCCGAATCACCAGGCGTGTCGCCGTCCTCCGGAAGATTTTTCGATTTTCTGGCAACCGACCGCCCAGTTGCGACGTATTATTTCTGGGGACGGTCCCGACCTCCCCTTGCCCGTGGCGCATAATGTGCTAGTGAGTGACCGTCCGAGGCTCCCAGGGGCCTGCCCCGAGCCTCGAAGATGAGGGCGACGAACCCGGTTTCCGGACCCAGCTCCCCAGTCCGAGCTATCATCAATTATCGAATATCCTTCTCGACCGTTGTTGTTGTCGACTGGGAAAAGCTGACAGTGGTGTTGCGGGTCTGTCGGCCTGATTCCGACCGCCTTCGATCCGCGAATGATGGACACCTGGAGGTGTTAAATGGCCCGCAAAGATGCCTTGCTTCGGTTGACTAGCCGTCTGATCGCGCGGAGGGACGCGCTGCGGAAGGCCCTCAACGGCGACCTGGACAGCTTCCGCAAGTTCTCCGAACTCAGCGTGGTCGGCGATAACGTGGATGCCGCGGTCGACTCGGCCAATGACGAGATCTGCTCGCAGTTGGTCGAGATCGAGAGCCGCGAACTCGGTCAGATCGAGCATGCCCTCCAGCGGATCGCCGCCGGCGTCTACGGCCGGTGCGAGTTCTGCGGGGGCAAGATCTCCGAGGCCCGCCTCAACGCGTTGCCGTACACGAATAGCTGCATCGACTGCCAGCGCGAGAACGAGCGCGCCGGGCAGTCGCGCGTCCTCGAGCCCGACTCCAAGCGCTGGGCGAAGGTCTACGACAAGCCCGGTGAGGAGGGCGAGAGCGATTCCCCGATCAATCTCAGCGACTTCGAGATGGATTTCAGCGAGTCCCGCTGATTCCATCCCCCGCGACTCATCGCCTCGCCACGCCCGGCGTGACCTGGGTCGTCGCCCGACCGATCGGAACCAACTACCCCGAAGACCGCCGGAACACCACCGGCGGTCTTCTTCGTTTCACCCGGTCGAACCCGACCCGGCGACAGGCGGCCGACGGCGAGAGAACGCACGTTGCTTTGACTTGGCGTCGTCGCCGGGAGTATATTAGCCCGGTGAGGATGGAGGCCCGACGATCGGGGACGTTCGCCGCAGGATGTCCCGCATCGGTGCGATAACTCTCTTGCTACTCAGGAGTTCCGTTGATGCTGTCGCGATCCTCCGCGCTCATCCTCTCCTTGACCTCGCTGAGTGTCGGCGTACTCCTGGGCGTCGTCCTGGCGCGGGGTGGGCCCTCGGCTTCCGCCCAGGTCGCCCGCCCCCTGCGGGCCGAGGTCAAGGCTTCAGACGCACCGGCCGCGCCGGCCGCGTCTTCCGCCCCGCGGCCGGAAGACGACGCAACCTACGACGCGCTCGCCCGCCAGTACGAGTCGTTCCGCCTGGTCGACCGCACGTTCGAGATGGTCGCGAAGGCGGTGGCACCGACGGTCGTGCATATCATCGCCAAGAAGACGGTCCGTGGCGAGGAGGGGCGGAGGAATCGTCATTTCGAGGAGACGGGCTCGGGCGTCATCGTCCGCAGCGAACGAGGCGCGGGGCTTTATGTCCTGACGAATCACCACGTCGTCGAGAACACCCGCCCGGCGAGTATCACGATCTTCCTTCGCGACGGACGCTCGCTCCTGCCGTCGAAAATCTGGAGCGACCAGAAGGCGGATATCGCGGTCCTGAAGCTCGATCGCGAGGACCTGCCGGCCGCCCGCATGGGGAACAGCGACGATGCGCCCGTGGGAAGCTGGGTCATGGCGCTGGGGAGCCCGTTCGGCCTGACGCATTCCGTCAGCCAGGGGATCATCAGCGCTCGGAGCCGCCGGATGGAGGAATTGCAGGATGTCGAGTACCAGGACTTCCTCCAGACCGACGCTGCCATCAACCCCGGCAACTCGGGCGGCCCGCTGGTCAACATGAAGGGCGAGGTGATCGGGATCAATAACTCCATCGCCTCCAATGGCGGCGGCAATGAGGGCGTCGGCTTCAGCATCCCGATCAACCTGGCGCGGTGGATCATGAACGAGCTGATCGCCCACGGCCGGGTGAACCGCGGCGCCCTCGGCGTGGATCTGGAGAACAATTTCAAGCCCGAGGACGCCCTCAAGCTCGGGATGGACCACCCTCGAGGGGCGCTGATCAGCATGGTCCATCAGTCCTCGCCGGCCGCGAAGGCCGGGCTTCGCGAGGGGGACATTGTGATCCGGTTCGGCGGTGTCGAAATCGCCGACCTCAACCATCTGATCAACATCGTCTCCATGGCCCCCATCGGCCAGGCCGCCGAGGTCGTCGTCTGGCGCGACCGCAAGGAGCAGACGTTCCGCGTCACGGTCGCCGAGCGTCGGCGAACGCTCGAGCTCGCCGGGAATGCTCCCGAAGCGGAAAAGGATCCGTCCGGCCTGCTCCGCCGCCCGAATCGGCCGCCGAACTCGCCCAACCGGGCGATGGGGCTGGAGCTGGCGACCGTGACGGCCGAGCTCGCCGCCCGGATGGAGCTGCCCGATAGCTGGCGAGGCGTCGCCCTGGTCGTCCGGGTCGAGCCCGAGAGCCCGCTGGCGCAGTCGATTCGGCCCCGCGACATCATCACCTCGATCGACAACCAGGCGATCCAGTCCGCCGAGCAGGCGGCGGCGATCCTCACCCAGCGCGGCGATCACGGGCGTCTCACCATCAATATCAGCCGCCAGGTCGACGGCCAGATCGAGACTCACACAATCCGGTTGCCGTGATGGAAGCCGTCGCAAGCTGCCTGAACCGACTCGTCGCCGGCTCCTCTCCCTCGGCCGACGAGATGGAGCGCGCCCTGGGAGCGATCCTCGACGGGGAGGCCGGCGACGCGGCGGCGGCGGCCCTGCTGACCGCCGTCCGCCTTCGCGGCGAGACGGCCGACGAGCTCGAGGGAGCCGTCCGCGCGGTCCGCGCCCGGATGACCGGGTGGAACAGTCCTGTCCCCTCCGACCGCCTGCTCGACACCTGCGGCACCGGCGGCGACGGACTCAGCTCGGTCAACCTCTCGACGGCCGCGGCGATCGTGATCGCGGCGTGCGGGGTTCCGGTGGTCAAGCACGGCAACCGGGCCGCGTCGGGCAACTCCGGCAGCTCGGATGTCCTTGCCGCCCTGGGAGTCGCGGCCGATCCCGAGCCCGCCGTGCTCGCAGCCTGCCTCGGCGAGCTGAACATCGCCTTCCTGTTCGCGCCTCGGTTTCACCCGGGACTGGTCCGACTCGCCCCGATCCGCCGCCAGCTCCCATTTCGCACGCTGTTCAACCTGGTGGGACCACTGTGCAACCCGGCCTCGCCGGCGTTCCAGCTCGTCGGCTCAACCGACGAGGGCCGGACCCGCTTACTCGCCGCGGTGCTCGCGCGGATGCCGCATGTCCGCCGCGCGGCGGTTGTCACGGGGTCGGACGGGCTCGACGAGGTCACGCTGGCCGGCCCGACGCACGCCCTGATCGTCGAGGCCGGGGCGTTTCGCGCCGAGACCTGGCGGCCGGATGACTTCGGGCTGGCGAGCGTCGGCGCCGAGGGCCTTCGCGTGTCCGGGCCGGAGGAAAGTGCCCACCGGATTCGCTGCACGCTCGGCGGAGAGCCCGGGCCCGTGCGGGACTACCTGCTGGCGAACGCGGCCGCGGCGCTCCGGATCGCCGGCGATTGCTCGCTCGGTGAGGGTGTGCGGCGCGCGGCCGCGGCGATCGACTCGGGGGCGGCGGCGGAGCTGCTGCGACACTGGGCGGCTCTGAGCTCGAGGCCGTCGGCGTAGGATGACGCCAACCCCGGCGGAGAACCCGTCCGCTCGAAATCGAATGACTCGAGGGCGATCGGGATTCAGCCTTCGCTACGCCAGGCCGGGGATCCACAGATCCTCGTAGACCGAATATCCGCCGGGCTTCATGCCGAGGGCCTGGTAGGTCCGATGGGCCGGCTCGTTGGCGTTCTCGACATAGAGCCGCAGGCCGATCACGTCCGGGTCCGAGCGCGCCTCGGATCGGACGTGATGATACAGCGCGCGGAAGACGCCGCGGCCGCGGAAGGGCGCGGCGACGTAGACGCTCTGGAACCACCAGATCCACCCCCGGCGCCAGTCGCTCCACTCGCGGGTGATGGCGGCCTGCCCGACCGGGCGGGAGTGGCCGTCGAGCTCGGCAACCCAGTAGCGCAGGCGATCGGGATCGGCCAGTGCGCAGGCGACGCCCGCCTTCAGGACGTCGCGATCGAGCACCTTGGACTCGGTCTCGATGGCCAGCAGGCGGTTGTACTCGACGATGACCGGCAGGTCGTCCATGGCCGCCGGGCGGACGCGGGGCGATGCGGTCGGATCGGGGGCGGGCTCGGTCATCAGATTCGGTCGCTCCTGCGGATACGGGCGCGGCGGCTGGCCTCCTGGAGGATCCGCTGCTCCTCGTCGCTGAGTCCCTCGCGGTTGCCGTCGCGGGCGATCTTGGCCAGGATCTCGTCGACCTTGGCGTCGAGCTGATCCTCGGGCAGCACCGAGATCGACGGCGCCCGACCCCCGCCGACGCTCGACGAAGAGCGCGAGGGGCTGGAGCTCCTCGGATAGCTCGGCCCCTGGTCATAACTGACGGACGAGAAGATCCGCAACCGGGGCCGAAAGCCCCGGCCCGAGGCCAGGCGCGACCAGCGCAGGTCGAGCTGCTTGTACGCGTACGCGAACCCCGCCCCGGTCAGCACCAGCCCCAGCCCGGCACCCGACGTCCCGCTGCCAAACCGCCCCAGCAGCGGAAAGATGATGTAGAGCGCCAGCAGCACCCACATCGGCATCGGGAGGATGAACATGAGCAGGACTTCGCGCCGCGGGTAGTACATCGTGAACAACGTCAGGACGGCCAGGATCGGGCCCCACGGCCCGAAGATGACGGGCGGCTCGCCGCCGACCCCGCGGGCCGCGTAGATGATCGTGACCGCCGCCAGCGTGGTCAGCACGGCCGATACGAGGTAGAAGATCAGGAAGTCGACCGTCCCGTAGATCGACTCCATGTCGCGGCCGATGATCCACAAGAACCACATGTTGAAGAACAGCGAGAGCGGGTCGAAGCTGACGAATGCGGCCGTGAGCAGCTCGTGCAGGCGCAGGTGGTGGAAGGTGTATTCCGGCGAGGCCAGCAGCCACTGGTGGACGACGCCGTTCGTTCCGCCCCATTGCATCAGGTTGTGCAGCAGGAAGACGACCACGTTGACGGCGATAATGGACTTGGTGACCGGCGAGGTGCTGAACAGGCTCGCGCCCGAGGATTCGCCCCGGATGTATTCGCGGTCGTAGATCCCCATGGCGGCTCCACTCCGGCGGGACGGCCAAGCCGGCCATTGGCTGCGACGGCGCTCCCCTCGCAACCCATCGGCCCGTGCGTCCTCCACGTATCTTGACATCCATCATCAGACTCGCCGTCGAGCCTGTCAACGGCGGCCGCGGCCGGATTGCGACGGTGCCTCGCCGGCGCGGGCAAAGGGCCCCGACCGTTCCCGCGGGGGCCGCTAACCCGTATCTTCAATCAAGTTGCAGGGCCTCGATCGCCTCGCGCTTCGAGTCGTAGATCGGCCAGACGATGTCGAGCGAGGTGACGCGGAGCAGCTCGCGCGAACGGTCGTCGACCCCGGAAAGGACCATGCTTCCGCCCCGCGCCATGACCAGCTTCCAGCAGCGGATCAGCAGGGCCAGGAACATCGAGCCGAAGTACCGGACGCGGCTCAGGTCGACGACGATCAGCGGCTGTTGCTGGTGCCTGAGCGGCTCGAGGATCAGCTCGGAGACCGTCTCCTCCAGGCCGAACTCGATGTGCTCGAGCGCCTCGTTCGCGGTGATCACCGTGAGGTCGCCCCGGCGCTCGATCGTGAAGACCTCGTCCGGCGGATTGGATTCGTCTGGAGACATCGGGGGACTCGACGCGGCCGGGCCGGGCGCGTCGGGTACCACCGCCCCGCAACCCGGCCCACTGTCCTCCAAGGTAGGATCTTCCGTCCCGATCCACAAGCCCCAGCCCGGCCCTTCACGCCGACGGTCGACAATTGGCGAAGGCGCGGACCACCTCGTACAGGTCGTTGCTGACCAGGAGCTCGTCTTCCTCGAAGTCGCGCAGCCAGACGTAATTGTCGCGATACGCCTGCGCCAGCAGCGGATACAGGTCGCTCAGCTTGATGGGGATGACGGGGCTGTCGCCCTCGTCCTGCTCTTCCTCGGGGTGGGGGAAGACGCGCAGCCGCGCAGTCGCCATGAGTATTCCTCCTTCTCGCGGTCTGTGCGGTTCCGTTGCCGGTGCGGGACGCCGTCCCGTACCGCCCCGGGCCGATGACCGGAGACTCGGGCGTCGGGACCTCCGGCGGCACGATCGCCAACCTTCGTCCCGGGTCCAGACAGCATAGGAATCGGCCGCGCCCCGCCGCGAGGATGAACCATTCCCTGACTTTCCTGGAAAAGCGGCATCGCCGCGCCAGGCCGACCTCGTCGAGCGACGGCTTCGAAAAAAAGCAGGATCCCCGCTGAAGGACCGCCCCGACGCATGCCGACGAGCCGCGCGGGACAGGCCGGATCCGGGGCATGCCACCGCCATCGTCGCGATCGGGAGGGCGAGCCTCCCGGCGAGCCGGCATGAGGAGAAGGCACCGCGTTATCTCGGCTCGGCAGGAGCCTCGCCCTTCCGAAGCCGGAATAGACGACGATGACGGCCTGACCCTCAATCTCGCTCGCCCACGCGAGTGTTGACGGGGGTCGCAACCCGCGCGTGCGGCTCGGGCGGCACGACCGTCGCGCCGTCGTGGCGGGCGGTCGCCGGCAGCGCAGCTTCCTCGCGGCCCGCCGGCAGCCCGCTGAGGCGCACCTCGCGGATCGGGTAGGGGATGTCGATCCCCGCCTCGGCGAACCGTCGCTGGATCTCGGCGCACATCCGATGGCGAGCCGTCCCGATCAGGCCCGGGTCGGGCACGTGCGCGTAGAGGACGAACAGCAGCGCCGAATCGCCGAACCCCTCCATCATGGCCGCCGGAGCCGGGCTCATCACCACGTCCGGGTCGCGCCGCGCCACCGAGAGCAGCAGCTCGGAGACCTCGTCGGGATCGCTCCCATAGGCGACGCCCAGCTTGATGGTGATGCGAAGGATCTTGTCCTTGTGCGTCCAGTTGACCAGGTTGCCCGTAATGAACTGACGGTTCGGCACGATCATGCTCTGATTGTCGCCGTTGACGATCGTGGTGGCCCGGATGTGGATGCGGTCGACCCGGCCGGTCGTGTCGGCCACGGTGACGACGTCGCCGATGCGGATCGGCCGCTCCAGCAGCAGGATGATCCCGCAGACGAAGTTGGAGATGATCTCCTGAAGGCCGAAGCCCAGCCCGACGCCCAGCGCGGCGAGCACCACGCTGATCCTCGCCATGTCGAGCCGGACGGCGCTCAGCGCCGCGAAGGCGGTAATCGCCAGCACGGCATACCGACAGAGCGTCACCACGGCGAACCGAACGCCGGGGTCGTCGGGCATCCGATGGAACAGCGTGAGGGTGAAGATCGCGGTCATGTACCGCCACAGCAAAACCCCGGCAACAAGGAAGGCGCCGGCCTGCACGATGTCGCCGACCGTCACCGACGTCTGCTCGTCGAGCGACCAGAGCGACTGGCCGAGCAGGAAGCGGACGAAGGCCAGGTCGAGCTCCCACAGCCAGGCGATCGCCAGCACGCCCAGGCCGGCGATGGCCGCGCCGGCGAGCTTGCGCAAGCCCGCGGCCAGGTCAGCCGGGCTGACCTCCGTCTGCGCCGGATCGTCGGCGGACGCCGGGGCCGGCCGGTCGGCCGCCTCGTCGCGGCGCGAGTGGCCCGCGGCGCGTCGGGCCATCGCCGAGGTGATCGCCACGGCCCAGTTGCGCCGGCGTCGCGGGCGGGCCCAGCGCCCGACGTGCCGGTCGATCGCGCGGGCCGCCGCGCGATAGGCCGCGACCCCCAGCGCGATGAGGACCGCCGTCTGCAGCCCCGCCACCGCCAGCCGGCGGGCCGAGTAGCTGTAGCCGCGAACGTCCAGCACGATGATCGCCCCGAATGCCGCAACCATCACGATCGCGGCCCACCGGCGGCGACGGCTCACCCACGCCAGCCCCGCCTGGATCCTCGAGCCGTCGGTCGCCGATTCCCCCTCCGGCTCCAGCGCCAGGCTGGCCATCAGCGCCGACCGCGCTCGCAGCAGGTGGATGAACGCCCCCCAGAGCACCACCTCGAAGGCCAGGACCAGGAACCGGCTGAACGCCGGCGCGCCGAGCGTCCGCCCGTCGGGCAGGATCAGGCCGTTGTCGATCAGGTAGGCGGGGAGCACCAGCACGGCGGCCGCCGCCGTCGCGAATCGCCCCGCGCGACCGAGCTGCCGCGCCAGCGGGCCCGGCATCCCCAGGTAATGCTCGGCCCACCCCGCCGGCCGGGTCGCCCAGCGGATCAGCTCGTGCACGAAAAGCGCCAGCGCCAGGCCGATCAGCGTGGAGCAGCCCAGGATGCTCATGCTGCGGGGCCAGGGAGCCTGGCGCGCCACGTACGCCAGCAGCAGCAGGTACGTCGGCCACAGGGCCGACATCGCCGAGCCCAGTGCCAGCGACCGCAGCCCGCGACGGAATCCGCCGGGTTCACCTGCTCGTGTTGTCATCGCATCACTCCCTTCGCCTCGCGCCCCATTCCGGTTGCAGGGTGGGTGAAACCCACCGAAGGAAGGCCGTGGCAGACAGTGGGTTTCACCCGCTTTACTCGAGCCATCCCGGCCGCCGGCCGCTCCCCGCTTCGTCACACTCCGCCACCGTCACGCCGCCGGCCGGGTCGGCGCGGGGAGATCGCGAGCGATCAGCGTCCGCAAGGCCCGGCGCAACCGGATCAGGCCGAATGGCAGCACCAGCGCCGCGATCGACGCACCGACGAACTCGGGCGAGCGCCGGCCCCACTGGTCGACCCGGCTCGCCTCGTGCGCCAGCCGCCAAAGCGCGCGGCACACGTGCCGCGATTCGCGCGCTCCCTGCGAGATCGTGCCCAGACCGATCGGCTCCTGGTCGCGAACCCAGAAGATGTGCGTGCGGATGAAGCCGTATTCCTCGTCGAGGATCGCCAGCCGCCGCGCGACCTGTTCGAGCGTCTGCGCGGTCGCCTCGGTGAGGTGCTCGAGCGCCGCGCGGCGACGGATCAACAGCGCCTTGTGCCGCTGCTCCAGCCCGTTCAGCACCGACTCGCCCTCGGCCCACCGCGACGGGGCGAGCTGCTCGCGCAGCGCCTCCAGCTCGTACCGGTCATGGACCGAGTCGCGGATGAGCTCGAGCTCGACCTCGGTCAGCACGTCCTCGTAGAACTGGAGCCGCGTCTCGACGATGGTGACCTCGTTGCGGAGCAGGCGGTCGCGCTCCGGTCCGATCCGGCGGAAGTCGTTGTTGAGCCGGATCGCATCCAGCCGGCTGACGCGGCCGTCATCGAGCAGGTCCTTGATCCGCGCGAAGTCGGCCGCGGCGTGGTCCGCCAGCCCGCGCTGTTCCTCCAGCGACGGCGGGGGACTCGTCGCCAGGGCCCGCTCGAGCTTCACGACCTGCGCCTCGAGCTCCAGCAGCATGGCCACGCGGCTGGCGCGGAACCGCTCGAGGGGGTCATTCGCGACCCGCGACCGGTTCTCCTCGGCGACCGCCTTCTGCTTGAGCGCCTCCTCCTGCTGCTCGGCCGCGACGCTGTAGCGGCCCTGCATCACCTCAAGGGTCCGCTCGGCCAGCCGCACCTGCGCCTGCGCGACCTGGAGTTCCACCTCGCGGACGCCCGCCATTTTTGATTCGAGGGCGATCTCGGCCTCGGCGGCCTGGAGCCGCATCAACTCGACTCGCGCCTTCCAGTCTTCGTTGACCTGCCGCTCGCGCGCCAGCCGCCGCGACGCCGGAGAGGGCTTCCCGGAAGCGGACGCCGCGGCGGTCGCGGCCGGGGTCGACGCCCCGGTCGCCGGCACGTTGCGCTCGGTGCCCCTGGCCTTGAGCGCGGCGACGACCTGGAACTGCTTGTCGCGCTCGGCCCGGCGAGCATTCTGCCGGGCCTCCCAGCCAGTGACCTCGGCCTGCAAGGCCTCGAGCTTCGCCCGGGCCTCCTTGCACTCGCCGCTCGCGGTGTCGAGCGCCTCCTTCATCTCGGCGCTGACGACCAGGCGGGCGCCCGGACTCGCCGGGCGGAACGACGGGGGCAGGACGACATCCGGGTTGGCCAGGGCCTGGGCGAGGAGGGCCTGGATCCGAACCAGCTCGCCGCGCGCGTCGGCCGCCTGCTTCTCGGGGCTGGCGCCCGGATGCGCCGCCTTCTTCAGGGCCGCGGCGGCCTTGTCGTATTCGTCGAGCAATCGCAGGCGTTCCTGCAAGACCTCGCGGAGCTGCCTGTCCGCCGTCGACTCGGCCGGCCTCGGTGTTGCCGACGCCGATGCCGGCGCGGACGTCGAGGCCGGGGCGGAAGCCGGCGTGCCTGGAGCCCCCGTCGGCGCTGCGGTGGGCGAGCCGGTCGGAGCCGGCGACCCGAGCCCCTGGAGTTGCGCGGCGGCCTCGGCGCGAAGGGCTGCGGCGTCGCCGTCGGACGGCGACCCACCAACAGTTCCTGGGCCTGGCGGTGCCGGTGCCGTCGGCGAGGCCGCGGTCGCAGCCGCGGCCGGCGGTCCCGCGGTTCGGGCGGTCGGCGTCGACTGGCTGAGTCCCGTGGCTCCGAACCCCAGAACGACCGCCAGCGAGCCCGGCACGACCCGGAACAGCCCGGCCGGGCCGTCTGGGCGGAAGAATCGGGCAAACCCGGGCCGGTCAGCCCGATGGGTGGATTTCGACATGGCGCGGGTTCCCTCCCGCCGGACGCGGCGTTGGCCAGACGTGACGAGCATGATGGAGGGGCGTAGGGTATCAAAACCCCCGACGCGGGCAAGGGGAATGTGGATCAGTCGGGGACACCGGACCCCGGACCTCGTGGAGGATGGAATTCCCGGATGGGCGGGGAGCGGGTTTTTCTCCCGATCGCTCGAACTCAGCCGTCACTGGATCGCCGACGCGATCCAGGCCAGTCCAAGTCCGCCGGTTACCGACCCGACCGTCAGGACCATCAGCCCCAGGTAGAAGGGCGCCCTCGGCGGAGGGCCCGGACGGGGATAATCGGGACACACGCCCGCGCCGATCAGCCGGTCGTGGAGATCGGGGTAGGCGCCAGGCCGGGCTCCAAGGGCCGCCGGAATCAAGCTGACCTCGTGGAGCTTCTCCAGCGCGCGGGCATAGGTGCCCGGGCCGGCCTCGTACTGGTGCGCCATCTCATCGGCACGGATCTCCATGCGACGGTGCAGCCGGGTGTAGAGGACCAGCGCGCCAAGAAGGACGAACTCCGCGACGACGCACAACGCCAGCCCGGTTTCGAATTCGAAGAGGCGGTCGGTCAGTGACGTGGCCAGCAACATCACCACGAGCACGAGGACTCCCCGAAGGCCGAACAACAGCCGCGCGACGACCACGCGAAGGGGCTCGCTCAGATGGGACAGCTCATGAGCACAGACCGCCGATAGCTCGTCGTCGCCGAGGACCGCCACGGCCGCGTCGGTTACGAGGATTCGGCCGCCCCAGAGGGGGACCGCAAGGGCGGTGGCCATCGGCACCCCCAGCACCTCGACGGGCGGCGTCCGGACGCCCACCCGCCGGGCCGTCGCCGCGACGATCGCCCGGAGCCGCTCGGGAGCCGGCCGGAGCATCCCCGTGATTCGCAGCACGGTCATGCCGCCCCCGAGTTGATAGGCGACGATCAACAGCAGACCGCCCGCGATGAAGGCGAATTCAAGGTCGCCGCGGCCGATCACGACTCGTGCCAGAAGTGCACACGCGACCCAGACCCAGAATGCCAGAGTGAGTCCGCCGAGAACCATCGCCGCGAACCGAAACCGAGGCGTCAGTGCCGTCGCCGGGTTGACCCGCCTTTCCCAGGAGGAACGGGCCTGAATCACGCCGAGGAAGCCGGCTAACAGGAAAAAGAAGGCGACTGCCTTCGTCGGCAGCAGGTCGGCGAAGGGCACCTCCCGGCTGAGGTGGGGCAGGAAGATCGCCGCCGACATGAACGCGACCAGCAGCGACGGCGGCACGAGCAGCAGAGTGATCCCCGCGAGCCTGCGACCCGGACAGGCCAGCCTCGCCCGCTCGGTCCAGTGCCCGTCCCGACAGCGCGTCCACCCCGCGAACGCAACCGACAGGCCGAGCCAGACCGCCAACCTCGCCACCAGATACGCGGCCGCCACCATGGCAATCAGGGCGGCCCAGGCGAAAGGGTCGCTCCTGGCGTATTCCTGGTGCAGGCCGGGCGAATCGAACGGCACGATCGGCCTCCGTACTCAAGGCAATCTCGGCGACGGCCCACGCCAACTTAACCGCACGGTACGCCGATCGCCATCACTCACCGCGGCCTCTGGCCTGGGCGACCCCGTCCGAGCCGAGGCGATGCTGCTTGCGGTCTC
The DNA here is from genome assembly GCA_027452145.1 of Planctomycetales bacterium. GTDB lineage: Bacteria > Planctomycetota > Planctomycetia > Isosphaerales > Isosphaeraceae > JAKAUH01. The sequence goes on from DAIDHB010000490.1 coordinate 16,961, forward strand.
GATGGGCGGCCCCGGAGCCGCGGAGCCTTGCCAGACCCGGCCGACCGGTCCCGATCGCCGCCGGAGGACCGCGCCGCCGGGACCGATCGCACAGCCGCGCCAGGCGCGCCAACGACGATCCCGGGAATGTCCGAATCTCCGCCTGATGCGCGGCCTCCTGGCTCCGTCACCACCCGACGGGCTCATGCCGAGTAGACCCGAGAAAAGTGGTCGAATCCGTCCGGGAATAGCCCTTGATTTGGACGTCGGCGACTCTATCATTGGAACGTTCTCACTGATACGTGTCCGATTGAGGAAGTACATCCAAGCGCGACCACGCCGTTCCCATCACCGCCTTCACCTAGAACGCAATCTCCTGGCACAAGTTCTTATGGTCCGCGGGCTTCGGCTCCGTGGGCGGCAAACCGAGTGCGCCTGCGAGGATAGGAAGCTGGGGACTCAGGAACGGGAATCCAGGTGGTCGGGATCGGGCAGCGAAGGTCGTAGAGGCTCGGCGCGACGATGCCGAACCTGCCTGTCACGCAGGGATGCCTTGAAGCGAGCCGAGCCACGGTGAGCTCGGTCGCCTGGTCGATCGGGCTCGGAGGATTGCCAAGGTGCCCCGTCCTGTTAGTCCGCGATGCGTAGACGGCTGGCTCTCGCGCCTGGGCCTGGCGACCAGCGCGGCCGGATCGGAGCCATCGATGGCGTGCCTGGCCATGCTGGCCGGGCTGACGCAACTCGGCCGTCGGGTGCAGCATTTCCGCACCCGGGCGTGCCTGACGGCCCGCGAGTCGGTCGGGCAGGTGACGGGCCTGCCGGGCCGGCATCTGGATTCCTGGCTGATGCCGCAGCCGGTCTGCCGGCGGCTGTTTGCCCGGGCAGCAGCCGGCGTGGAGCTCTCCGTCATCGAGGGCACGCTCGGAACGCCCGTGGCCGGCGCGAGCGGGCGGTGGTGCGAGCACCCGGGCGACCTGCGGCCGATCGCCGAGACGCTCGACCTGCCTATCCTGGCGGTCGTCTCCTGCCGCGGGAACGATTCCGGGTCGTTCCATCTGCCGGCGATCCCCGAACAGGCGGACGCCGTTCTGCTCGATGAGGTTGACGACCCGGCGCTCCTGCCGCGATTCCGGCGGATGATCCACCTGGCCGTGGGGCTGCCCGTGGTCGGGGCGATCGAGACCCTGCCGGGACTGCGTACCGCCGTCGAGAACCAGCCCGCCGACCGCATGCTGTCGGCCGACATGATCGACGACCTGGCCGGGGCGTTCCTGAAGCATGCCAACCTCGCGGCCCTCGACGAGCTGGCTCGACGCCGGCCGTTCCCGGCGCCGGCCGTGCGCCGCGACCTCGCGGGCCGGGGCCGGCGGCGATTCCGCGTCGCCTATGCGCAGGATGAGGCATTCGGCGGATATTTCCCGGATACGATCGAGTCGCTCGAGGCCCTCGGTGCCGACCTCGTCGAGTTCTCGCCGCTGCGAGACGGCGCGCTGCCCGAGGGCGTCGGCCTGGTGATGATCGGCTGCGGGCTGCCCGACAACCACGCCGAGGAGCTGGCGTCGAACCACAGCATGATCGCCGCGCTGGGAGAGCACGTCTGCCGGGGGCGGCGGATCTACTCCGAGGGGGGCGGCACGGCCTACCTGGGCCGGCGGATGATCATCAACGGCCGTCGATATCCGGGCGCCGGCATCCTGCCATTCGACGCCGAGCTGGTCGACGCCCCGCCACCGCCGGCGCCTGTGACCCGGCAGTTGCTGCACGACTCGTGGCTGGGACCGAAAGGCACGGTGGTCCGCGGCTACAAGAGCGGACGGTGGCGATTGATTGCCGGGCTCGAGCGGTTCGAGTGTCCGGCGTGCTTCGGCGCGCTGTCGGCCGAGGGCGACTGGTTCTTCCACCACCACGCTGTCGGCAGCCTGTTGCACCTGCATCTCGGCGCCCTTCCCGAAGTCGTCGCGGCCTTCGCCGGCCCGCATCGCCCGTCGCTCAAGCGTCCGACCGCCCGCGGTCTCGCCGATCGCGATGCCGATCGCAACCGCGGATTCGATCGCGGCGACGACCGCGAGCCGTCGGATTCCTGAAAAGGGAATCGAGCCGGCAGGATCAGGACAGAGGGCGAGGTCGCCCCGATTGCGAAACGCGCTACGGCTTCGGGACCGGGGCGGCGGGGGACACGGCCCACCGGCAAACGGCCTCGCGGGCGAGGAGCGACCCGCGGGCCGCGGCCGGAGCGGTTGCACCGGCCCGGGACATGCGGCGGGCCAGGAGTTCCCGGGCGCGGGAGAGCCGGCCGGAGACCGTGCCGATGGGCCAGCCGAGTTGCTCGGCGGCTTCCCTGTGGCTGTGGCCTTCGAGCTCGCAGAGGACGATCGGGACGCGGTACCGCTCGGGCAGGTGGCGGAGCTCGCGGTCGAGCCGGGCGAGACGCTCGTCGCCCTCGGACCGCGCGGGCTCCGCCGACTCGGACACCTCGGACACCGCGGCTTCCCGCGAACGGCGAAGACCGCGTGTGGCCCTCACCTTGCGGGCGGTCTGCACGGCCACGCCGTTGAGCCATGAGCCGACCTGGTCCCTGGGCTGAACCGAGGCGGCCTTGCGGACGAGGACAAGAAACGTGGCCTGGAAGGCGTCCTCGGCGTCGTGATGGTGACCCAGCACGCGACGGCAAACCCCCCAGACCATCGGACCGTGGCGGCGGACGATGGTCTCGAACGCCGACGCTTCCTGCGCGTCGACGAACAATTCGAGCAACTGGCTGTCCAGAAGAGCGCCGGCGGCCCCAGTCTCGAAGCGGGCCAGCAGGTTCGGGCTCGGCGTGTCTGTTGTCATCGGTGCCCGGCTCCCAGCAAACGGCCGCAACCTGATTCATCCCGGCCGAGGGACCGCCGAACCGGGCACGCGGAAATGCAATCTGGACCAGGATGGCGACCTCAACCTGCCTGCGTCCGCCGCGTGACCTGGATTACGATCGGCGTCGATCTCATCTTCACCATATTATTACCCAGTCCCCAGCTATTTCATACACTCTTTCCGGATCGTGCCGAATTTCGACCGGTACAATCCTCGACCCATGCCTGGCCGTCGCGACTTCGGGGTCCAAATTCATTCGGAGGGTCGTTCCGGCGATCGGTGGGGCGGTCTTCCCGCGGAGCTCACCTCGGACCATCGAGGGTGAGCTGGGCCTCGAGCGATCGGATGGCGTCGCGGAACGAGGTGTTATGGGGCTGGAGACGGGCGGCCCGGCGCAGGGTCTCGAGCGCCTCGCCGGGTTGATGAAGGTACATCTGACACTGGAACAGCCCGCCGAGCGCGCCGAAGTGATAGGGGTTGAGGCTGATCACGCGCTGGCAGTCGTGTGCGCTGTCGGCGAAGCGGCCCTGTCTGAAGTAAAGGATCGCCCGCTGGTTGTACGCCTCGGCGAAATCGGGGGCCACGGAGATCAGTCGCGAGACCAGTTCCTCGGCCCGGCGAAGCTCTCCGCGCTCGGCGACCTCCATCGCCTGGCGGAGGGCCTGGTTGTTCTCGGCCGAGTCGGCGTGGAACCAGATCGACCAGAGGGATTTCTCGGCGAGGTCGCGGACGCCGGGATCCTCGTCGGCGAGGGCGCGGCCGAGGACCGGGTTGCTGCGGCGATATCCGCCGACCGAGCCGAGGGCCATGGCGGCCGCGCGGCGCGTGCTGGCCGACCGGGAACTGGACAGGAGCCGGCCGAGTGCTTCCTCGCCGTAGCGCGCGGCAACGCGGTCGCGGAAGGCGTCGAGATCCCGGTCGTCGAGGAGCCGCCGAAAATACTCGTTGAGCAGGTCCCCATCGTCCGCCGCGCGGGCGTTGTCGGCGATCCCGGCGCGGCCGAGGCCGCCGCGCGCGGCGACCGCGCCCGAGAATCCCCAGGCCGTCGCCAGGCCGATCACGACCCAGAGTCCGATCAGCCGGCCGGTCGAGGGAACGGTCGAGTGCGGCATGGCGAGCGTCTCCCCACGCACGGTCGCCCCGGGATGGGCGGCCGGGCACCTCGGTTCGGAACGGATCGGATCGGTCGCAACGCTGCTTCTCAGGTTAGCGTCCCGGACGGACTGCGGTCCAGAGCCGAGACGCCGGCGGCCGGCGAGACGGCCGGGCCGGGAGGGAACGAACCTCGGGCCGCTCAGTGGAAGGTCTCGATGGCCGTTCGCTGGTCGCGGTCGATGCTGAAGAGGCGATCGAGGTTGGCCGTGCGGAAGACCTGCTGGATGACCGGGGAGAGCTCGCAGAGGCGGAGCTTGCCGCTCGACGCCGCCACGCGGCGCTGGAGCAGGATGAGCTTGCTGAGCAGGGTGCTCGAGACGAGGTTGACGTCGGTGAAATCGAGGACCAGTCGGATCGGACTGCCGTCGTTCGGCAAGGCGGCCAGAATCTGGTCGGCCACCTCGCGGACGGTGCGTTCGTCGAAGAGCTGTCGGTCGTGGAACCGGATCACCTGAACGCCGTTGATCTCGTTCACCTGGATCCTGGGAGTGACGGCCATCGTTCTGCCCCCGCAAAAAACCCGCGTGCTCGCCCGGAGTGGCGTCCTCGGGATCGGCGGCCGGGTGGGCGGAGAGTCGGAAAGCCGCACGACCAGGAGAGAGTGGGACCGCCCGCGATCGCCGGCAGCAATCATCGTCGTTGAGCCCCACCCGATCAAGGACAAAGCCGCGAAATCCGCCGGAAGTCGGGCTGCCGCCGCCGACTTGCGTTTGCGGCACCGCCGGGTTCAGGAGGGTTCCTGGCCGGAGGACCTGCGGCGCATCCGCGAGCCCAACCCGGTGCCGGGCGGCGCGGGAAGCCGCTCGGGACGAGGCGCGTCCTTCTCGAGCGGGTCGGGGCCCGGGCGGTCGCGGATCACGCGCAGCGCGGCCTCGCGATCGGCCTCGAAGCCGAACAGCGATTCCAGCCGGCTGGCGCGGAAGACCTCCGAGACCGTCGGCTCGACGTGGCAAAAGACGATGCGGCCGCCGTGCTGGCGGATGACTCGCTGGAGCGCCACGAAGTTCCCCAGCGCGGCCGAGCCGGCGAAGCCCACGCCGCTGAGGTCGACCACCAATTCGGGCCGGCCGGGACCGCGCAGGTGGCCCTCGACGTGCTTGCGCAGGTCCTGGACCGGCGCGGGGTCGAGCCGCAGGCAGTCCCAGAACTCCGCCACCAGGATGCCGTCCAGGTTGTGGATCTGTACCGAAGGTTTGAGCATCGAAGTCCTGCCGCCGGATTGCCGGTGCAGTGGGAGTTTGGGTGATCTGGAGGAGCGGGTCGCGACGGGCCGGCCGCCCGGCTGCTCCTTCCCTCCGGGTCAGATGAAGGACCGACGGGTCGTACCGCGAAGGGAGGGCGAGCGGCCGATCCGGGTCCGACAAATATCCTACGGAACTCGGGGCTGAAGAGCTAGCCGATCGCGCCGGGCGCTCTGCGCGCCGAGGTCCGGCGGTCGGTACAATCCTTGCAATCGGTCGGCCGTGCGGGGCGAGCCGGCTCCGGCGATCACCGCCCGGTCGGCTGCGTCCGATCCTCAAATACTGGAAGCATCCGTGTCGTTGTGACGGCCGCCGGCGCAGGGCGCCCGTCCCGACCGGCAGGATTGGGAGTGGGAGAGGATACCGATGGGACGGATCGTGCTCTGTTGCATCGCCTGGTCGGTCATCTTGTTCGGCAGCTCGTCTGCTTGCCTGGCGCAGTCCGACTGGCTGACGACGGTCTTCCCCGAGCGAGCCTACGACTTCGGCACCGTGGCCCGCGGCTCGCAGATTCGCCACGCGTTCCCCATCGTCAACCGCACCAATTCCGAGATCCACATCGCCGACTGGCGGACCAAGTGCGGCTGCACGGACGTGAAGGTCGGCGCCCGGGTGATCCCGCCGGGCACCCAGACGACCGTCGAGGCGACGATCAACACGACCAACTTCCAGGGGTACAAGCCGTCGGGGCTCACCCTGATCCTCGACCGGCCGGTGTTCGCCCAGATCGACCTGAACGTCACCTGCTTCATCCGCGGCGACATCGTCATGAGCCCGGGGCAGGTCGATTTCGGCACGCTGCGGCGGTCGAGCAAGCTTCCGTCGGCATCCCTCGGGCTCACCTATGCCGGCGGCCGATCCGACTGGGACATCGTGCAGATGAAGACCCAGTCCGACAAGGTCAAGGCCGTGGCGAAGGAGACCGGGCGCACGGCCGACGGCCAGATCCACTGGGAGATCACCGCGACCTTGCAGCCGGGGGTCGCCAACGGCTACTTCAAGGATCAGATCACGCTGATCACCAACGACTCGCCGGCGCAGACGATCCCGATCTCGGTGCTGGCCAACGTCCAGAGTGCGGTGTCGGTGACCCCCTCGATCATCAACCTCGGCCGGGTGCGCCCGGGCGAGACGATCGCGCGGGCCAACCTGCTGCACGTCCGGTCGTCGTCGCCATTCAGCCTCAACAAGGTCTCTGCCACGTCGCCCGACCTCGAGGCGCAGGAGGCCCGCCCGGGCGCGGCGGCCGACCACGTGCTGAACCTCAAGCTGAAGGCCCCGGCCGAACCGGGGCCCTTCCACGCCGTGCTCAAGGTCGAGACCGACATGAAGGACGAGCCCGTCGCGCAGGTCAAGGTCTTCGCGACCGTGGCCCCGCAGTGAGCCGGGCTCGCGTCCACTGACGGCCCGAGGCGGCGGCTCAACGCCGCCGCTTCGGGAGGACGGCGTCGAGGCTGGCGATCGCCCGGTCGATGAGGCTCGCGGGGTCGTGCTTCGCATGGTCGCTCCACGCGCCGGCCTGTCGGGCCAGCGCCCTCACCTGGGATCTCGCAACCGCCGCTTCCGCGACGCGCACCTTCGGGGTGGTCGAGCCGGACGTCGGCATCTTCGGACGGGCATATCCCGCCGAGAACGGATACGCGGCGAGCGTCCTGGCGGGGTAGGCGGTGAACTGGGCGACGTAGTTCGTGCCCGGCGCGCCGTTGCCCGTGGGGTAGGACCCGTAGAACCGGCCCGCCAGCGTGTTCCCGGCGACGTCGAATATCCCCGAGGCGAGCACCTGGACCGTGTAATGCCCGGGGTTGAGCACCTTGCCGCGATTGAACACGACCACCGCCTCGTCGACCGAGGTCGGCGTCGCGCCGTCGATGACGGTGACGCTCGTCGGGACGATCGTCTTGCGGACCGAGATCGTGTTGTTCAAGGGCTTCGCCGAGATCTGGTAGCTCGCGCCGTTGGAGAGCGCCGGCAGGGACATGCCGCCCAGGTTGTCCTGGAAGTAGACGTCGAGCTCGCCGCGGAGCCGGTTGAAGACGATGTCGGTGATGACCGGCGCCGTGGTATCGATCGCGACCGTGCCCAGGCCGAATGAGGCCGTGCCGCCGGCGTTGGTGGCCGTGGCCGAGACCTGGTACGAGCCCTGGGCCAGCGGCGAGCCGACGACCGTGGCCGACCAGGCGCCGGCATCGTTCGCAACGCCGCTGGCGATCGGGACGGGCGCGGCGGTCGATCCGGTCGGCGTCGCGTAGACCACGATCACCGCGCCCGGAGTCGCGCCGCCGACGAACGTCGGCGTGGTGACGTTGGTGATCCCGTCGCTGTTGCTCATGCCCGAGTCGCTCTGCGGGCTGAGCCGGCCCCAGGTGATCATCGGGGCCGTCGGATTCACCGGCGGCGGATCCTTGATCTCGACCGGCGCCGATCCGCTGCCGACGACCACGCCCTGCGCGTCGCGGATCGCGACGGTCAGGGTGTAGGTGCCCGGTATCGAATAGTAATGGCCGCTGGTGTTGACCGAGAAGGCCGAGGCACCCGGGATGCTCGCCGGCGCGAGCGTCGCCGGAACCGTCGGCGACCCGTCGCCGTAATCGACGCTGGCCGAATAGCTGGAGGCGTCCAGGCCCGGCGAGCCCCGGAAGAACGGCACCGAGACCGTGGCGACCTTCAGCGGGCCGAGCGGGTCCTCGTTGCTCCCCTTGATCCCGGCCGTCACGCTGACCGAAGGAGCCTGGGCCGTGGCGCTCAGAGGGATCATCATGCTCTGCCCGGTGCCGACCGCATGGAGCTCGATCGTGCCCGAATACGTCCCCGGCGCGGCGTAGTTGTGCGTCCCGCTGATGTCGAAGGCGCCGGACACGTTGGGATCGGCGGCGATCGTCGCCCCGCCCAGCGCCGTGCCGTCGCCCCAGTTGATCAGGGCACTGTACGCGCCGGGATTCGTCGGACCGTTCGGGTTGGTAAAGACCGCCAGCTCGCCCGAGGCCGAGGTGCCCGCCGTGGCCGCGAACGCCGTCGTCGAGCCGAGCTGGAGGTCGACGACGTTGACGGACGCGGTCACCCCCGAGACGGGCGCGACCTGGTCGAGCTGGGTCGTCACCGGGACCACGGCCCCGCCCGCGTTGTTGAGGGTCGAGGTGAAGCTGCCGCCCAGGTCCGTCAGCGTCACGGCGATCAGGTTGCTACCGGCCGCCTGGTAGGTGTGGCTGCCCGAGATGATGTACCGCCCCGGCGTCGACGGGTCCGCGGTGATCGTGCCGGTCGTCGGGGCCAGGCCGTCGCCCCAGTTAATCGTCGCGACATAGGAGGATGGATTCTCGACCAGGTCGGAGTCCATGAAGATCGCGACCGGGATGTTGACCAGCGGCACCCCGGGCTGGGCAAAGATCGTCGGCGGCGGCGACGGAATGCCCAGCGTCGGCGCGTGGTTGGTCGTGTAATCCTGGATCGTGCCGATGTTGAGGAAGGCCAGCGACGTGGCGCCCGGGCCGGTGCCGAAGGTGGCCGTCGCCGGTCCCGAGGGCGTCCCGGGCGTGAGCGCAGCGGGCGAGCCCGTCCCCTGGCTGTTGAGCCTCATCACATCGGGGCCGGCGCCGCCGAAGATCGTGAAGTTGGACGAAGTGGTCCCGGCCGCCAGGCCGGCGCCGTTGACCGTGATGGCCTGCGAGCCGGCCCCGCCGTCGATCGCGGTGGAGACCCCCGCCGGGTTGGCCGAGACGACGAGCGTGTCGTTGCCGCTTCCGAGGTCGACCGCCAGCGTCGTCTGGCCCGTCGCGGCCGTCGAGTTGTTCAGCAGGACGAAGTTGTTGCGGCTGACGGGCGTGGCGTCGATGACCACGTTGGTCTTGTTGGTGTAGGCGACCGACTCGAACGTCGGGCTGGGCGACGGGTCGGCGATCAGCGCGTAGCCGGGCGACGCAGCGTCGGTCACGGCGATCCCGCCGCCGGTCCTCGGTGCCGTGAAGGTGTAGTTCGTCACGGGCGTCGAGTCGACCGTCGGCGTGAGCTGCGAGAACTGGACCCCGCCCTGGAAGACCGGCGTGCCCGACGACCCGCTGGCGAAGAACGAGACATTGCCGCTATTCGGGCCGGTGCTGAGGTAGTTTTCCGAGTCGAAGATCGGCGCGGTCGATCCCGAGGAGTCCTGGAACGTCAGCGAATCGCCGCCCCCGCCGGCGTTGTACTGGAGCGGGAAGCCGACGGCCGGCGTGCCCGGTCCCGCGAGGGGATTGCCGTTGACGAAATCCACGGTGAGATTGTCGGCGCCCGTGCCGGTGGACAGCGCGAACGTGCCGATCGCCGACGGGTCGTAGACGATCGACGCGCCCGGCGACAGGCCGGACAGCTCGGCCATCGGGCTCGCCGCGACGTGTTGCAGCAGCATCGCGCCGTACGGCGTCATCGCCGCGGAGCCGTCGACCGTCAGGTTGACCGACTGCGCGGGTCCGTCGATCGTGACATCGGCGAGGATGCCGGCCAGGCTACCGGCGTTGCCGATCGAGACGTTGTTGGCCGCGCCGGGGCTGTCCGGCTGACTCACGATCGAGAGCGGACCGCCCGCCGTGACGTTCTGGACGTCGACCGTGTTGCCGGAACCGCCGATTTGAATGGTGTTGACGATTCCGGCCGTGGTGCCGCTGACGGTCAGGGTCTTGCCGGTGGTACCAGAACCGAAGTAATCGAGGGTCAGGCTGACGAGGCCGGTGGCCGCGACCGACGGCGGCGACAGATAGGTCGGCGAGGCCATCGCGGTGAGGTCGACCACGACGTTCGCCTTGTTGGCGAAGTTCACCAGCTCGAAGGCCGACGGCGTGTCGCCGCTGGAGATGGTGTCGGTCGTCGCGGTGCCGATCGTCGGGCCGTTGGCCAGGTCGACGACCCCCGCGCTCGAAGGCGCGGCGAACCAGTAACTTGCCGCCGGCACGGTGTCGTTGATGGGCGTCAGACCGCCGAAGTCCAGGATCGAGCTGTTCCCGCCCTGCGTGAACGCAATCGTCCCCGAACCCGGAGCATTCGCCAGGGGCGTGTAGATCTCGGAATCGAACGGGGTCGCCGACGGGAGCTCGCCCTGGAGGATCAGCGTATTGGATGACCCGAGCACGCCTTCGAAGTGGAAGCTCGTCGTGCTGCCGACGGGCAGCGGATTCCCCTGACTGAAGTCGACGGTCAGCGCCGTTGTGACACCAGTGATCGAGCTGGGCATCAGACTGACCTGCGAGACACCGCTGTTGAAGGCCAGCGTTGAGGCCGCAATTCCGGTGAGGTCGCTGAGGCCAGCCGTGGAGTTGTACTCCAGCGTCGGCGTTCGCGACGTCGTGTCATTCACATCGTTGACGACCAGGTTGGTCGTCCCCACGCCGCCACCGTCGACCGTGACGCCCGCGAGCGAGTCCGCCGTGCCGGCGGTCGCTCCTCCAAGAGAAACGACGTCGGTGTGGCCGCTCGCTGGTGCGGTGTCGATCAGGGTCGTCACGCCGGCGGGCGTTCCGGTCACATCCCAGCTATCGCCCCCGCTGCCCCCCTTGACCGTCATGCCGGTCAGGCCGGTCGCACGCGAGAAGAAGACGACGGGCACAGCCCCCGCGCTGAACTCGTTGTTGAGGATGTAGGACGTAACCGCCGTGCTCCCCGAGTCGTCGATGGTGAGCGACACGGCCCCGGCACCCTGGATTCCCACGTCGCCGGCGAGCGTCGAGAACGGGTTGGCGGCGTCGCCGATGGAGACCGTGTCGGGATTGATGGAAGGGGCGGAGACGGAGATGTCGGTGGTGAAGGCGACGAGTTGCGGTGAGCCAGTCATCGTGATCGCGTTGCCGCCCGCCCCGCCGGCGTCGAACGTGAGGCCGGCCAGGTCGGCACCCCCATAGGTGAAGGTCGATCCGCCCTGGAATCCCAGCGCCGTCGCACCCAGGGTGACCGTCTGGCCGCTCGCGTCGGCCGAGTCATCCACGGTGAGCGCGACTGACCCGTTGCTCGGGGCGGTCCCGCTCGTGGTGACGGTGACGTCGCCCAGGCTGCTGGCGGCATGCGTGGCGTCGCCCAGGCCCAGCCGGACGCCCGCGGCCGTGCCCACGTTGATCGTCACGGGAGCGAGCCCCGACGAGGCGGCGGGCGAGCCGATGACCGCGATCGCCGTCTCGCCGATCGAGGGAGCGTCGATCGTCAGGCCGCCGAGGGTCGCATTGCTGAGGTCGATGATCGGGGACGAGCCGCCGAAGTTCACCGAGTCCGTCGACACGTTGATCGCCTGGTAAGTCTCGTCGACCGTATCGTCGATCGTGAGGTCGGTGGAACCTGTCACCATCACGCCGCCCAGGCTGCTGGCGGCCGTCAAGGCGCCGCCGAGGATGACCGCATTGCCCGTCCCCGAACCCATGGCCAGGGTCAGGTTCGTGCCCGGGCCCGCGCCAGTGAAGGCGCCCTGCACGGCCACGGCATTTGACCCGCCGCCGGGCGCCTTGAAGGTCAACCCGGTGAGCGTCACCCCCGTGTAGGTGAACGTCGGGAGCGGCGAACTGCCCAGCGACAGGCTGCCGGAACCGATGGTGACGCTGTCCGAGCCGGCGGACGCCGAGTCGTCGACCGTCAGGCCGGCGGTGCTGCCGCTCGTCTTGATCGCGACGTCCGCCAGGCCGCTGGCCGGATCCATGCTGTCGCCCAGCGAGATGGTATTGGCCCCGGTGTTTCCCATGGCCAGCGTTAGCGAGCCGGACAGCGTGGGGGTGCTGGCGACGGCGATCGTCGTCCCGCCGAGGTTGCTCGAGTCCAGCGTGATGCCGCCGAAGGAGTGGCCCGCGTAGCCGAACGTCGGGCCGCCCGTGAAGCTCACCGACGACGACGTGACGGCGACCGACTGGCCCGACGCGCCGTTCGAATCGTCGATCTTCAGGATCGCCGTGCTGTCGCCGGACGTCGCGATGTCGATGCTCCCGAGCCCGCTGGCGGCGTGCGTCGGATCGCCCAGGTCGTACTCGTCGCCCGAACCCGAGAAGGTGCTGATCAGGATCGCGCCGGCCGGGGTGAGGGCGGGCGTCGAGGTCACGCTCACCGTGTTCCCGCCCGAGTTGTCGGTGTAAAGCGTCAGCGAAGCCAGCGTTGCGCCGCTGTAGTCGAACGTCCCCCCGCCGCCGAAGCTGATCGTCGTCGCCGTCATGCCGATGGTGAAGCTGCCGTTGCCGTTCGAGTCGTCCACCGTCAGGCCGATCGTGCCGGAGCCGGAGGTCGTCATCGTGACGTTCCCGACAAGGTCCGCGTCGCTCGAGCCGACCTGGACGGTGTTGTTCGTCGCCGCGCCCATGTCGAGCTCGAGAGCGGTCGCCCCGAGACCCGTCGGCGTCCGATGGATCTTCACCGCGGTGCCGCCGGTCCCGGCGTCGAAGGTCATCGCCGAGAAGATCGTGCCGCTGTAAGTGACGGTCGTCGCGGCGCCGATCGTAAGCTGGCCCGAGTCGAAGGTCACGGTCTGGTTCGGCGTGGAATCGATCGAGTCGTCGATCGTCAGGCTCGTCGGTCCCGCGACGTTGATGCCGCCGAGGGTACTGGCCGCATTCGACGAGTCGCCCAGTGTGATCGAGTTGCCGGCGACGTTCCCCGGGTTCACGGCGATGTGCGACAGGCCCGACGTCGCCGCCGGCGAGCCGGTGATCGTCAGCGTGAGGGCCGTGTTGCCGCCGTCGAAGGTGAATCCGTCGATCTGCGCCGCGCTGTAGTCGAAGATCGGGCTGGAGCCGGTCGAATACGACACGTTCGTCGACGACACGGTGGCCGTCGCGGGGCTGTTGTTGTTCGAATCGTTGATCGTCAGGCCGGTCGTGCCGGTGACGGTGATATCGCCGAAGCTCGCCACGGAGTGGCTCGAATCGCCGATGAACACGTTGTTGCCCGACTTGCCGCCCATGTTCAGGGTCATCGGCGTGGCGCCCGAGACGGCCGGCGTGCCCTGGACGGTCACCTGCTCGGCCGACGAGCCGGCGTCGAACGTGAAGCCGCTGAGGCTCGCGCTGCCGTACGTGATCGACGCGCCGGTGGTTGCGGACAATCCCGTCGCCGTGATGGTCGGGCTGTCCGACGTCGCCTGCGCCGAGTCGTCGATCGTCAGCCCCGTGACGCCCCCGCCCGAGTTGGCGACGTCGAACGCGGTCCCGAAATTCGAGGCCGGGGCGAGGGCGCCGCCGAGCGTGATCGCGGTGCCGGCCGAATTCGTCATGCTGGTGCCGACCGAATCGCCCAGGGCAGTCCAGGTGGTGCCGTTGGGTGCCAGGGTCGCCGTGTTGCCGATCGGCGAGAAGGTGACGCCCGCCGGCAACGAACCGTCGGTCCCGAAGGTCTCGCCCGAGTTGGCCGTGAAGGTGTAGGTCTCGCTGGTCGGGTCGTAGGTGACTCCGAGGCTCGACACGGTGTTATCGCCGGTGAGCACGATCTCGGTGCCCGAGAGGCTCGCGGTGATGTTGTAGGTCTGCTGGATGCTGACGATGCCGGTCGAGCCGGCCTGGCCGGCCGTCCCCGACCCGCTCGACCCGCTCGACCCGCCCGGGCCGCCGTATGCCTCGAACGAGCCGGTGCCGGTCTCCGACTGGCTGTAGAGGACGTCCAGGATCCCGCCGCCGCCGCCGCCGCCGCCGCCGCAGCAGCCGCCGGACGGTCCGACTCCGCCGTCGGCCGAAACGGTGCCGTTGTTCGTCACCGTCGGGGCCTTCATGAGGATGCCGCCGCCCGATCCGCCGCCGGACGACCCGCTCCCGGCGATGCCGCCGCTGCCGCCGTTGGCCTGGATGATGCCTCCGCTGTCGACGGTGATCGAAGTCACGGCGACGAGCTCGACCGCACCGCCGCCGCCGCCGCCGGTCGTCGCGAGCGACATGCCCGTGGGCGTCGTCCCCGACGCGCCGCCGCTGCCGCCCTGGAGCTGGGTCAACAGGTTGCCATAGATCAGCCCGCCGAGGCCGCCCGATGCGCCACCCTGGCCCCCGGCGCCGCCGAAGCCGCCGCCGCCACCGCCGTAATACGTGCCGGCGACGCCTCCGCTGACCGCACCGCCGCCGCCAGGCCCTAGCCCGGCCCCCTGCGTGGTGGTGAACTGACCGCCTCCGTAGCCGCCCGGCCCGCCGGCCACGGCGGCCTCGGAACCGGCCGCGGGCGTCCCGCCGTTGGCGGCGATGGTCCCGTCGACCGTGAAGGTGCCCCGCGAGAGGATCGCCAGCGGATTCGAGCCGGTCGCGGTGATCGTGCTGCCGGCCGCGATGGACACGCTGTCGAAGTCGAAGACCGCGATGTTGTTCGCCGACAGCACGCCAGTGACGCTCACACCGGGCCCGGTCAGCGTCAGGGCGTTCGTATCGAGCGTATAACTGTCACTCGCCGTGGTGCTGAACGCCCCCAGGCTGGTGAACGCCGTCGGGTCGAGCAGCGTCGACAGCACCTTGCGATCCTCGAGGTTCTCCAGCCCCGCGCGAAAGCGCTTCTGGCCCCTTCGCGACGAGGCCGGGACCGAGCTCGATGCAGACATGCGGCGGGATGGCGAGACGGGCTTCATCGGTCTTCTCCAGGGTGAACGCGACGTGACACGGGAGGCGCCGGACGTGCGCCGGCCACCCTTCTCGACGACGCGAGCGTTCCCATTCGCACATGCCTCGTGCGTGGCCGGACACTCGACCGAACCCCAATCCAACCCGGACGAACGGACAGCCCGCGATGGCCGGACCTCGGGCAATGAGCCGGCCACGAATCGCGGTCGCGGTCGCGGGGCATCAGGCCTCCGGGTCCAGGTTGGGATTCGGGCCGTCCTGGCACGAACCGGGCACGGGTGGAAGGGTCACCACCCGCGAGAGCCGCCCGCATGGGCGGCCGGGGTTACGGCGTCGTCACATTGAGACCGATAGAACGTCGTGATGGAGTTGTCCACCGAATGGAGAAGCCGTGCATGAACCGGTCCTGACGACCCGGCGACGTCAGTCGCCGGGTCCTTCCCCCGCTGCATGAGGACCTGGCGACTGACAACGCCGGTTCGCCTGGACTGCACGACCGACGCATGAGGACCCGGCGACTGACGTCGCCGGGTCGCCTGGCCGGTATTCGAAACGAAAGGCCGAGGATGGTGTCCTTACCACCTTGGGTTCGTTCGCGCCCGGCTCGGCGGCCTGGGTTGTCAGGACCACGGGAATCGCCAGGGCCAGCAACAGCACAAGCGGGCGGAAGGGCCACCGGGCCCCCGTGCAATCGGGCGCGCTCGTCCTGTTCGCCGCGGTCCGACGCTCGCCCGCGGGGGCGTTGGGTTCATTCGTCACATTCTGCGATTTGGCGATGGCCGCGTTGGGTTCGTTCGTCCCATTTTGCGATTCGGCCCCGGCGGCGTTGGGTTCGTTCGTCGGGTTTCGGGGTTTTGCCACTGCCGCCACCCGGGCGAGGACCATCTCGATGGCGGCCGTCAGCCCGGTGCGCGCCTCGGGCGGGGCCGGGTCGGCGGGAATGGACGCCGGGCCGGCGGCCGGAGGACGGACGAAGGCGGGGTGCGCCCTGGGCCGGCGGGGCAGGCGGCGGCCGGCGAGCGGCCTGGAGGGGCGGCGGACGTTGGGCGCAGGCCCGGCGAGCGTTTCCAGGGCCGCCCTGAGGTGGTCGAGGTCATTCGACACGCGCGGCCGCTCGCCGGCCGGGGCCGAACCGGCCGTGACGTCGGACGCGACAACGGAAGTTGGAGCCTGCGCCTCGGGCGGTGGTGCGGGCAACGCGATGGCCCCGGCTCCGTCCGAGGCGGCCTTCCTGTCGCGCGGACACGAACCCGATGATGCGGCCTGGTTCCTGGGAGGGCGAGGCTCCGTCCGAGCCGCGGGGCCAGGATCGGACGGAGCCGCGCCCTCCCGGACCGAACGGAAAGTCTCAGCGGGCTCGTGAATCACTCGCTCCCCGCCCCTCGTCCCTCGTTCCTCCGAGCCGGTCGCCCCGCGCCCCTCCGAGCCGGTCGCGGCCCGATCGGCCTCCCGCTGGCGTTTCCGCAGGATTTCGAGGATGCGCAGGAGGGTCCGGTTGTTGGCGAGCTGATAGCGGCGGAGCTTCTCGCCGGCCTCGGAGTCCTCGAATCCCCGGCGGGCCTCGGTGGCCGCCTCCTCGCGCCGGAGGTGCGCCGCGAGGAGAACTTCGAGCCGGTCGACCTGCTCGGCGACGAGGGCCAGCAGCCACTCGCGTGCGGCGTCCGGCCCGGCCGGGGCGGCGAGGCGACCCGAACGGGCCTCGATCCGCTCGTCGAACCGGATGCGCTCGCCGGCGCCCAGCTCGACGTGGACATCGGCGAACGGCTGCTCCTTTCCGGGGTCCATGTCGTGGCAGGCGAGGTAGATGGCCATCACCCGATCGTCGTCCGTCGCATCGAACGGCTGCCGCCCCAGCAGGCGAATGGCCCTGAACCGATCGTGCGGCTGCCAGAGCAGCCCGTCCTCGAGCAGCGCGCCCAGGTCGTTCCAGCGGTCGAGCAGCCAGGCGCAGCCCATCGCGGTTGCTTCCAGCGCCTCGAGCAGCCGGGCCGGGTCGTTGGAATCCACGACCTCGGGCGACCACGAGACGCGCACGGCGTCCCCGAGCCCCGCCGGGTAAAACGGGTACAGGCACAACGGCCCGCGCGGGTCCCAGAACAGGCGGCGGCCCAGCCGGATGACCTCGTCCGCCTGCGCATCGGCCCGGGCGTTCCCCGATTCCAGGATGTCGAGCGTCATCCGCGCGGCCCACGCCCGATCGGCGCGATCGAGCTGCCACGAGACGTTCACGGCCCGCTCGACGAGGTAGCGCTCCACCTCATCCCGGGGCTGGAGCGTCGCGGTCCACGAATCGTGCCGGCGCCTCAGGATCTCCTCATCCTCGCCGGGCAGCACGGGCAACTCGGCCCGCATCCCATGCTTGAGGGCATTGAACCGGCTGCGTTCCTTGCCCGCCTGGGACCGCGGCCCGGTGCTTTTCTGGGCATTCTTGCGGTTGGCCTCGATGCGGGCGGCGGACGTGGTGCGAGCCTCGGCGGTCGCGGTTGTCATCCTGGCTGCCTCTTCTTTTTCAGGACGTCGATTCGGGGATGGGTCTCGCAACTTCGCAAGAATCAGCCTTCTTTGCCCCACTACCCTAGATTATAGGAAGTTTTTTCGGGCTTGATGCGACTTTTTGAGAATTGCTGCCGATTTCTTGCCAGTGCAGTCCGATTCATGGACACCGAGACACGCATGGACCGCCTTTCGAGGCGTCGGTTGCCATGCGAGAAGCCCGGACGATGTGGAGACCTCGCTCCGTTTGCCTGGCGGACCAAGACGAGAGGTCGCCGCCTCATACCTGGAGGCGCGGGCGACACGCCGACATCAGACGCCGGAGTCTTCACAAAGGCGAACCGGCGACGTGAGTCGCCGGGTCCTCACGCGTGAGTCGTCGGGCCGCAGGACGCCGGGACCCGGCGACTGACGTCGCCGGTTCGCCAAACGGACGTCGCGGTCGTCGTGGCCGGCGATCCGGCGGCGTCGGTCGCCAGGTCATTTACCCAACGACCTTCACCCTTCGTCGACGAGCCTCTATCATGGAAGATCGCACCGGGACGATCGACCTTGTCCCAAAGGTCCATCGGGAGATCTCGCAGTCATGGCCACCGCCGCCACCAGTCTCCATATCGGCCCGGCCGATCACGGCCGGCGGATGACGCTCCGGGAATTCCTCGAGGCCGAGGAGGAGGACGGATACCGCTTCGAACTCGCGAGGGGAGTCCTCGAAGTGACTGAAGTTCCGAATGATCCCCATGGCGTCGTGGTCTCGAACCTGTATGACGGGGTCTCCTGGTATCGCCGCAATCATCCGGGCTACATCTATCGGTACGGCGGCGGTAACGAGTTCCGCCTGTGGCTCCCGGGCCTCGTCTCGGGCCGCAATCCCGACCTGGCCGTCGTGCTTCAGCATGCCCCCAGGGATCGCCGAGGCCGCCGGCTCCCCGTCCTGGCGGCCGAGGTCGTGTCGCGCCGTAGCGTCGAGCGGGATTATGTGATCAAGCGCGAGGAGTACCTGGCCCATGGGCTGCTCGAATACTGGATCGTCGACCCCATCGAGCGAAAGGTGACGGTCCTGACCCGCGACGGCGACGTCTGGGCCGAGCAGGTTGTCCGGGGCAATCAGGCCATCCCGAGTCTCGTCCTCCCCGGGTTCCTCACGACGGTGGACGAGCTGTGGCTGGGGATCGAGGCGGATGATTCGACCGCCGACAGCGACCTGAACGGAGAGGGATGAGGCGGAGGACGGAACCCAGACCGATTTGCAGGCATTCTCCCTGGGCCCCGACCAAAAGGATGAACGACCACCGATTTCCCCTCGGTCCAGTATCCTGGCGATCTTGGCTGCGGATCAGTGTCCGGGGCCTGCTGATCCTCGTGCTGCTCCTCGGCGCCTGGTTGGGATGGATAGCCCGCAGCGCCCGCGTTCAGCGAGAGGCCGTGGCGGCGATCAAGAAGGCTGGGGGCCACGTCGAGTACGACTGGCACGAGAACTCCCGCGGTGATGTCTGGCCGCCGTTCTGGTTCGTGGATCGGATCGGAATCGATTATTGTCTCAACGTGGTTTATGTAGGTCTCCTCGATGATGCGTCGAGTCGTGTGCTTGTTCACGTCGCGAGCCTCAACCGACTCCAGACTCTCGATCTTGGGAGCACGACGGTAAGCGACGCCGGTCTGGAACACCTGGAGCGGCTGAGGAGTCTCAAGACATTGAACCTCAGCTCGACGAACATTACGGATGTCGAATTGAGGCACTTGAAAGGGCTAACGAGGCTCGAAGCGTTGGACCTTCACTGGACCCGGATCACGGATGCTGGACTGGTTCATCTTAAAGGGTTGACCGGTCTGCGAGAGCTTGATCTCGGCGACACTGAGGTCACCGTCGCCGGAGCTGGGGATCTCCGGAGGACGTTACCGAAGCTCACGATCTCGTGGACGGGAGTGTTTAACATTCACTAGCGAGCGCGAAAGCGGGACGCGGTGCGCGAAAGCGGGACCGTGCGCGAAACCGGGACGGTGCGCGTAACCGGGCCTACCGTAGTGCACGAATCGCGAAGACTCGGCCCGTCCGGCGACCGGTATCGGGCGGGTGAGGATCCACAATACCCATCGATTCGCGCGGATTCCCGCGACGGCCCCGGCCACCCCGCCCGGGCCCATCACCGCCGGGTCGGACCGGGCCGGGCGGGGCGGCTTCGGTCGCTGATTCGCTCCGGAACCGATTCGCTCTCGGGCCGGGCCGGCTGTGGAACAATCGGCTCCTGGGGCGCCCCGGGCCATGGCCAGCCCAGCCGGCTGGCGGTCGGTCGGTCGCGAGCGGGCCACGGACCGGGCTGGGTCGCGATACGCACGGTGAGGACGACCTCGCCCGACTCGCTACTCGGGATCAGGTAGCCGATGATAGAATCGAATTCGTCAGGAGAGACCGACCCCGCCTGACATGAGCCCCAACGATAAGGGCCCCCTGTGACGCCTTGATATCCATGCGGAGCTTCGGCGCCTGCCCGCCGAGAGCCGGCGAAAAGCCCAGGAGGGACCGGGATGGAACTCCGTTTCAACTTCGAGAAGAGCCTCCAGGCGGCGGCCTACCTCCTCCATCTGGAGGACGGGAAGATGCCTTATCTCCGGCTCCTGACGTTGCTGTACGTCGCCGAGCGGGAACTCCTCGCCGAGTCCGCCAGCCCGCTCACCGGGGACATCTTCAAGGCCATGCCGTGCGGGCCGGTGCCGGGCCATGTCCACGACCTGATCCGGGGCCATGGCAGCCGAAGCATCGAGTGGGAGAAGCACATCCGGCGCGTCGGCTACAGCGTCAGGCTCGTCGAGGACCCCGGGCGAGGAGCACTCCCCAGGGAAGTCGTGGACAAGCTGAACGAGGTCTCCGCTCGCTACATCGACAGGGATCACTGGGAGGCCGGCGACCTGACACGCGACTTCCCGGAGTGGGCGACGCATTACCCGGGCGACGGCGGCGCCGGGTTGATCCCGGTGAGCGAGATCCTCGAAGCCCAGAAGGCGGATGGCGAGAACCTCGAAGTCATCCAGGAGGCCGAGGCCGCCCGGAATCACATGGCGAAGCTCTTCGGCGAGAGGAAGCCGAAGAACCGCGAAGGCCATGTCGAGGCCGTCGGATGAAGGGGGGCGACACCTTCCGGCCCACGGATACCTCGGTCGACAGGTACAGGCATCTGTGGGTCATCGTGTCCGATCCCGATCAGGACCCCACGAGGTGGTGATCGTTTCCATCACCGAGGCCCACCCCAGGAAGGATACCGCCTGCATCCTTCAGCCTCAGGATCATCCGTTCCTGTACAAGGAATCCTGCGTCGCCTACGATCTGGCGAACGTCGTCTCCGTGGCCGAACTCGCGCAGGCTCGAGATCACGGTGATCTCGAACCCCAGGAACCGATGGCCCCGAGCGTCCTCGACCGCATTCGCAAAAGATCAAGTTTCTCGAGGAAAATGGACCCCGATCTGTACGAGATACTCGATCGGCAAGGGCTGACCTGAAGCCGAGGGCCAGGACCCGAAACGAGGGCATGGCGAGTCTCGACGATCAGCCGCGCCATGGAGTTGGGGAAATCGCCGCCCGTCCGGCGTCCGAAGTTATGCGAGGCCCATCGATGCCCAACGAACCGGCACCGCCGCCCCGCCCGCACCGCCCGGGCCCATCGCCGCCGGGTCGGACGGGGCCGGGCGGGGGCTTTCGGGTGCGGATTCGCTTCCGTCCGGCCCGGCGGCGGGACGGGCGACGCCGGCGGCGGGCCGGCACCCGCGGGCCGGCAGCCCCTCGGTTGGTCCCGCCGTGCTCTTGCCGATCAACGAGAAATCCGGCGGCATCATCGTCCTCGGCCATTCGCCGACCGGCTGACGGTGCCGCGTCCTTTGGCCTGGGGCTCGATCGTCGTCTCGCGAGGTCATTGCCGCCAGTTGGCGAGGCGGAGCGGATCGCCGATCTGCTGGACGCGCTGGAAGTGGGCGGTGTTCCCGGTAACCAGCTCCAGGCCACGCTGCAAGGCGATGGCGGCGATCATCGAGTCGGCCGCGCCGATGGGCCGTCCGGTGCGGTCCAACTCGCCGGCGATACGGCCTGCCAGCACGCCGTCGGCCTCCTCGAGGCCGAAGACTTCCTCGTCGGCGACCTGGGCGAGGAAGGATTGCCCTCGATGTCGCCGTTCACAGCCATCGAAGGTTATGCCCTCGGCGTCCCGAATTCTCGCAAATATCTTCATCAGTCGTATGAGTAGCCCGCGAAGAGGATTTCATCCGGCTCTTCCTCCTTGTAGAGCACGACATAAACCCCTTGGCCGCGGTCGAGTTCCAGGAAGAAGCTCATGTTCGCCAGGACCATCTCTCGGGTCGGCTCGGTGGTGCCGTACAGCCTCACGAGGGTCGCGCCCGGCAGGGGGCCGACCGCATTGTATTCCGGCGCCCCTGCAACATGGTCGAGATCCAGGATCGAGCGGGTGCCGTCATTCGAATCGATGAGTTCTTCCTTGATGACCGCCAGCCCTTCCCTGATCTTGGAAACCTCGAAGCTGACCTCCGGTGGGCGAGAGAGATCCGTCACCCACTTGCCTGGATCGGGCGGCTGATAGTTGCCCGCCAGGAAGACCCAGCACCTGAGGTCGTCCAGCGCGGTCCTGATGCAGAATTCCGGCTCGAGTAACTCCGGGAAGAGCACATCAGGCAGCGGGCGATAGCTCACCACGTAATGATATGGATTGGCTCCCATCCCGTTGACTCCCGGAATTCAATGCCACGTCCGCAGACGACCCATCGAACGGCCGAGGCAGCGGCTCACTGAGGTTTTTCCTGGTCAGATCAGGGCGAGATGAGTCGGCCATGAGATACCGGCAGCGAAGGCAAGGGGGCGCCCGCGCGCCGGGCGCGGAAACACTCGGCCAGGAATTCCAGGACGTTGCGGCCCCGCTGGCGACACGTCGCCACCACGCCCAGGATGCGCTCGACGAAGCGGCTGCCCCATTCGCTTGCCGTCCCGCCGCTCATCCTCCTGCACAACACGGCGTGACGCAATGCCCGTTCGGCCGCGTTGTCCGTCGGTTCGATCCCGCGCACCGGAGGCCGAAACCGGGACGCAGTCGGCGACCTGAACCGGGAGGTAGCTCGTATCGACCGCCTGCCGTAGTGCACCATTCGAGAAGGCTCGGCCCGTCCGGCGACCGGAAGCGGGCGGGTGAGGATCCACGATACCCATCGATTCGCCCGGACTCCTGCAACGGCCCTGCCGACCCGCCGGGACCCATCACCGCCCGGTCGGCGGGACGGCCGGGCGGGTTGCCCCCGGACACCGATTCGCTCGGTCCCCGATTCGCCCCCGGACCGCCCCGGCGTCGGGACGGGCGACTCCGGCGGCGGGACGGCTCCCGAGGGCCGGTGGGCCGGCGGCTGGGATGAGTGGGCGTTTGCCGTAAGTCCGCTTGCTGGCCGGGGTAGACCCGGTATACTGGCGACCAGAGGTCAACGGCGAAGGATCGCCGGCAGGTTGGCGCCCACGATCCCCTGCCAGGCCGGTCGGCCTGACCGGCAGGAGCAACCGCATGTCCACGATCTCGACGATGCCGATCCCGTCGTTGCCAGTCGAGCCCGCATCGGCTTCCGTGGCCGTCTTCCTCCCCTACGGCGATCACCAGATCGTCTTCCGGGGCACGAGCTGGGAAGCTTATGAGTCGCTCTCGCGGGCCCAGGGCGAGGGGGACCATGTCCGGCTGGCCTACGACGGGAAGGATCTGGAAATCATGACGACCGGATATATCCACGAGAAACTCAAAGCCCTGACCGGGAAAGTTATCGACGCGGTCGCGTCGTGGCGGGCCATCGCGTACGTCAGCTCCGGCGAAGCGACCCTGAACGCCGCCGAGGCGAAACGAGGCCTCCAGGCCGATCTCTCCTATTGCTTCGACCCCGAAAAGGTCCGGGTCGCCGGGGAAGCGCTGGCACGCGGATCGATGGACCCGGCAGATTACCCCCGGCCCGACCTGGCCGTCGAGATCGACGTCTCGCCCTCGCTGGTCGACCGGCCCTCGATCTACTCGGCGCTCAAGGTCGCCGAGATCTGGCGCATCCGGAGGGATCGGAAGGTGTCGATCGAACATCTCCAGCCGGACGGATCCTACGCCCCGGCCGCGGCGAGCCGGTTCCTGGGCATCGGCGCCGAGGAGATCGAGGGCTGGCTGACCGCCGAGGACGTGGCCCGCGAAGACGCCTGGTATCGCCGGCTCAACCAGTGGGCGATGGCATTGGGTCCGCTGGCGTGAGCATCGTTTTGCCGGAATCGTTCCGGCGAACCAGGCTGGAAGCTCTCGTGTCGACAATCCATGATGGAAGCTCCTCGTGACCACTCGGTTCTTCCTCCGTGGAGAATGGCGATGGGCATCAGCCGGAGCGTCTTCGAGCGCCAGCGTCAGCGGCGGTTCGGCGCCGCCAATCCCGAGCGGATGCCGCTCGCCTTCTGGGAGCAGATGGTCCGCTCGGCCGAGGACGCCCGGACTCGCGACTATTCCGCCAGGAGGGTTTCGGGTGAGCTCGGCACGATCCCCTCGGATGCCCGCGAATACTTCGGCCTGGAGGAGCGGGACGACGCCGGCCCGATCTGGACGTTCGAGCGGATGGGGGCGACCCGCACGCCGCATCCGGACGGGCGGATGATCTGCGTCGGCGGCGAGTACGAGGATTTCCACGACTCCGATTTCTGCATTTATAACGATGTCGTCATCATCGACATCGACGGTTCGGTCGAGATCTACGGCTATCCCGAAGAACTCTTCCCGCCCACGGACTTTCATTCCGCCACCCTGCTGGATGACCGCGTGATCCTCATCGGCCGGCTCGGATACCATGGGAAACGCCACCCGGGCGAGACGCCTGTTTATTCCCTCGACCTGCGGGATTATCGGATCGAGCCGCTCCCCTCCGGCGGCGACCGGCCCGGCTGGATCTTCGAGCACGAAGCCGAGCTGGATCGGGACGGGATCATCCTCATTTGGGGCGGCAAGGTCCTCGAAAGCCGGGGCGGCGAGGAGGAAATCCGTCGCAATTTCGACGACTTCGCTTACGACCCCCGGACGGGGATCTGGCGACGGCTGACGACGCGGAACTGGCGGCAGTTCTCCATCGCCGACGCCGGCGGCAAGGGCTATCTGCGAGTGCCGCGCCTCCCGGGATGCGGCGGCGAGGATTTCCTGGCGGGCCTCGACGATACCTTCGTGCACGTCAGCCCCGAGGCGCTCTTCCCGCGGCACTTCGCGTACGAGACGATCTGGCCCGACGGGCCGTCGATCGAGGAGCGATTCCTGGTGGAAGACACGCCAGTCACCGTCGCCTTCGCGGTCTTCGGGATCGAGGTCGTGATCGAGGGCGACATGCCCGAGGCCACCGCGCAGGCGATCGTCGAGGATATCAAGGAAGGGATCGAGGCCGACACCGGCCGGCCGTGCGTCGTGCGGAAGCACACCTAATGTTGTCGGCCGGGCCGGATGTTCGATTGAGGCTCAGGATCGCCGGATGCCGGCCAGCATCAGGGCGGCGATCAGGGCCAGGGCCGAACCCCAGCCGAAGGCGACGAGGGGGCCGAACGCCTGGTAGAGGGCGCCGAAGATCAGGCTCGAGGGGAGCGCCGCGATCCCGATGGCGAAGTTGTACCAGCCGAAGGCCAGCCCCTTGCGCTCGCCGCCGACGAGGTCGGCGATCATCGCCTTTTCGGCCGGCTCAGTCAGGGCGTAGAAGAGGGAATAGCCCAGGAACAACGCCCACATCTGCCAGGCCGCGGTCGCCAGGGCAAACGCCAGGTAGATCAGGGCATAAATACCCCAGCCGACGAGGATCAGGGGCCGAGGCCCGAGCCGGTCCACCGCCCGCCCGGCCAGCAGGCTGCCGACGCTCTTGGCGACGTGGAAGATGCACCAGAGGATGGGTAGCAAAGCCACGGGTACGCCTAGCTCGCCCGCGCGGACGAGCAAGAACGCGTCGCTGGCGTTGCCGAGCGTGAAGACCACCAGGGCCAGGAGCAGGAGGCGGAAGTCCCGGCCGAAGGGCGCGAGGGTGAGCCGGAGCTTCTCCTTCGGCGGGTCGATCGCCGCCGTCTCACGCAGGCCGAAGACCAGCATGGGCAGGACGATCAGGCCCGGGAGCACGGTCAGCAGGAACAGGGTGCGAAGCTGGCCAGGCCAGGCGAGGAGGAAGGCAGAGGCCAGCAGCGGGCCGATCGCGGCGCCGAGGTGATCCATCGCCCGGTGGAAGCCGAACGCCCGGCCGCGCATGCCCGGCGCGGTCGAGTCGGCGATCAGGGCGTCCCTGGGTGAGGTCCGGACGCCCTTGCCGACCCGGTCGGCCGTCCGGGCGGCGAAGAGCTGCCAGGGTGCCGTCGCCAGGCCGATCAGGGGGCGGGCAAACGTCGCCAGGGCATAGCCGGCGACGACGAACCCCTTGCGCCGACCGGCGCGGTCCGAGCGCCCGCCCGACCAGAGCTTCAGCAGGCTGGCGGTCGACTCGGCCACGCCCTCAATGAGGCCCAGGTGGACCTTGTTGCCGCCCAGCACCCCCAGGAGGAACTGGGGTAAGAGCGGATAGATCGTCTCGCTGGCGATGTCGTTGAGCAGGCTGGTCAGGCCGAGCAGCTTGACATTCCGGGGCAGGGCGGACTGGTTCGTGGTCGCGGTTCCGGTCGCGGTCGCGGTCGGCTGGGGCGTCCCTCTCATCGACGATCGCACTCCTCGGATCTCAGGACGCCCCCGGCCGGGTCGGACCGCGAGGGGTGGCCTCGGGTAGGTCCGCCGCGCGACTCCAGCGGGCGGAGAGGGAAGTCGGGAGGGCCGGTCGGCCTTCGGATGGAATTCGATGGCTTTGGTCTGGGGTTCCGTCGGCAGTCGGGGCCGCGGAACCGGTTTGCCCGAGGCCTCGTGACAGGAATAACACACCGACGGGTACCGCCGATAGACACGCTCGACGGCCGCTCCGACCTCGCACCGGGGCAGACCGCACGTCGACGCGAGGGAAGAGGGTGGTATCCGGCGGGCGGGTCGGACCCGGCCGGGGCTGGACCTCGGGCCCGCACCCACGAGCGTTCCGGGTGAAATCTGCTTATTCGGGTTTCTTGGTGTCGCGAATCCGTCGGGATCTCGACTGACCTAGAGGATTCGACGGCGGTCGCGGCCCGGTCGACGGGGCCGACGGCCGGACCCATCATCGGAGGCCCGCGCGCCGAGTCCGAGTGGAGCACGGCCGCCGATCGCGATGCCGGCGCGACCGGTCCTCGGTGCGACGAGAGGTCCGCTGCCGGCCGTTTCGCCCCATATCCGTGGCTTGTCCTGGAGGAACCGGCCGCCACACGACATGTCATCGTCCGACTGGCCGGTAGGATTGGAAGGAAATGAGCCCGGCGATGATCGCCCGGGCGCGGGTCGATCCGATCGCGGGGAGCCGGCGGCGGCCGTCCGCCCGTCGAGGACGGCGGGGCCTCGGTCCGGACACCTTCGAACGAGGGGATATCACCCGGGAGATCCGCATCGGATCGCGCCTCGGGCAGTAAGGCGACCGGGGGGCTTCGCCGGGGCGCCGGGTCCCGCGATGGGCCGAGCCCCGATCGAGTTCGTCGTCTCGGGGCAACGATCGCCCCATGGACGGGTCAACGCGTGTCATTGGCAAGCCGCGCCTCGACGCCGGGGTGCGCGCCGGTTCCCAGTACGCAACGACCGGAGGACCGATGATGATTCAGCACCGGATGATTCCGCACCAGGAGCAGCGAGCGATCCCGACCTCGTGGTTCCGGCGCGGGCCGACGCGGACGCGGCGGGCCGAGCATCGCAGGCGGCCGGTCGTCGAGCCGATGGAGGCGCGCCAGCTCCTGGCGACCGTGGCCGAGTTCCCGGTCCCCACCGCAAACTCCAACCCCATCTCGATCGTGGCCGGTTCCGACGGCAATCTGTGGTTCACCGAGATTCTGGGCAACAAGATCGGTATGATCAACCCGACCACGCACGCCACGACCGACTTCCCCCTCCCGACGGCCAACGCCAACCCGTACTGGATCGCGGCGGGGCCCGACGGCAACCTCTGGTTCACCGAGCTCGCGGCGAACAAGATCGGGACGATCAACCCGACCACGCACGTGATCACCGAGTTCGCCCTGCCGACGGCCGGCGCCAATATCCAGACCATCGCCGCCGGGCCGGTCGGCAACATGTGGTTCACCGAGCAGGGGGCCA
>DAIDHB010000491.1 GCA_027452145.1 Planctomycetales bacterium
CGTACGTCGGCTCGCTGCCCCTGGGCTCGACGGTAGGGACGGTCAAGGCGGGCGCCGACAGCCTGGGCCACGTGATCTCGCTGGGCGGGGTGCCCTACACTCAGGGTCTGGGGATGACCGGCGGGTCGTCGACGGTGATCGGGTTGAACGGCAACGACTCGGAGTTCGACGCGACGATCGGCGTGGACGGCGACGGGTCGTCGGCCTCGTCGGTGATCTTCCAGGTGTACGGCGACGGCAACCTGCTCTACCAGTCGCCGGTGGAGTCGTCGGGCTCGGCCGGGGTCCCGATCGCCGTGAACGTGGCCGGGGTGCAGAAGCTGATGCTGGTGGTGGAAGCGGCGCCCGGGAGCACGGCGTCGAACGACCACGGGGTGTGGGCCGATGCGCGGCTGGTGTCGACGTCGAACTTCGGGGCGACGGCGCCGTACAGCCTGGCCTGGCAGGTGTCGCAGAATGGCAACGTGATCTCGACGCAAACGGGCGACTCGTACGTGCTGCCGGCCGTGTCGGGGACCTACACGGTGGCGCTGACGGTCTCCGACGCGGGCGGGAACACGGCGACGGCCAGCACGACGGTGACGGTGGTGGCCGATGCGCCGTCGGCGTCGCTGGTCGTGGCGGACACGCACACGAAGGGGAACTGGATCGGAACGTACGGGTCGCAGGGCTACGCGCTGGCCGGCGGGATCACGGCGCTGCCGGACTATGCCTCGGTGACGGTCGGGGGCGGGTCAGCGGCGACGTGGACGTTCGTTGAGAACACGACCGATCCGCGGGCGCTGTCCGAGCCCGACGGTATCGGTGCCATGGCAAAGGCGTGGTATGGCGGTAGCCTGACGATCGACGTGAACCTCGGCGATGGCCAGGTGCACGATGTGGGCATCTACGCGGTGGACTGGAACCCCAGTCGTAGCGAGCAGGTGCAGGTGCTCAGCGCGCTGACCGGCGCCGTGCTGGACACGGAGATGCTCTCGTCGTTCGGCAACGGCGAATACCTCCAGTGGGCGGTGAGCGGGAGCGTGGTCATCCAGGTGACGGACATTGTGGGGGTCAACGCCGTCGTCAGCGGCGTCTTCCTCGACCCGAGAAGCACCGCCACCCCGTCGCCGACGCCCTCGCCGACACCGGCGACGGCGGTGTTCGTGAAGAGTGACACGACGACGGAGGGGGCGTGGATCGGGAAGTACGGGACGCAGGGCTACTCGGTGGCCGGCGAGGGCGGGTCGCTGCCGAGCTACGCGACGGTGGCGGCGGCGGCGGGGACGAGCGTGTATACCTGGGCGGCGAGCACCACGGACCCACGGGCGTTGAGCCTGCCGGGGGGCGGCGCGGCCGCGAAGACGTGGTACGGCTCCAGCGTGTCGATCGACGTGGGCCTGGGCGACGGCCAGGTACACGACGTGGCGATCTACGCGCTGGACTGGGACAGGAAGGGACGCAGCGAGCGGGTGCAGGTGCTCGACGCGGCGACGGGCGCCGTGCTGG
Source organism: Planctomycetales bacterium (assembly GCA_027452145.1). Lineage (GTDB taxonomy): Bacteria > Planctomycetota > Planctomycetia > Isosphaerales > Isosphaeraceae > JAKAUH01. Next base: position 1,489 of record DAIDHB010000491.1, read on the forward strand.
ACTCCGAGACGATCTCGTCGTTCGCGGGCGGCGAATACCTCCAGTGGGCGGTGAGCGGGAGCGTGGTGATCAAGGCGACGGGGCTCTCGGGTCCCAACGCTGTCATCAGCGCCGTGTTCATCGATCCGCATCCCATCGCTGCGGCGACGTTCGTGAAGAGCGACACGGCGACGGAGGGGGCGTGGGTCGGGAAGTACGGGGCCCAGGGCTACTCGGTGGCCGTCGTGGGCGCGTCGCTGCCGAGCTACGCGACGGTGGCGGCGGCGGCGGGGACGAGCGTGTATACCTGGGCGGCGAGCACGACGGCCCCGCAGGCGCTGAGCCTGCCGGGGGGCAGCGGCGCGGCGGCGACGACGTGGTACGGCCAGACCGCGTCGATCGACGTGGGCCTGGGCGACGGGCAGGTGCACGACGTGGCGATCTACGCGCTGGACTGGAACAACCAGGGGCGCAGCGAGCGGGTGCAGGTGCTCGACGCGGCGACGGGCGCCGTGCTGGACTCCGAGACGATCTCGTCGTTCAGCAACGGCGAGTACCTGCAATGGGCAGTGAAGGGGAACGTGGTGATCAAGGCGGCGGTGCTCTCGGGGCCCAACGCCGTCATCAGCGCCGTATTCATCGACGCGGGCGCCATCGCGTCGACATCGACGTCGACATCGACGCTATTCGTGAAGAGCGACACGGCGACGGAGGGAGCGTGGGTCGGGAAGTACGGGGCGCAGGGCTACTCGGTGGCCGTCGTGGGCGCGTCGCTGCCGAGCTACGCGACGGTGACGGCGGAGGCGGGGACGAGCGTGTATACCTGGGCGCCGAGCACCACGGACCCGCGGGCGCTGAGCCTGCCGGGGGGGGGCGGCGCGGCGGCGACGACGTGGTACGGCCAGACCGCGTCGATCGACGTGGGCCTGGGCGACGGGCAGGTGCACGACGTGGCGATCTACGCGCTGGACTGGGACAGGAAGGGGCGCAGCGAGCGGGTGCAGGTGATCAATGCGGCGACGGGCGCCGTGCTGGACTCCGAGACGATCTCGTCGTTCGCGGGTGGCGTATACCTCCAGTGGGCGGTGAGGGGAAACGTGGTGATCAAGGCGACGTCGCTCTCGGGCCCCAACGCCGTCATCAGCGCCGTATTCATCGACGCGTCGCCGACCTGATCGGGAGCGACGGGCTTATGTGGCGTGAGGAACAGCCGCAGCGGTCGGCGAGAGCGAGGGGCGGCGAGTTGCCGTCTCCCGCGGGGGCCGATCGCCGCGGCGGGCCTCCGTGAAATACCGACCGGCGGGGCGAGATCACGGCGGAGGCGGTGCGGCCGGACCGACGCCGGACCGTGCCAGGAGCGGCCCGGCGCCCCGGTCGCGCAGCAGTTCAGCGGCGCGCCGGCCCAGGCCGTCGGGGTCGTCGCGCGGGCCGTGCAGCGCGGCGGCGACGCGCGCGCGACCGTTGGGATCGAGGACGACCGCGTCGATCGCCAGCCCTTCGTCCTCGCCCGAGGCTGGCTCGACGTCGCGGGCCCAGGCGGCCATGGGGATGATGCAGCCGCCCTCGAGCTCGGCCAGGGCGGCGCGTTCGGCGACGACGGCGCGATGCGTGGCCGGGTCGTCGAGGGGTTGCAACAGAGCCCGGGTGGCCGGATCATCGCGGCGGCACTCGATCCCCAGCGCGCCCTGGCCGACGGCCGGCAGGAACCTTGGCGGCTCGAGGCGCTCGGTGACATTCCCCTCGAGCCCCAGCCGATGCAGTCCCGCCCAGGCGAGGACCACGGCATCAAGCCGGCCGTCGAGCGCGTGGTTCAGCCGGGTCTCGACGTTGCCGCGCACGGTGACGACCTCGAGGTCGGGCCGCAGTGAGAGGAGCTGCGCGCGGCGCCTGGGTGAACTGGTGCCGACGCGCGCGCCGGGCGGCAGGGCGTCGAGGGTGCGGTGCCTCGGGGCGATCAGGGCGTCGGCGACGTCCTCGCGCGGCGGGACGGCGGCCAGGACGAGGCTCTCGGGCCCGCGCGTGGGCAGGTCCTTCAGGCTATGCACGGCGACGTCGACGGTGCCCTCAGCGACCGCGCGCTGGATCTCCTTGGTAAAGAGCCCGGTCCCGCCCGGGCCGCCGGCCATCGCGGCCAGCGGCGTGTTGCGGTCGCGGTCGCCCTGGGTGCGGATCTCGATCAGCTCGACCGAGAGGCCAAGATGATGGGTACGCAACTGTTCGGCCACCCATTCCGCCTGCCACCGCGCCAGGCGGCTGCCGCGGGTGCCGATGCGGATCGCGCTCTTGCTCGTGGATAAGTTGGTCATGGTCGGGGGTTGGGACGATTCGGCGGCCGAGGCCGCCGGGTGCGGGGAAGAATCGAGTATATCCCAGGGGCTCTGGCCGGGGATACCTCGGGGCTCCGGCGATCTTGACGCCACTGTCGGCGTCAGACGATTAGCATGGCGTCGCCGTAGCTGAAGAAGCGGTAGCGCTCGCGGATCGCCTCTTCGTAGGCGGCGCGGATCAAATCCTCGCCGGCGAGCGCGGCGACGAGCACCAGCAGGCTGCTGCGCGGCAGGTGGAAATTGGTGACGAGCGCATCGAGGCCATGGAAGACATGGCCCGGGCGGATGAACAACCGGGTCTCGCCGACGAAGGGGGCGAGCGAACCTCCCAGCGCGGCGGTCTCGAGCGTCCGGGCCGAGGTGGTGCCGACGGCGACGATCCGGCCGCCCTGGCGGCGGCGTTCGTTCAGCACGTCGACGGCCGAGGCGGTCAGCTCGGCCCACTCGGCGTGCATGACGTGGTCCTCGATCCGCTCGGCGGTGATCGGGCGGAACGTGCCGGGGCCGACGTGGAGGGTGACGTCGACAAACGCGATCCCGCGCGCGGCGAGGCGGGCGATCAGCTCGTCGGTGAAGTGTAGCCCGGCCGTCGGGGCGGCGGCGGAGCCGGGCCGTCGGGCGTAGATGGTCTGATACGACCCGCGATCACCCGCCGACTCGCGGCCGCCGCGGATGTAAGGGGGCAGGGGAGTCTGGCCGTGGCGCTCGAGCAGCGCGAATGCGGTCGAGCCCTCGACGGGGCCCGGTTCATCGGCCACGGGCCGGACGATCCAGCAGCCGGCCTCGCCGCGCGCTTCGAGCGATAGCACCAAACCCTGCCCGACGATCACACGCTCGCCGATTCTCGGCCGGCCGCGGGTCTGGGCCAGGATTTCCCACGAGCCCGGGCCGTCCGGGCACTCGCGGAGGAACAGTCCCTCCCACCGGCCGCCAGTCGACTCGCGACGGCCGATCAAGCGCGCCGGCACCACCCGGGTGTCATTGCGCACCAGGACGTCGCGCGAATCCAGGAGATCGGGCAGATCCGCGAACGTCCGGTGCTCGATATCTCCGGCCCCGCGGTCGACCACCATCAGCCGCGACCGATCCCGTGGCTCGACCGGGTGCTGGGCGATCAGATCTTCGGGGAGGTCGAAGTCGAGGAACATTGTGGTCATTGGTCATTGGTCATTGGTCATTCGTCATTCGTCGGGGAAATCGCCGCGACCTCCACCGATTTGCAGCCGCACGGTTCCCGGCCGGTCCCGGCCGACGCCTGCCGCCCTACCAATGACCAATGACCAATGACCAATGACCAATGGCCAATGACCAATGACCAATGGCCAATGACCAATGACCAATGGCCAATGACCAGTGACCAATGACCAGTGACCAATCACATCCAGCGCGGCAGCTCGTCCTGGCCGGGGAGCTTGATGACGCTGACGCTCAGGACGTCGGGGTGGTTCTGCACGGCCTGGAGTGCGGCGGCGGAGGGGGCGGTGTCGAGGTTGACGACGCCGATGGCCTCGCCGCCCTGGTTCTCGCGGCCGACGTTCATCTGGGCGATGTTGACGCCCTCGTCGCCGAGGGTCCGGCCGATGAAGCCGATCAGGCCGGGGCGGTCCATGTGGGTGAAGACCAGCAGGGTGCCGTCGATGTGGGCATCGAGCAGGTACGAGCCCAGGCGGACCAGGCGGAGGAACTGCTTGCCGAACAGCGTGCCGGCGGCCAGGTAGGTCTTGCGCTCGGTGGTGACCTCGGACTGGACGAGCGTGCCGAAGTCGCCGGGCGCATCGGCGGAGCGCTCCTCGATGACGATCCCGCGCTCGCGGGCCAGCGACATGGCATTGACCAGGTTGACCTGTCCCTCGAGGGCGGCCTCCATCAGCCCGGCGGCGAAGGCGGCCGTGACGAGGCGAGTGTTCTTCTGGGCGATCTCGCCGCGGTAGGTGAGCCGGGCACTCTTGAGGGTGCCGCGGTCCATCTGGGCGTGGAGCATGCCGAGCCGCCAGGCCAGGTTGAGATACTGCCGCAGGTCCTCCATCTCGGCGCGGTCGAGCTTGGGCATGTTCACCGAGAACTGGATCTGGCCGCGGCCGAAGAAGTCGCCGAGCAACCGGGCGGCCTCGACGGCGACGCTGACCTGGGCCTCCTCGGTCGAGGCGCCCAGGTGGGGCGTGACCAGCACCGCGGGGTGGTTCACCAGCGGGTGGCCGGCGGGCGGCGGCTCGGGCTCGAAGACGTCGATGGCGGCGCCGGCGACCTTGCCGGCGTTAAGCGCCTCGACCAGCGCGGCCTCGTCGATCAGGCCGCCGCGGGCGCAGTTGATGATCCGCACGCCCGGCTTCATGGCGGCGAGGGCCGAGGCGCCGATGATGTTGCGGGTCTCCTCGGTCATCGGGGTATGCAGCGTGATGAAGTCGCAGCGCGGCCAGAGGTCCTCGACCTTCTGGACGCTCTCGATCCCCAGTTCCTGCGCCCTGTCGGCGGCGAGGAACGGGTCATAGCCAACGACGGTCATGCCGAACGCCTGCGCCCGGTGCGCCACGGTCAGGCCGACGCGGCCAAGCCCGACGACGCCGAGGGTCTTGCCCTCGAGCTGCGTGCCGGTGAACTTGTTGCGGTCCCACTTACCGGCCTTGAGGCTGTCATTGGCCGGGGCGACGTTGCGCGCCAGGGACAGCATGAGCGCCATGGTGTGCTCGGCGGTCGAGACGGTGTTGCCGCCGGGCGTGTTCATCACGACGATCCCGCGCCGGGTGGCCGCCGGAACGTCGATGTTGTCGACGCCGACGCCCGCGCGGACGATCGCCTTGAGCCGCGACTGACCCTCCAGAACCTCGGCCGTCAGCGTCGTGCCCGACCGGATGACGATGCCGTCGGCCTCGCCCAGCGCCTTGCGGAGGGCCGGCACGTCCTTGGCCAGCTTGGTGTCGACCACCACCTCGATATTCGGCTCCGCCTTCAACCGCGCCAGCCCTTCCTCGGCCAGCTTGTCCGTTACCAGTACGCGATGCGCCACGATGTTCTCTCCCTGCGTTTGGAAGCGTGGCAAGTGGCAAGTGGCAAGTGGCCAGTCCGTCCGTGGACCGACTTGCCACTCGCCACCCATGATGCGCCGCCGGCCACTCGCCGATCCCAGAAGCTCGTCCTCACTTGCCACCTGTCACGACCGAGAATCAGCCCTGGCCGACCGCGCTGGCCTGGCCGATGAGGACCTGCTGCGCGGCGGTGACGCCGCGGCCGGGCTCGATGTCCATGCCCAGCTCGGCCAGGGTCATCTCGAGCGCGGCGATGGTCCCGATGACGTCGATCTCGTCGGTGTAGCCCATGTGGCCGATCCGGACGATGTGCCCCTTGAGCTTCCCCTGTCCGCCGACCGTGGTGATGCCGAACCGCTCGGATAGCTTGTTGCGGATCTGGCTGTCCTTCAGCCCGGCCGGGACGCGGAAGGCGGTGAGGCCCTCGGCGGGGCGGCTGCTGAACAGCTCGAGGCCGAGTGCCTGGACGCCGGCCTGGCAGGCCTCGCTCATCCGGCGGTGCCGCTGCCAGACGTTCTCGATCCCCTCTTCCTTGATGCGGCGCAGGGCCGTGCGGAGGGCGAGGATCAGGGTGTGCGCCGGGGTGTACGGCGTGTCGAACTCCTTCATTTTGGACCGGGCGGCCTTGAGGTTGAAGTAGTACGAGTGCGACTCGAAGGCGTCGATTTTGGCCCAGGCCTTGGGGCTGACCGAGATGAACGCCAGGCCGGGGGGGAGCATCAGGGCCTTCTGCGAGCCGACGCAGAGCAGGTCGATGCCCCAGTCATCGGCGCGGCACTCCATGGCGCCGACGCCCGAGATGCCGTCGACGGCGAACACGGCGGGGCTCTCGGCGACGACCCGGCCGATGGCCTCGACCGGGTGGCCGGTGCCGGTTGAGGTCTCGCTCAGGGTGCCCATGACGCAGACCGTGTCCGGGTTGGCCTTGAGGGCCTGGGCGACGCGGTCGGGGTCGACGGGCTGGCCCCACTCGAAGTCGAGCGAGACGGCGTTGATCTCGAAGGCTTTACAGATATTCACCCACCGCGCGGCGAAGTGGCCGGCGTTGAGGATCAGGGCCTTGCCGCCGGGGGGCACGGTGTTGACCGCGGCGGCCTCCATGGCGCCGGTGCCCGAGGCCGTCAGGATCATCACGTCGTTCCTGGTCTGGAAGACCTCCTTGAGGCCGGCGGAGACCTCGGTGATCACGTCCTTGGCCTCGGCCGAGCGGTGGTGGATCACCGGGCGGGCCAGTTCCAGGAGGACGTCCTCGGGGACCATCGCGGGGCCAGGAGTCATCAGGCGGGGCTTGCGCATTTCATTTGTCCTTCGGCGGAGTGGTTAGCACCCTTTGGAGAGGTCCGCGTCGGCTCGGGCCGATGGCGGTCGTTGCACGTACGCAGTTTTCAGTGTTCGGTCTTCAGTGTTCGGTCTTCAGTGTTCAGGAGGGGAGGCTCCGAGACCATCTTGTAGGGTGGGCATTGCGCACCGATTCGAGGCCTCGACCGGTGGGCAATGCCCACCCTACGCCATCCAAACTCCACTGTTCGAAAACGAACATTCAGTCTTTCGCCTCCGGGGTCGCCGTCGCGACGCGAGCCCCGGGGGCCGGTTCGGTGGGTGCCGCCGCGGGTCCGTAGACCGTCGTCACGTCGAAGACCGGCCGGGCGGCGACCTGCCAGGTGTCGCCCTCGAGGCGGCGGAAGAAGCACGAGCGATAGCCCTCGTGGCAGGCGCCGCCGACCTGCCGGGCGCTGATCAGGATCACGTCGCCGTCGCAGTCGACCCGGATCGACTGGACATGCTGCACGTGCCCCGAGGTGCCCCCCTTGTGCCAGTGCGACCGCCTCGACCGCGAGTAAAAATGCGTCTGACCGGTCTCGATTGTCGCCCGCAGCGCGGGCTCGTCCATCCAGGCCAGCATCAGCACCTCGCCGGTCTCAGCGTCCTGGACGATCGCCGGGATCAGGCCGTTCTCGTCCCATTTCAGGACGCCGGCCGGCGGGAATGGTTCACTCGGGTCGCGCACGACGGATAACTCGGTCACCTCGGGATGGCGGGCGGCTCGATCTTTGCCAGGGTTCTAGTGTAGCGAGCCGATCGCCGTCTGACCAATCCGAATCCGGTCGGGCGCGATCTGGACCCATCTGTCCGCATGCAACCGCGACATCGGACAAGGCTCTGGGAGAAATCCGCGAATTTCGCTAACATCCTTAACTGTCGAGCGATGGGAAGTTACGACGTGCCGCCCTGCGGCCTCGACTGGAAGGGACCGCTCATCGATGGCCGATATCGTCATCATCAACCCGCGATTCGAGATCTCGTACTGGGGGATGGAGCACGCCTTGCCGTTCATCGGCAAGCGGGCGAACCTGCCGGTGGCGTGCCTGCCGCTGCTCGCGGCCCTGACCCCCGGAGAGCACACGGTCACTCTGATCGATGAGAACGTCGAGCCGATCGACTGGGAACGGTGCCGCAGGGCCGACATCGTCGGCATCACCGGGATGAGCGTGCAGCGGTTCCGCATGAAGGAGATCCTCACCGAGCTGAAGGAGATGGGGTGCTTCTGCGTGGCCGGCGGCCCGTGGGTCACGGTGCAGGAAGACTACTTCGGCGACCTGCTCGACGTGATCTTCGTCGGCGAGGCCGAGGAGACCTGGCCGAAGTTCCTCGACGACTGGAAGCACGGCCGCCATGCGTCGCGTTATGAGCAGCCCGAGAAGTCGGACATGACGAAGGTGCCGACCCCCCGGTTCGACCTGCTCAGGATGAAGCACTATGCCTTCGGCAGCCTCCAGTTCTCGCGCGGGTGCCCGTTCCAGTGCGAGTTCTGCGACATCATCGTGACCTTCGGCCGGCGGCCGCGGCTGAAGACCTCGGCGCAGGTGATCGCCGAGCTCGAGGCGATCCGCAAGACCGGTATCTCGATCGTCTTCATCGTCGACGACAACCTGATCGGCAACAAGAAGGCGATCAAGCCCGTGCTGAAGGAGGTGATCGCCTGGCAGGAGCGGAACAACTATCCGCTGACGCTCTTCACCGAGGCCTCGATCGACCTGGCCGACGACGCCGAGCTGATGGAGCTGATGGTCCGGGCCAACTTCATCGCCACGTTCATCGGGATCGAGAGCCCCGACGAGGAGTCGCTCCGCGAGGCGAAGAAATTCCAGAACGTCCGGGCCGGCGGCACGCTGCTGGAGAAGGTCCGCCGCATCCAGGACGCCGGCATGGAGGTCTGGTGCGGCATGATCATGGGGTTCGACAACGACGACGAGGGGATCTTCGAGCGGCAGATCCGCTTCGTCCAGGACGCGCGGATCGCCTTCTCGATGAGCGGGATGCTCGCCGCGATCCCCAAGACCCCGCTGCACAGCCGCCTGGCCGCCGAGGGGCGGCTGGATACCTCGGATGTCTTCGAGTACGGCACCAACGTCATCCCGCTGAACATGAGCCGCGAGGAGCTGCGCGACGGGTATATCCGCGTGCTCAACGAGATCTACGAGCCGAAGCGGTACTTCGAGCGGACCGATTCGCTGTTCCTCGACCCGAAATTCGACTACGGGATCAAGAAGTACCGCAACTGGCTGACCTGGCCGGGCCAGTACGGCGTCGAGCTCCGTTTCTTCTTCCAGGCGATCGGCCTGTTCCTGCGGCTGATGACCCGCATCCCCGAGGACGACCTGCGCCGCGAGTACCGCCGGCGGCTCTGGGGCCTGTTGAAGGTCCACCGCCGGCCGGGCTTCGTGGTGGGGTATCTCTTCCACATGACGATGCACTATCACGCCTACAGCCTGGCCCGACGGGTCGCCAACCCCGAGATGCAACTGATTAACAGCTATTGATCTATTCGGGAGCGGAGAAGGGGAGGGCCGGGCGTTGGATGTCTTCGGCGAGATCCGGGGGAATGCCGGCGCCAACGGCGAGCGGCCGCGGTTCCCCGAGCTGCCGATCCTGAATCCGGGCGACGTGCCGGCCCCGGCGCGCGGGGCGGGCGCGTCGCCGTCGACCGCCTCGCCGCCGCCGAGGGCGCGCGGCCAGGGCGAGAAATACGGGGCACTCTTCTACCTGGGCATTGCCGGGCTGGCGGTGATGATCGCGCTGGTCGGCTGGTTCGCCGTGGGCGTGTGGAGCAACCGGGACATCTGGTCCGATGTTTACGTGCTCAATGACGCGAGCCGGCCGGAGTCGGAGCGGCTCGACGCGGCGCTACGATTGTCGCGAAACGATCGGCTCGACGACGCCAACCGGATGGACATGGCGATGCGCAGGGACCTGCCCGAGCTGGCGCGCTACCTGCTGGCCGAGTCGGTCTCGACCGAGCCGGTGGCGCGCGACCCGCGAGGCTATGCCCTGGCGGCGGCGCGGAGTGAGGGCTGGCCCGACTGGCTGCGGCTGTTGCTATCGCGCCGCCTGGCCTATGGCGCCGGGCGAGGCTACGACATCCCGCGCGAGGCGCTCGACGAGCTGGGACGCCACTCCGACCCCATGATCGGCCTGTGGGCGACCTATGCGCTGGCCTTGCGGCCGCAAGGCGAGGCCGACCGCGAGGCGGCCGCCGCGCTCGAGCGATCCGCCGCCGCGTCCCCGGGGGCGAACGGTGAGCTGGCGGGTCAGTTGCTCGAGGCGCTGCGGTCGTCGGACGAGGCAGACCGCGAGCGCCGCCTCGACGGCATCTCGGAGTGGCTCCGCCGCCATCATCCCCAGGCCGCCGAGCTCTGGCGTGGCCGGACGATCCGCGACGGCCGCGTGGTGTCCGACGCGGGGTGAGGGGATTTCTGGGCGAACCGGCGACGTGAGTCGCCGGGTTCTCATGCGTCGGTGGTGGGGTCGGCGGGATTGAGGCGCCCGGCGACTCACGTCGCCGGTTCGCCGGTGCTTCTCCTGCCACGGCCTAGGCGATCTCGTAACCCGCGCGCTGGGGCCGGGTCAGCAGGGCATTCGCCTCGGCGTCGCCTGTGATCTCCTCGCGGGTGGGGTCCCAGGTGAGCGTCTTGCGGTCGAGCCGCAGCGCGATGTTCGCCAGGTGGCAGGTGGTCAGGGCCCGGTGGTGGGACCAGACGTCGGAGACCGGCACCGAGCGGTCGCGCATGCACTCGAAGAAGTTGGGCATGTGGCCGTCGACCGGCTTGCCCTTGCGCAGCTCCCTCAGGAGCGACTCGGGCACGGGGTCCTTGTACAGGGCGTTCACCGCGCCTCCGTCGAGGTCGATGCGGTCGCGGGTGACGAAGATGTGGCCGGCGGAGCCCTCGAACTTCACGCCGTTCTCGGTGTCGTCGCGGATCTCCAGGGTCACGCCGTTGGAGTACTTCGCCCGGACGATGAAGGCGGTGGGCGTGTTGTACCGGTCATCCACCGTGGGATAGCCGCCGCGGAACTCGACCGGCATCTCGCACTTGGCGACCTCGATCGAGGTCGGGCCCGAGTCCTCCATGCCGATGCCCCACTGGCCGATGTCGACGTGGTGGGCGCCCCAGTCGGTGAGCTTGCCGCCGGAGTACTCGTACCACCAGCGGAAGTCGCCGTGGCAGCGGTGCTCGCGATAGGGGGTCATGGGCGCCTGGCCAAGCCAGAAGTCCCAGTTGAGCTCAGCGGGAGGATTGGTGGCGGGGAACGGACCGCCGGAGGGCGCTCCGCCAATCGCCGCGGTGACCTTGCGGATCTTGCCGATCCGCCCCGAGCGGACCATGGCAACCGCGAGGAGGAACACGCGGTTATGATCGCTGCGCTGCTGGGTGCCGACCTGCACGACCTGCTTGGTCTCGCGGGCGACCTTGCCGAGCTTCTTCCCCTCGTCGATGGTGAGGGTCAGCGGCTTCTCGCAGTAGATGTCCTTGCCGGCGCGCATGGCGTCGATGCAGATCTTGGTGTGCCAGTGGTCGGGCGTGCCGATGATGACCGCGTCGATGTCCTTGCGGTCGAGCAGCTTGCGGTAGTCCTCGTAGACCTCGGCCTTGTCCTTGCCGATGCGGTGGTCCTTCTTCGCGCGCTCGGCATGGCGGCGGTCGACGTCGCAAACCGCCAGGAAGTCGCCGTAGTTCGAGGCCCAGCGGGCGTCGCCGCTGCCCTGGCCGCCGGCGCCGATGAGGCCCAGCCGGGGCCGTTCGTTCTTGGCCTTCGTCTCGTCGCCGAACGTGCGGCCGAACGGGTAGAGGAACGGGGCCAGCGCGGGGCTCGTCGCCGCGACGCGGAGGAAGTCCCGGCGCCGTTGCTGCGTGTGGATGATCATCGTGTGGACCCTCGATCGAGCGGGTTGCGATGCGATGCAATGCAATCCGGCCGGGCTCTGCTCCCGGATCAACGCGCTCCGGGCCCCGGCCGCGACTCCTGGGGCCGAGTCTAACCGCTCGAACGGCCGGGCGGAACGCACTACCGCCGGGCGGAGCGATTGCACAGGAGAAGGGGTGCGTCGATGTAGGTGGGGCTTTCCAGCGCGGCGAGGCATGAGTGTGATGCTGGGACAGGAAAGCAGGACGGGTTTCAGCCTGACGAGGCTGGGAGCCTGCCTCGGAGCGGGATGGCGTAGGGTGGGCATTGCCCACCGGTCGAGGCCTCGAGCTGGTGGGCAATGCCCACCCTACAGGACGGTCTCGGAGCCTTCCGGGGCAGACTCTGAGCGTCAGGCTGAAACCTGATCGACATACACTCCACCTCGCCGGCCTGGCAAGTCGCGGAGGCGAGGCATTCCCGTATAATGGCCGGATCAAGGCGTCTGATGCTCGACGACCGAAGCGTGAACCTCCCTCCCAGACGATCGGAGCCGCCATGCCGGGTGAGTACCTCTGGAGTCCGACGCCGGACGTCGTCGAGCGGGCCAACGTCACGCGGTTCATGAGGCGCCACGGGATCGCCGATCACCGCGACTTGGTAGCGCGCAGCACCGCCGACATCGAGTGGTTCTGGTCGGCCGTGCTCGAGGACCTGGACATCGCCTTCTTACGCCCGCACGAGACCATCCTCGACTCAAGCCGAGGGATCGCCTGGTGCCGATGGTTCGTCGGCGGATCGATCAACCTGGCGCATCAGTGCCTCGACCGCCATGCCCTGTCTCCCACGCGCCGCGACCACCTGGCCATCGTCTGGGAGGGCGAGGACGGATCGGTCCGCCGGCTGACGTATGCCGAGCTGCACGCCGAGAGCTGCCGGCTGGCCAATGGGCTGCGGAACCTCGGGATCAAGCAGGGCGACCGCGTGGGATTGTTCCTGCCGATGATCCCCGAGGCGGTCGTGGCGTTCCTGGCGTGCGCGCGGATCGGCGCCGTGGCGATGCCGATCTTCTCGGGCTTCGGCGCCAGTGCCGTGGCGGCCCGGCTGGATGACGGAAAGGCCGTGGCGCTCATCACGGCGGACGTCACCTCGCGCCGCGGCAAGCCGATCCTGCTCGAGCCCGTGGCGCACGAGGCCGCCGAGGCCAGCCCGAGCGTCCGCCACGTGATCGTCGCGCGGCCGGCGGCCGGGTGGGGATTTGGCGGTGCAGTCCCTCCGGCGGATCCCCGGCACCTCGACTGGGCCGAGCTGGTCGCCGGCGCCTCGGCCGATTGCCCATGCGAACCGCTCGATCCCGAGGCGCCGGTGATGGTGATGTACACCTCGGGTACCACGGGGCGGCCCAAGGGCGCGGTGCACGTGCACGGCGGGTTCCTGGTGAAGATCGCGCAGGAGGCCGCGCACCAGGCCGACATGCACGCTGACGACGTGCTGCTCTGGGTCACGGACCTGGGCTGGATCATGGGGCCGTGGGAGCTGGTCGGCGGGCTCGCGGCGGGCGGGACCGTGGTGCTGGTCGAGGGCGTGCCGGATTACCCGGCGCCTGATCGGCTCTGGTCGATCGTCGAGCGGCACGGGGTGACGATCCTGGGCGTCTCACCGACCTTGACCCGCGCCCTGATCAAGTACGGCGACGAGCCGGTGCGGTCGCACGACCTGTCAAACCTGCGGATCCTGGCCTCGACCGGCGAGCCGTGGGACCCCGAATCCTGGCGCTGGCTGTTCCAGACGGTTGGCGGTGGACGGCTGCCGATCATTAACATCACGGGCGGCACCGAGGTCGGCGCGTGTTTGCTCTCGGCGTTCCCGACGACGCCGCTGAAGCCGTGCTCGCTGGTCGGCCCGTCGCTGGGGATGGCGGTGGACGTGTACGACGCCGACGGCCGATCGCTGGGTCCCGGCCAGGGCGTGGGCGAGCTGGTCTGCACCAGACCGTGGCCGGCGATGACCCGCGGCATCTGGGGCGACCCCGAGCGTTACATCGCGACATACTGGTCGCGCTGGCCGGACGTCTGGGTCCACGGCGACTGGGCGTCAATCGACGCGGATGGCGACTGGTTCCTCCACGGCCGCAGCGACGACACGATCAAGGTCGCCGGCAAGCGGCTGGGCCCGGCCGAGGTCGAGTCGGTGCTGAATGCGCACGACGCCGTGTCGGAATCAGCGGCGGTGGGCGTGCCGCACGCCGTCAAGGGCGAGGTGATTCTGGGCTTCGTCGTGCTCCGACCCGGATGCCAGGGCGATGCCGCGCTGGCGAGCGAGCTGTGTGCCCAGGTCGCCGAGGGGTTGGGGCATTCGTTCCGGCCCGAGGCGATCCGGTTCGTCGCCGAGCTGCCCAAAACCCGCAGCGGCAAGATCCTCCGCCGGGTGATCCAGCGCGTCTCGATCGGGCAGGAGCCGGGGGATCTGTCGACCCTCGAGAACCCCGCGGCCGTCGAGGCGATCCGCCACGCCCGTTGAGCTATTCGACCTCGGCCGGCTCGTCATCACCGTGGCCGGCGGCCTTCATGACGGCCCGCGCCATCGCGTCGAACTCGCGGCGGGAGCGGAACATGTTGGCGGCGAGGAAGACCTTGCCGCCGGTATGGATGATCCAGACGCCGCGGCCGCCGGTGGTGTGATCGTCGAGCGAGAGCCGCGTGATCTCGTCGAGCGGGATCTCGATCTCGTCGAGCGAGACGCCGAGCCGCGTGGGCTTCGGGACGATGAGCGACCGCTCGGTAATCGCGACGCGGCGCTCGCTGAAGAACGAGATGCGGATCAGCCCGATGGTCCCGAGCGCGGCGGCCGGCGAGGCGACGAGCAGGAAGATGCCAAACCACCGGGTCTGCTCCTGCGACAGCGCGATGCCGCGGAGCTCGCTACGGATGCCGTTCGCCGGCGGGTAGGCAGCGAGGAACCCGCCGATCGCGATCCCGCCGGCGCAGCAGAAGACCATCAGGACGGCCACGGCCGGATGGGGCCGATGGTCGAATTCGCGGATGGCGGGGGTGGTGATATGCATGGATCGGGATTCACTCGAAGCGGCTCAGCTCTCGATACACTCACTCCGCGGATAGGACCCCAGGATATCGAGGCGTTCACAGCGCTTGCGGACGAGCTCGAGGGCCTTCTGGACGGGGGCATCGTCGGCGTGCCCCTCGATGTCGAGGAAAAAGAGGTACGACGGGTCGTGGTCGTGGGCACCGGGTGCGGGGATCGGGAAGGACTCGATCCAGGTCATGTTGACGCCGAACTTTTCGAACGGGGCAATCGTGCGGGCCAGCGAGCCGGCCTGGTTGGCCAGGCGGATCATCAGCGTGGTCTTGTCGCGGCCGGTGCGCTCGCCGGGCCGCTCGGCGATGACGGCGAAGCGGGTGACGTTGTGCGGCTGGTCCTCGATGTTCTCGGCCAGGATATTCAGTCGGTGGGCGGCGGCCGCGGCGCGGCTGGCGACGGCGGCGGCGTAGTCCTCGCGCGCGGCCAGCTCGGCGGCGGCGGCCGTCGAGACCACCTCGACCTTGGCCGCCTGGGGCACGTTCTTGCCCAGCCAGTTGCGGCATTGCGACAGCGCCTGGGCCTTCGAGTACACCCGGCGGATCTGGCCCCACTCGCACCGCCCCATCAGGCAATGGTGGACCCGCAGCCGGACCTCGGCCCGGATCTTCAGGTTCGGCAGCTTGATGAAGCAATCGAGGGTGTCGGCGACGCGGCCGTCGGTCGAGTTCTCCAGCGGCACCAGGCCGAACTGGACGTGACGGCGGTTGACCTCCTCGAAGACCGCCGCGATCGAGCCGACTGGGACGTGCTCGACCGCCTCGCCGAAGCGGGCGACCGAGGCCAGGTGGGAATAGCTGTACTTCGGCCCCAGGCAGGCCACTCGAAGGGGCCGCTCCAGCGACCTCGAGCCGCTGATCAGCTCGCGGAAGATGGTCCGCAGCGTCTCGGCCGGCATCGGGCCGCGGCTGGCCGCCAGGGCCTGGGCGATCACCTCGTCCTCGCGCGCCGCCGACCAGACCTCCAGCCCCCGGTCCTGCTTGAACTGGCCGACCCGGACCACCACTTCCGCCCGGCGGTTCAGCAGATCGACCAGCTCGTGGTCGAGCCGGTCGATCTGGGTCCTCAGGCTCGCCAGGCTGGTGGGCGCCCGCTTCGGCTCCGCCGCCGCCTTCGAGGTGGGGGTTTCCTTCGGCCCGGCGGCCGTCCGCTTATTCGACGATGGCTTCCGGTTCATAACTGGTTTCCGGCCAATCGCTAAGGTTAAGAACGGGCGGCATCTCCCCGCCCGGGGTCCGCGGCCGGGCGGCGCGGGTCGAGCCGAGGCGTAAACGTTTCTCTGATAAGTAATTAAAAGAATAATTCCCTCGCTGTCAAGCTTCTTCTCCGACACGAGTCGCAATGCCGCCGGGCCGGGTCGCGCCGGGCCGCCCAGATTACCCAGATAGCCCCCAGCCCGGCCTCGTCCACCCTGGCGGCTGTCATTTTTGCAGTCGGTCGTTCCGTCCTGCCAGTCGGGTGTCGTTTTGGCAGTCAATCCGCATGGCGGTCGGCACGCGGTGGGGACGGCGTATTTTTTAAGTCGTTTAAAATAAAGATCTTGTGTTTCGACGCCGAGGCTGTTTTTCGCATTGGTACGGCTCTTGCTTTATGGTGGAGGGGCCGTCGAATTGCAAGTTAAGAAGAGTCGAAAGAGGCGGGGCGAGCGGGTGGGCCGGTGATCGGTGGTTCCGGATCGCGGAGCCCGCGGCGGTTGCGATATATTTGGGTCTGGTGTCCGGTCCTGGCGTGGGGGCCGGGATGACGGGCTCGGGTTCCTCGGCTGGTCACCGCCTTACGTACGTTGGGAAAGGAGACGCGTCGTGTCAGAGGGTGAAAAGATCATCGGGATCGACCTGGGGACGACCAACAGCGTGGTCGCGGTGATGGAGGGGAGCGACGTGACGGTCATCCCCAACCAGGAGGGGAGCCGCCTGACGCCGTCGGTCGTGGCGTTCACGGCCAAGGGGGACATCCTGGTGGGCGACCCGGCCAAGCGGCAGGCGATCACCAATCCCAAGGGGACGGTCTACTCGATCAAGCGGTTCATGGGCCGGCGGCACAGCGAGGTGCAGTCCGAGGAGAAGATGATCCCCTACGAGGTCGTGGGCGGTTCGAGCGACTACGTCAAGGTGCACATGGAGGCGACGAAGAAGGATTACACGCCGCCCGAAGTCTCGGCGATGATCCTCCGGAAGCTCAAGGAGGCGGCCGAGAGCTACCTGGGCCACAAGGTCCGCAAGGCGGTGATCACGGTCCCGGCGTACTTCAACGACAGCCAGCGCCAGGCGACCAAGGACGCCGGTCAGATCGCCGGGCTGGAGGTCGCGCGGATCATCAACGAGCCGACCGCCGCGGCCCTGGCCTACGGGCTGGAGAAGAAGAAGAACGAGAAGATCGCCGTCTTCGACCTGGGCGGCGGCACGTTCGACATCTCGGTCCTCGACGTCGCCGACGGCGTCTTCGAGGTGCTCTCGACCAACGGCGACACCCACCTGGGCGGCGACGACTGGGACGAGGCCCTGATCCACCACATCGCCGACGAGTTCAAGAAGGAGCAGGGGATCGACCTGCGCAAGGACCAGATGGCGCTGCAGCGCCTCAAGGAGGCCGCCGAGAAGGCCAAGAAGGACCTGTCGTTCCAGGCGCAGGCGGATATCAACCTGCCGTTCATCACGGCCGATGCCTCGGGGCCCAAGCACCTGACGATGGCGATCACCCGGGCGCAGTTCGAGAAGCTCACCGACAGCCTGTTCGAACGGTGCCGCGGGCCCGTCATGACGGCGCTCAAGGACGCCAAGCTCAAGCCGTCGGACATCGACGAGGTCGTGCTCGTCGGCGGCTCGACCCGCATGCCCAGGGTCCAGCAGATCGTCAAGGACATCTTCGGCAAGGAGCCCCACAAGGGCGTCAACCCCGATGAGGTCGTCGCCGTCGGCGCGGCCATCCAGGGCGCGGTGCTCACGGGCAGCGTCACCGACGTCGTGCTGCTCGACGTGACTCCGCTGTCGCTCGGCCTGGAGACCAAGGGCGGCGTCATGACCGTCCTGGTGCCCAAGAACACCACGATCCCGACCGAGAAGAAGGAGACGTTCACGACCGCCGAGGACAACCAGACCGCGGTGACCATCAAGGTCTTCCAGGGCGAGCGGCCGATGGCCGGCGACAACCGGTTCCTCGGCGACTTCAACCTCGAGGGCATCCCGCCGGCCCGGATGGGCGTGCCCCAGATCGAGGTCTCCTTCAACATCGACGCCAACGGCATCCTGAACGTCACGGCGCGCGACAAGGGGACCGGCAAGGAGCAGACGATCCGGATCGAGTCCTCGGGCGGCCTGAACAAGGACGAGATCGAGCGGATGAAGCGCGACGCCGAATCCCACGCTGCCGAGGACAAGAAGCGTCGCGAGCTGGCCGAGGCGCGGAACACCGCCGAGCAGCGGGTCTACCAGCTCGAGAAGCTGCTCGAGGAGTCCAAGGACAAGCTCAGCGAGTCCGATCGCCAGGCGCTCGACGCCGCGATCGCCAAGGTCAACGAGGCCAAGAAGGGCGAGGACGTTGCGGCGCTCAACACCGCCATCGACGAGCTCCAGCGCGCCAGCCAGGCCATGGCCGAGCACCTGTACGCCGCGGGTGCCAAGGCTGGCGGTGAGGCCGGACCCGGCCCGGGTGCAGGCCCCGGCGCGGGTGCGGGCTTCGGAGCCGGACCCGGCGGGCCGTCCCCCGACGGCGGTGCCGGAGCGGGGCCCAAGCCCGAGGACGTCATCGACGTCGAGTTCGAGGAGAAGAAGTAGCAATCCGCGGCCGGCGGCCGGCGAGGGTCATACCCGCCGGCCGCCGCCGGCCTACCTCGACGCGACGCGGCTGGATGGGTAGGCCCAAGAAGCAATCGCCGGGACGGTCCTGTGATTGTGGGGGAATGGAGTGAACCGGACTGACTTGCAGCAACTTGCAGCAACTTGCAGTCGAGCGTCTTCGCGACGCAGATGTCCTCCTCAACGCTGGGCAGTGGTCTGGCGCCTATTACCTGGCCGGTTATGCCGTCGAATGTGCCTTGAAAGCATGTATTGCCAGATTGACCGGCCTCCATGACTTCCCCGAGAAGGACCGCGTCCTGAAGAGCTTCTCGCATGACTTCGAGAACCTTCTTGTCGTGGCAGGGCTCAAGGGACTTCGCGATGCCGACATCAGCACCAACGCCGTCTTGAGGCAGAACTGGCTGGCCGTGAAGGACTGGAAAGAGGCGTCCCGTTATCAGCGGTGGTCCGAGGTAGAGGCCCGCGAGCTCTTCGTCGCCGTCGCTGACGCATCCAATGGAGTCTTGTCATGGATTACGGGCCACTGGTGAGAGAAGAGATTGAGGAGGGTGAAAGGCTGGCTCGAGAATTCGACCGGTATGTACCCCTCAAGGCCGCTTTCTGGCTCAAGGCGAGCGACGACGATCATCGCTACCTTTATCTGACGTCGGACCGGATCGACGAGGCCGGGGTCTATCCAGCTTACGGCGAGGTGGCGCGACTGACCATTCAATACCCGCCCGAATACCTCGACCCCATGCGGGTGAAGGTCATCAGCGGGAAAGACCCGCTGGCCCAGGCGGCGGTCGAGCACAACAATCGGTTCCCGCAATTGCGACCTCTGCGTCTCAACTGGCAGATGTTCGGCGGAACCTTCATCGAAGACGGATACATCTATCCTCCCTTAGTCCACGCAACCGCGTCCTGATGCGGTCGGTCCCGTCGGGCTGACCTGGCCAGGATTCGGTTCCTTACGACGGCCCACGACCATGGCATTTCGATTCGACCAACTCACGCTGAAGAGTCAGGAAGCCGTCCAGCGGGCCCAGGCGCTGGCCCAGGAGCGCGGGCATCAGCGGCTCGAGCCGATGCACCTGCTGGCGGCGCTCCTGGACCCCGACCAGCAGGTCGTGCGCTCGCTGCTGTCGCAGCTCGGCGTCAACCCGGCGCAGATCCTCAAGGCCGCCGAGGAGGGGCTCAACTCCCTCCCGAAGGTCTCGGGCGGCGAACAGTCGATCGGGCCCGAGCTCAACCAGGTCCTCGAGGCATCCTCTGCCGAGGCCTCGAGGATGAAGGATCAGTTCGTCTCGGTCGAGCACCTCTTGCTCGCCCTGGTGAAGGTCAAGAGCAAGGCCCAGGCCGTGCTCAATGCCCTGGGGATCACCGACAAGGAGGTCCTCCAGGCCCTGCAAAAGGTCCGCGGCGGCCAGCGGGTCACCGACCAGACCCCCGAGGACAAGTATCAGTCGCTCGAGCGCTACGGCCGCGACCTCGTCGAGATGGCCCGCCAGGGGAAGATCGATCCCGTGATCGGCCGCGATTCGGAGGTCCGCCGCGTCGTCCAGGTGCTCAGCCGCCGCACCAAGAATAACCCCGTTCTGATCGGCGAGCCCGGCGTGGGCAAGACGGCGATCGTCGAAGGCCTGGCGCAGCGGATCGTCTCGGGCGACGTGCCCGAGAGCCTCAAGCAGCGCCGGCTGATCGCGCTGGACATGGGAGCCCTGGTCGCCGGGACCAAGTTTCGCGGCGAGTTCGAGGAGCGGCTCAAGGCCGTGCTCAAGGAAGTGACCGAGTCCGCCGGCAAGGTGATCCTCTTCATCGACGAATTGCACCTGGTCGTCGGCGCCGGCAAGGCCGAAGGATCGATGGACGCGGCCAACCTGCTCAAGCCGGCCCTGGCCCGCGGCGAGCTGCGCTGCATCGGCGCCACCACGCTGGACGAGTACCGCGAGAACATCGAGAAGGACCCGGCGCTCGAGCGCCGGTTCCAGCCGGTTTTTGTCTCCGAGCCCACCGTGGAGGACACGATCGCCATCCTCCGCGGGCTGAAGGAGCGTTACGAGCTTCACCACAAGGTCAAGATCAAGGACTCGGCGCTGGTGACCGCGGCCAAGCTGTCGTCGCGGTACATCACCGACCGCTTCCTGCCCGACAAGGCGATCGACCTGGTCGACGAGGCCGCCAGCCGGCTGTCGATGGAGCTCCAGTCGGTGCCCCAGGAGATCGACGAGCGCCAGCGACGGCTGGTGCAACTGAAGCTGGCCGAGCAGATGCTCGAGAACGAGGAGGAGGAGCACGCGCTGGAGCGCCTGGACGAGGTCCGCGGCGACATCGATCGGATCGAGAAGGAGCTCCAGGACCTCCGCAGCCAGTGGGAGATGGAGAAATCCGGCCTGGGCGACGTCCAGAAGGTGCGCGAGCGGCTCGAGGCGCTCAAGGTGGAGTACCACCGGCACTGGGACGAGATCCGCCAGATGCAGCAGCGCGGCGAGCGGCCCGATGAGAAGCAGTACCAGGCGCTCGCTGCGCTCGACTCGGAGCGCCAGGCGCTGGAAAAGCGGGTCGCCGAGGCCGAGGCGGCCGGCGACGGCCAGCCCGCCGGCGGCGGCGGCGGTGCCCAGCGGCTGCTGAAGAAGGAGGTCGACTCGGAGGAGATCGCCGAGGTCGTCAGCCAGTGGACGGGGATCCCCGTCTCGCGGATGCTGACCACCGAGCGCGAGAAGCTCCTGAAGCTCGAGGACCAGATTCACCTGCGGATGGTCGACCAGGACGCCGCCGTGCACGCCGTCGCCGACGCCGTGCGCCGCAGCCGGGCCGGGTTGCAGGACCCGAACCGGCCGATCGGCAGCTTCCTGTTCCTGGGACCCACCGGCGTCGGTAAGACCGAGCTGGCCAAGGCGCTCGCCGAGTTCCTCTTCGACAGCGAGGCCGCGATGGTCCGCCTGGATATGAGCGAGTACGGCGAGCGGCACAACGTCGCCCGCCTGATCGGCGCCCCGCCGGGCTACGTCGGCTACGAGGAGGGCGGCCGGCTCACCGAGGCGGTCCGCCGCCGGCCCTACTCGGTCGTCCTGCTCGACGAGATGGAGAAGGCCCACCGGGATGTGTTCAACGTGTTGCTCCAGGTGCTCGACGACGGCCGCCTGACCGATGGCCAGGGCCGGACGGTGGACTTCCGCAACACGGTCATCATCATGACCTCGAACCTGGGCAGCCACGTGATCGCCGAGCTCGCCGGCTCGGGCGACGAGGAGCGGATGCGGCGCGAGATCCAGGATGTGCTGCGAACCGCGTTCCTCCCCGAGTTCCTCAACCGGGTGGACGAGACGATCATCTTCCGTCCGCTGGGCATGGAGCAACTGACGGAGATCGTCGACATCCAGATGCGTCGCCTCCAGGCGCAGCTCGCCGAGGCCGGGCTGACGATCCGGATCAACGACGCGGCCAAGAAGCGGCTGGCCGAGGAAGGCTTCGACCCGGCCTACGGCGCCCGTCCGCTCAAGCGGGTGATCCAGCAGCGGCTGGCCAACCGCCTGGCCACCGAGCTCCTGGGGCAGAAGATCGCCGAGGGGGACACCGTCGAGATCGGCTGGGACGAGGCGCAAGGGGAGTTCACCTTCGAGCCCGTCCGCGCGGCGGCGAAGGCGTGATTCTGGAGTGAGGGCGCCGGGACCCGCTGCGCGGTGACCTCGGGTCCGTCGGCCGCGGGCCGGGCGGACCCGGCGGTCGGTTAGGCGAGGTCGACCCTGCCGCGGTCCGAAGCGGTCCGACCTCGCCCGAATCCGGGGCAAGGGCCGGAACAATCTGCGGTGTCCTCGTTGTCGATCTCCGGGAGTCGGGGTCGGAGCCCCGGCGTCATGCGGGTTGCCAACACGCTGGTGAGCTTCGAAGGCCGTCCGGTGGTGGCTCCAGCGAGATGGATGGAGTCGAAATTGACGATCCGGGTGGCGGGCGTTAGACATACCTCACCGGAATCTTGTGGTGGACGAACGACGTGCTATATGCTTCGACTGCTGGCCGGCCAAGCAGGAAACCAGCCAGACACGCCAACTGGTCGGTCAATGGAGAGGTGAGGGTGGCCCATGAACCTCAAGTTGGCGCCAAAGCGACCTGCCTTCGGTCGAACCTTGCCGGCCCCTCGACTCCGGAAAAAGCTCTCGAAGTCCAGCCGGATTCTGCTGACGGCGTCATCCTATCCGCCCCCGCCGGCGGAGTTGGCCGGCAGGTGGGTCGCCTGGTCTGAGGATGCTCGCATCGTAGCCGCCGATGACACGCTGGCCGGACTGGTGAAGCAAGTCAACAACCAGGGACTCAAGAACGTCTCTTACGAACGGGTTCCCCGTCTCCATCGGGGGTAGGCGAATTGCTTACCCAGCGATTCGCGTACCGCCCCTACCACGAATCCGACTCGGCTCCAGAGGCCGAGTCGGCGACGATCTGGCGACCCGAACTCAGGGTCGAGGTCTGGGGACGGCGTGGCCCAGGCTACAGCCTCCCGTTGTGGGGCCTCCTCAATATCGGGGCTACTGATTGCGTCTTGTCCCTGGAGGCGTTCGCGGAGATCCAACCGATTCCTGGCGACCGGCGATGGACAGTCAGATGATTACACGGGCGTCGGTCACAAAGTGACGTGAGGGTGTGTGCATCTGGGGATTATTCTGGATGAGAGACGGATCAAGTGGGATGCGGTTGTGGCGTTCGATGCAGGGGTTGAGGAATCGGCTCTCTGGGGAAGGACTGGGTTTCTGGATAATTTCCGCGTGATTTTTGATGGTCCCGAGAAGCATTTCACGATACGGCTTCCGAAACGAATGGCCGGGCATTTCGAGATCGGGGAGTGTCAGCGGGCGCTCAAAACCAGCCACCGATGGGCGCTTGAAAACCAGCCACTTTGAGGAGACTCAGATCAGCCAGATAGGCTCCAGGGACAACTTCGTTGTCCCTGGAGCCTACCCATGGCGAATCTGCTCAAGATGG